>CAMBXP010000029.1 GCA_945871895.1 Chryseobacterium gleum | reverse complement strand
AAGGTGTTGATTTGAATTTTGTGCTGGAAGATTTTAATCGTGTTTTGGCTCAGGCGAAATTCGTAGTCGGACAAAATATTGGTTTTGACCTCAACATCATGGGCTGTGAGTTTCATCGGCAGTCTGTCGACTCTAACCTCTCTCTCCTTCCTGTTCTTGATACTTGTACAGAATATACGGCCGAGCTTTGTAGATTACCAGGCGGACGTGGAGGTAAATTTAAATTGCCCACTCTTACCGAATTGCACGAGTTTCTCTTCAAACAAAAATTTAATGAGGCGCATAACGCTACTGCCGATGTGGAAGCGACTACGCGTTGCTTTTTAGAGTTGCTTCGTTTAGGGCATTTCACGGTTGATTCTTTAAAAGCTCCTAACGATTACATTGAAACATTTCGTGAAATCAATACACACGAAATTGCTTTAATAGGATTAAAACACGTCAATCTTAAAGAAGAAAGTCAGAAGTTAAAAGTCTTAAGCCAATCCTCCAATCTCACTCCCGAAACTAAAATCGACGAGTCGATTTTACTAGATGTTCCTTTTGCGCATTTACACAATCACTCTCAATATTCTATTCTTCAATCTACCACAGAAGTGGAAGATTTGGTAAAGAAAGCGGCGAAACTAAATATGCCTGCAGTGGCACTTACCGATTTGGGAAACATGATGGCGGCTTTCGATTTTGTGAGTGCCATTAACAAGCACAACAAAGGTATTGCCGACGAGAAAAAGAAGGCCGAAGAAGCGGGTGAACCTTTCAATAAAATTCCGCTCAAAGGTGTTTTAGGTTGTGAGTTTTTTGTGTGTAAAGATCATAAGAGCAAAAGCAACAAAGACAATGGATATCAAATTCCATTGATTGCCAAAAACAAAAAAGGATACCATAATTTAGCTAAGTTATCATCGGCCGCATACATAGATGGTTTCTACTATGTGCCGCGTATCGATAGAAATATATTGCTGCAATTTAAAGATGATGTAATCGCTTTTTCTGGCGGATTACGTGGCGAAGTTGGCGACTTAATTTTGAACGTTGGTGAGCGTCAGGCCGAAGAAGCATTCTTGTGGTGGAAAGAACAATTTGGCGATGATTTTTATGTTGAATTGTTGCGTCACGGCTTAGAAGAAGAAAATCGTGTGAACGAAACTTTACTTAAGTTTTGTAAGCTTCACAACGTAAAATATTTTGCAGCCAACGATACTTTTTACCTCAATAAAGAAGATGCTAATGCACACGATATTTTGTTGTGTGTGAAAGAAGGCGAAAAGAAATCAACGCCTATTGGTCGCGGACGCGGCTATCGTTTTGGTTTCCCCAACGATGAGTTTTATTTTAAGTCGGCAGAGGAAATGAAAACCCTCTTTAAAGACTTGCCCGAAGCCATTATCACCACCAACGAAATCATTGAAAAAATTGAAGGATACTCGCTCAACGCCAATGTTCTCTTGCCTAAATTTGATATTCCGGATGAATACAAAAGCGAAGAAGATTTGGCCGATGGTGGCAAGCGTGGTGAGAATGCTTTCTTAAGATATTTAACTTATAAAGGTGCCGAAAAACGCTATCCTGAGATGGATGATGCTACTCGTGAACGTTTAGATTTCGAGTTGGATGTTATTGCCAAATCGGGTTATCCTGGTTACTTTTTAATTGTGCAAGATTTCATTGCCGAGGCCCGAAGTAGAGGCGTTTCGGTTGGACCAGGAAGGGGTTCTGCTGCTGGTTCTGCGGTTGCTTATTGCACAGGAATTACGAACGTAGATCCAATATTGTACAACTTACTTTTTGAGCGTTTCTTAAATCCAGAAAGGGTGTCGATGCCCGATATCGATATCGACTTCGACGATGAAGGTCGTCAAAGTGTAATTGATTATGTAATCAACAAATATGGTTCATCACAAGTAGCGCAAATTATTACTTACGGTACCATGGCCGCGAAATCGAGTATTCGCGATACCGGTCGGGTGCTAGAATTACCTTTGCCCGATACCGACAGAATCTCTAAGCTCGTTCCCAACCTTAAGCTCAACAAGCTTTTTGGTATGGATGAAAAGCAGTTGAAAGAGGCGCTGAGTCCCGATGAATTTGAAATGGCCAAACGTCTTCAAGAGATTTATAAAGGTGATGATTTAGAGGGACAAACATTGCGTCAGGCAAAGATTTTAGAAGGCTCTGTGCGTAACACTGGTATTCATGCTTGCGGTGTTATCATTACGCCAAGTGACATTAGAGAATTGTTGCCCGTTGCCGTTGCCAAAGATTCGGAGATGTGGTGCACGCAGTTCGACAACTCGGTGGTGGAAAGTGCGGGCCTACTTAAAATGGACTTCTTGGGTTTAAAAACATTAACCCTCATTAAAGATGCCATCGCCATCATTAAAGACAAACACAACATTGAAATAGATATTGATTTGATTCCGCTCGACGATGTAAAAACCTATGAGCTTTTTCAACGCGGCGAAACGGTGGGTATATTCCAGTATGAGAGTCCGGGTATGCAAAAACACATGAAGGACCTTAAACCTACAGTGTTTGCCGACTTAATTGCCATGAATGCCTTGTATCGTCCCGGACCAATTGAATACATTCCTTCTTTCATCAAACGTAAACACGGTGTGGAAGAAATCACCTATGATGTAGAAGGAATGGAAGAGTTTTTGGAAGAGACCTATGGTATTACAGTGTACCAAGAGCAGGTGATGTTGTTATCGCAAAAGTTGGCCGGATTTACCAAAGGTGAAGCCGACAAATTGCGAAAAGCGATGGGTAAAAAACAGAAGGATGTATTGGATGAAATGCGTCCGAAATTCATCGAAAAAGGAAAAGAAAAAGGACACAACGAAGAGAAATTAAGTAAGATTTGGAAAGACTGGGAAGCCTTTGCTTCGTACGCCTTCAACAAATCGCACTCTACCTGTTACGCATTAATTGGTTATCAAACCGCTTATTTAAAAGCGCATTATCCGGCAGAATATATGGCGTCGGTATTGAGCAACAACATGGGCAACATCACCGATGTTTCTTTCTTTATGGAAGAATGTGTGCGAGGTGGAATATCAGTATTGGGGCCTGATGTGAATGAGTCATTGCACAAGTTTGCGGTAAATTCAAAAGGGCAGATTCGTTTCGGATTAGGCGCTATTAAAGGTGTTGGTGAAGGCGCTGTAGAATCGATTGTAGACGAAAGAAAAGCCAACGGACCGTACAAAAACGTATTCGATTTAACCAAAAGAATTAACCTTCGAGCAGCCAACAAAAAAGCGATGGAAAACCTTGTTTTGGCAGGTGCTTTCGATTGTTTTGTGGGAACGCATCGCGCACAATTTTTCTTTAAAGCCAACGATAAAGATTCTACCTTTTTAGAGAAAGCAATTAAGTACGGCGTGCAATCGCAAGGTGAAGCCGATACCTCTCAAGTTTCTTTATTTGGTGCACAAAGTAATGAAGAAGTTCCTGCGCCACCAATGCCACGATGCGAGCAGTGGAGCAATATTCAAACATTAAATAAAGAGAAGGAAGTGGTTGGTATTTTCATTTCGGGTCATCCGCTCAACGACTTCAAACTAGAAATGGATCATTTTGTAAATGGCACTTTTCAGGCTTTAAATGAAGATATAGGAAAATTAAGAATGCGCGAATTATCCTTTGCTGGCGTGGTTACCGAAGCGAGCGAGAGAATGAGTAAAAATGGAAAACTTTTTGGCATTTTAACCATTGAAGATTACACCAGCTCTTGCAAGTTTTTCTTGTTTGCCGAAGACTACCTAAAATTCAGACGATACTTGGTGATGGGTTCATACCTATATCTAAAAGGAAAAGTACAAGCCAAAAAATTTGCGAAAGACGATAGCGAGCTAGAACTCAAAGTAAATCATATCGAATTGCTTTCTGAAGTAAGAGAAAAGCTCACAAAATCGATCACTCTGAAAGTTAATTTAGATACTCTTACTTTAGATTTAGTAGAACAACTAAACTTAATGATAGATAAGCACCCAGGCACTTGTCGCTTGCAATTAAACGTGATAGACAATATCGAACGCATCAAAGTAGATATGCCATCGCGCAGCAAAAAAGTAAATGTGAGCAATGAATTCATCAAAGAATTGAAAGAACTAAAAATCGTGGAATTCAAGATTAACTAAGGGATTCTAAGAATTATAGTTTTTGTTTATAAATTCTTAAGAAAAATATAGAAACGAAAAGATTGCATTAGAATAAATAGGTATACTTTTAACACAACAATTAAAACACACAATTATGGCAGTAGAATTCACCGACAGTAATTTTGAAGAGTTAGCTCTTAAATCGAGCAAACCGGTAGTAGTAGATTTTTGGGCAGAGTGGTGCGGACCATGTAGAATGGTGGGGCCTGTTGTAGAAGAGTTATCTAAAGAATACGACGGACAAGCCGTAGTTGGAAAAGTTAACGTTGACAACAACCCTGGCATCTCAGCTAAATATGGTATCAGAAACATTCCTACCATACTTTTCTTGAAAAATGGAGAAGTGGTAGACAAACAAGTTGGCGCAGTGCCTAAACAAGTATTGGCTGATAAATTGAAAGCTTGTCTTTAAAAAACAACAAATAGAAAAACCTCATCTGTTAACTTACGGATGAGGTTTTTTTATTTGTAGTTTTTTAGTTCAAAGTTCAAGGTTTAATGTTCAATGTTAGCTAACTTTAAGCATTACACAGCCAACATTGATCATTGAGCATTAAACATTGAACATTAAACATTGAACGATTTGTTATTAGAAGATTTAAATAAATTTGGTTCTCTTGAATTACTTGCCAAACAAGTAGTTGAAGGATTCATAACGGGTTTGCATAAGAGTCCGTTCCACGGTTTCTCTGTAGAATTTGCCGAACATCGTTTGTACAACTCAGGAGAATCAACCAAAAACATCGACTGGAAACTATATGCGCGCACCGATAAGCTCTTTGTAAAGCGCTACGAAGAAGAAACCAACTTGCGATGCCAAGTCATTTTAGATTTATCATCTTCGATGTATTTTCCCGAAAAATCGAACAAAAACCAATTGCGCAAAATTGATTTTTCGTGCTTCGCCGCTGCAGCAATCATTAATTTATTACAACGACAAAGAGATGCGGCCGGACTCTCCTCTTTCTCTGCTGCTGTGGAAGAACACACCGAATGTAAATCGGGACTCACCCACATCAAAAGATTGTACAATATCTTAGAAGAAAAACTAAACTCCCCTGCCCCACTGCGCTCAACGAGGGTAGCTGAAGCCCTGCATGAAATAGCCGATAAAATACATCGCCGTTCATTGGTAGTTATTTTTAGCGATATGTTCGAATCGGCCAGCGATAAAGACAATGACGCTCTTTTTTCTGCCTTGCAACATTTGAAACACAACAAACACGAGATCATATTATTTCATGTAATGGACGAAAAAGTAGAATTAGAATTAAACCTCGAAAATCGTCCTTACAAGTTCATTGATTTAGAAAGCGGAGAAGTTTTAAAGGCAAATCCATCAAATTTGAAAGAAGAATATTCAAGACAAATGAAGGCCTTTCAAAAAGAATTAGAATACCGTTGCGGACAATACCGAATTGATTTTGTGAACGTTGACGTGAACAAAGGCTTAGAAAACGTGCTTATGCCCTACTTGTTGAAGCGAACAAAAATGCATTAATTGCAGGAAACTTCACAAAAAATTTGCCAGTCCAAAAAAATCCACTAAATTTGTCCTCCGTTTAAGAAAACAGTTCTTTAAACAATTATTGGTTCGGTAGTTCAGTTGGTTAGAATACATGCCTGTCACGCATGGGGTCGCGGGTTCGAGTCCCGTCCGGACCGCTAATAGAGAACTGTTTAAACGCAAAAGCCTGAAATCTTCACTGATTTCAGGCTTTTTTGTTTTTAGTCCGAAGCAAAAAAAAGCAAAAAAGAGCATAGCTCACACCCCTTATGAGTGGAGGTAACTTTTTTTTGATTTACCTCCACCAAACACACTCTATTTCTCTGATTTACACCGTTTTGCATTTCTCTAAGCCGGCGAAGGGCGCTAGCTTTGTTTTAATTAATAACCCTTAAAAAGGTAGAGTTATGAGCAAAAGTCATTTTTTTTCACTCCCTTTTTTATTGAACTATTGATTTATCAATTCGAAAAATTACGAGGCAGGAAAAATAGAAATCGATGATTCTGATTTATTTAAGCCATACTTTGTAGTAAATTGATTAACAGAATTTTTCTTTCCAAAAAGATATTGCACAGTTTGATTTTCTGATTTGAGTCGATGGAAATATTTCTCAGAACCCTGGTCTTTTAAAATTTGATTTATGACATCAACAATAAGCGAAATTTCAAAGGAATAGCCTTTGTCTTTAGGCTCAACAAGATATGCCTGCTCATTCAAAATAATAGTTATTTTGTATTTATATTTGTTTGTGTCGGAAGGATCTTTTTGTGCGTCCATCCACACCATCATTCCCTTTAGATTTCCATTGCTGTTATCTGCAAATTTTTTAATTAATTTATCGTAATTTAATGGAGAACGGCCGAAAACAGTATCAAGAGATAGAAACAAGCCCGATACAGATAGGAAATTATAAACATCTGCTGATGGGCCAAAAAACAAATATGATCCTCTCGCTTTTTCTATAGTGCTATTGCTGTATGGAGTTGAAACCAAGCCCATATCATACATATCTTTGGCTACTTCAGAAAACTGCCCCACACTCAATTTACAAAGCACTTTAAGTTTGTTTGTTAATTCTTTATCTTTTAAAACTGTATTTAATTCATTCAAATAATCGGTAGCATTCATTTTAATGATGGTCTCCGTAACATTTTCTAGTCTATCATCAGAATATTTTTTGTGTTTTTCGAGTTGAACGAATATTTCTTTTACAACAGAATAATCTTTAGTTCCTCTGGATGAATTAATAATTGAATCGTGTAATAAAATGCATGCTTCGAGGGCAATATCATAGCCTAAGGGGTCTTGTAATAAATTGAAGATTCGTGTTTTTTCTGCTATACCATTTATTCTTACCATAGCAGTTAAAGCTTTTGCCTCATTAATGCCTTTTTTTAGCATGGAAGATGCAATTGGTACAATCTTTTTATCTCCATAATTATAGATGCAATTCAAAAGGTTGTCGGCACTACTGCCTGCTTTTTTATTTTTCTTTAATTCGTCAAATTCTTTTTCAGGAATCAGCTTTTTATTGAACATCGCAATTGCTATTTCTCCAACTTTTTTTTGAATTTCTTTATTTCCATTCTTTCCAAACAGCACTAAACCTGAAATTATATCAGTTTTTTGATCTTCACTAATTTTTCCAGTTTTCAAAAGTTCTTCGACCTTATTTAAAACAAGTAAACTTGTTCCCTTTTTACCCAACCAAAAAAACAAGCGACCAAGATGCAACGACTGCCCCGACAATAATCTGGCTTCAAACTTAGAGGAATGATCTGGGAGATTCATTATTCCCGCAAGTTGAATGGCCATTTTCTCTTCATCGGCAATTTCTATTTTGGAAAAAATACATTCAATTAATACTTTTTCTTTAATTGAGTAGGCCGGGAATCCATGTCTTTTTGCTAGCTCCTCATAAAGTTCGTTTTTTTCTTTTTTGTTTGTGCTTTTTAACAACTCTAGTATGTTTTTAACAACACTTGTGTCTCCTGCTTTATATCTAATACCAATGCTCTTATTTTTTAACTCTTTTAATTCCAATTGTTTTTGCGCTTCTATTTTAGAAAGCAATTGATCTTTCAATTCCTTAACCTTAGCTGGATCAGATATTCTAACAACACCACTACTGGCTAGGTTTTTATCAAGAGGCTGAACTGGGTTAAATGGCTTATTTTTGCTTGATTTAGATTGTTTTGCTTCTAGCGAAATGCTATCGTTTTCAGTGTTGTTTCCACAAGAAAACATAGAAACACCTTGCAGGATAAGTATGCAAAATATTGAATATATATTTTTCATGAACAAAAATTTACAATTAAAAATAGAAGCAGAGCTTACTAGGTGAACTAATAATTAGGTATAAGGTTTCACTTGTTAATTAGATTAAAATCGGCATATAAAAACGTTGATCAATAGTGATTCTGTTCCTTTGTAATAAGCTTATCCGTAGGTTAAATACAAAGCGGTAAAAACTGCTAGGACAACAAAAATAGCTACAACAACAATGATTTTCTTTAGCTGTTTCTTTTCTTGTGCCTCATCTATAATTCTCAGTTTTTTAAGTATTGCCGCCATATTGTGCCGCACATCAATTAAGGCGTTTTCACCTTTCACAATGCGCCCTATCTCTCCATAATTCAGGGAACTTGAAATGCTTTTGGTGTCGTCACTCGAAGTAAGCAAAATGATTTCCAAAGAAGGTTTTAATTTCTTGAAATCTTGGATTACACTGCTAATGGTAGAGTTTTCGGTAGAATCCCATTGATTAAGAAATATCAATAACGGATCTTCGTCTAATGCTTGCATAGCTTGGTCAACAGATTGAAAATGTTTTGAATGAATGCTAGGTAATATTTTCTGTAGTTCTCGGTCTAATTGAATTAAGTAGCTAGCATCTTCATCAACTAAAAAAGCGATGCCTTTTTGTGAAGAAAGAACCAAACTTGGTTCTCTTTTTTTATGCTTTTTAGAACCTATCATAACTAATAGCATTTATGGTTAAACGATGCTACGCTAAGTTGCATAATTATGTTACGATTTAGATCATGAAAGTGGCCAGACCTTTTTTTAATCCAAAATACTTATACATTTTAGTTTCAAGATGTTCAATCTATCGGCAAAATAATGATTGGCAAATAATGAGTAACAGACGGTATTTTCACCCAGCTCAACTATTACTCTTAAAAAAAGTATCTGCACCCCAATCGTTGATGACCGAACTGTTCTTTTCGCTTATACTGACTCTGTGTATCATTAGGAAGATTACTCCCCTAAATAGCACATTAATTTACCCTCCCAATTAATCTTCTTCGAAGAAATCGTCATTCAATGGCTCAAAGTCCTCACCCAAGAAATCCTCATCATCTTCTTCAAAGGCTTTCTTTTTCAACTTCGTTTTTTCTTTCTTAGAAATCTCTTGACCAAGAGTTTTCTTTTTTACTGGTTTTTTATCGAATTCTTTCTTTTTCATGGTTCAAGCGATAACAGTGTATTACCTATCAATCCAAATGCTTTATGTTATGCATCAAATATAAGAGAGAGGAATATTATCTTCCAAATTTAAACGCAAAAAGTTTTAGGAATTAATTGTTTCACAGTTTACTTTCCAAAATATCAATACCCAAATTCTTCTCTATAAAATGAAGATTTTTCATTTCATCCTTTGTCACTAAACTTAATGATAATCCGCTTTTGCCAGCTCTCGCCGTTCTTCCGCTGCGGTGTGTGTAGTATTCAATTTGATCGGGCAATTGATAATGCACAACATACGCTAAGCCATCTACATCAATTCCTCGAGCAGCTAAGTCGGTAGCCACCAATATTCGCAATTTTTCATTTTTAAAAGCACGCATCACCTTTTCTCTGTCACGTTGTTGCATATCGCCTTCTATAGCCTCAGCCAACACATTTTTGGCTTGCAACTGCTTGGCTAAGGTTTGAGCCATTACTTTGGTTTTACAAAATATTACACCTCTGTTTTCACCTTGCGATTTTAAGAATTGCAACAATACATTTAGTTTGTCATTTGAATCGCATGATTTGTAAAAATGGTCAATATCACGATTCACTATACTTTCTTTATCTACTTGAACTTTAAAGGCATCGTGTGCCATGTATTTGTTAATAATATCTAGTATTTCTTTGGGCATTGTTGCCGAGAACAACCAGGTATGTCGTGTGCCTTTGGTGTGTTTTAGCACAGTATCTAATTCTTTTTTGAAGCCCATGCTTAACATCTCATCCGCTTCATCTAACACAATGGTTTTTACATCTTCAATACTTAGCGCTTTGCGATTCAACAAGTCTATCAGTCGGCCAGGAGTGGCAACCACAATATGCGTGGGGCGATTCAATCGAGCTGTTTGAATTTCAATTTTCTCACCACCATAAACAGCTTCCACAAATATTTTATGGTCGCAATATTTGGTAAACTTGAACAATTGCTTGGCAATTTGTTGTCCGAGCTCACGCGTTGGCGACAAAACCAATGCTTGTATTTTAGGCACTTTCGGATTAATCTTCATTAGCAAAGGCAAACCAAAAGCAGCAGTTTTTCCTGTTCCAGTTTGAGCCTGACCAATAAAATCGGTGCCTTTTTCCAATAAAAATGGAATTGTTTTTTCTTGTATAGGAGTGGGTTTGTTGATATTGAGTTCATTTAATCCCTTGATTAAATCGCTACTGATACCTAATGCTTCAAAAGTTGCCAAAATGTAATTGTATTAATGAGTGGCGAAGATAAGGCAATTATCACTAACAAATTCAGGCATGTTAGAAATGGGAAATTTTACTGTATTGCTTAACACAAAAAATCATCTATAAAGAAATTACTTTTGCTTAGCTTGGCTACCACTATGTTCTTCGCATGCTCTGAAGAAGAAAAAATTGTAAATCTCGATACTGTTATTAAAGGTAAAATCACCAATACCGATGGAAATGTCGATTGATTGGAGTCGTTTAAAAACCAAAGAACTCAAACTATTGCTGCTGCCAATGGAGAATTTGAAATTAAAAGTGCTTTAACCCCAGCTACCTTTTTTGATTTGGCAAATGGAAGTGCGATTAATTTTGATAAAACAGCATAGATTTTAGATTATCCGTACTATTCAAAATTGATGAAAGGAATAGATTCTGTGCCTGGTTTAGAAAATTAAATAGCCGACTGAAGTAAATTCTTCGTTTAGAGACAGGTAGAATCTGTCTTAAATAGCAAAATATTCCGTTGAAAAGGAATTAATCTTTTTGAGACAGATTCTATCTGTCTCTGCGAAGACCGAACTACTTTTTTTTGTCGTCTCGCTTCTTATTCTTCCATTGAAAAGACCGATTGAACTTTTTAATGAAATTCTTTCCTTTCTTTTCGTGAAAAGCACCTTGAAAAGTTGGGTCATCTTTTTTGCGTAAATCATCCAATTCACGCTCCATATCTTTTCTTTCAAACTCGATGTCATCGCCTGGCACCACTCCTTCAGGAATATGAAAACGAGGTATCTCCATTCTAATTCTTTTTTGAATTTTAGTGTAGTGATACAAATCGAGCTTATTGGCAAAACTAATGGCTACTCCTTTGTTCATGGCTCTACCCGTTCTACCAATTCTATGCACATAATCATCGTAAATGATAGGCGCATCGAAATTGATAACATGCGTCACCATGGCTACATCTATACCTCTGGCAGTAATATCGGTGCTTACCAAAATTCTAATGTTTCCTTCTTTAAATTCGGCAATGGAATTCAATCGGGTATTTTGCCCTTTGTTGGCGTGCAACACTTTTATAGTACCTACATCTCTTCTTTCCAAGAACCTATATACATTTTCGGCGTTGGTTCTGGTTTTCACAAAAACAATAACACGAGAAATATCTGCTTCATTTTTAAGTAAGAAGAGCAATAAATTTAATTTGGTTTTGAAGTTCTTTGCTTCATATAAACGTTGTTCTACCAAACTAATTGGTGTTGCCTCCTGCTCTACCTCAATCTTGGTTGGAAACTCTAAAAAGTCGCCAGCCAATTTTTCTACCTTAGGATGAAAAGTAGCCGAAAACAAAAGCTTTTGTTTTTTTACTGGAATGACTTCTAGTATTCTATTAAGCTGAGGAAGAAAGCCCATGTCGAGCATCTTATCTGCCTCATCTAAAACCATAGTTTTAATTTGTTTCACCACCAACTCCCCTTTCAAATAGATATCCATGAATCTACCTGGAGTGGCAACAATCATATCTACACCTTGGTTGATGGCTTCAATCTGACTCTTCATGCCTACTCCGCCATATAAAGAAACCATCCTTAAATCGAGATTTTTGGCCAAAGCATTGAATTGCTCTTCAACCTGAACCGCTAATTCACGCGTAGGAACCACAATTAACACTCGTGGCTCGCTACCTTGAGCATAGCCCAACTTTCTTAAAAGTGGCAATAAATAAGCAGCTGTTTTACCTGTGCCTGTTGGCGCAATGCCCAATACATCTTGTCCGGAAGTAATAACAGGAATACACTTTTTCTGAATGGGTGTAATTTCAGTAAAGCCCAAATCATCGATAGCGGTAAGAATTTGCTTGTTGAAATTATATTCGGTGAATGGGTTCATTTGCAGTAAAAAGCTTGAATAATAAAGGGATTGAAATACTTCAATCCCTTTTTTTGGAGTGGTCCCGGAGAGATTCGAACCCCCAACCTTCTGATCCGTAGTCAGATGCTCTATCCAGTTAAGCTACGGGACCAATTGCCGCTGCAAATATATTCTTTTTTATTAAAGGTTCAAATTATGCAATGACAAAAGAGGTTTCAGAAAGAAATCGTTCTAATCTTCTTTAAAAAAAGTAAGTGCACTTAAATTCACCAATAATACCTCTTGAAAATAGTAATCGATAATTTGTTTGTAGCTAAAGCCGCGCTTTGCCATTTCCATGGCGCCTTCCTGACACATGCCAACGCCATGACCATAACCCTTACCTAAAATATAAACCGAATCTTTTACCGATTTCACTTCAAAAAAAGCAGATCGCAAATGAAAATCATTTCTAATTTGAGTTGCCTTAATTTTTCCACCAGGAAAACAAACTGCTGCTTGTCGGTCGGTAGTACAAACGAAATAAAGCTCGCCGTTGATGATGGTGTCTTGATTTCCGTTAATGCCATTGGCGCGTAAATACTTGTTCCATTTGTCTTTATGCATCACCTTTTTCCAATGTGCATTTTTTGTTTTGGTGCAAAAGGTGTCTTGCACAGAACGCAAATATGGCAGAGGTTTCGACCACACATCTTCTGAATTGCATGTTTGTCCGCCACAATTAGAATGAAAAGTCGCATCAATTAAATTCAACTGTTTGTCGGTAATCACCAAGCCAGATGTAGCTTCCACTGCTTTTGCTACCAATTTAATTTTATAGCTTTTACTAAAGTAAACCTGACAATGAACAGCGTCGCACATATGATAGCCTTCATCTTCATGGCGATGGAAATTTTTAAGTGCGTAGGTTCTGCACAAAATAGCTTGCAGCTTATAATATTCCTCCGTTAATCTATACCCCGCTTCACTCTCCACTACTCCACCTACATAATGCTCGAGGGCTACATCGTTTACAATTTGAATAGAATGCGACAACGCTTTTAACTTTAAATTGTCGTCGTAATTTCTCGATGTGGAATTGGCTACAATCTTAAAAGAGTTCGCATAATCTTGTCCGCGAATTGAAAGATGCTTTACCGCATGATGTTTACCATTAATAGTAAAATGCAGCATTTTTTCTTTCAAGGTAATTTTTAAAGAATGTTCTGCAGGAATAGAACCCAGTTCATTAGAATCTTCAAACACTTTATAAGAACCACGAGTGGTAGTGAGGTGAACAGCTGTGGTACTTTGCTGCGAAAAGATGCCCACCAAAACTTGTTGCGCATTTAGCTCTAAAGAACACAAAAACAATATGCCTACTAATAATCGAATCACTTTTTCAAATCGTTCACTATACTTTCGGCCACTCTTTGAGAAGCGCCACCACCGCCCAATTTCACTTTTAACTCTTGATAGTCGGCTAGCATTTTATTTCGGTAAGGCCCTTCTTCCAAAACTTTTTTAAGTTATACATTTACTCTATCAACATTCATTTCGGCTTGAATAAGTTCAGCAACAACGAGTCTATCTAAAATTAAATTCACCAATGAAATGTATTTTACTTTTATAAGTTGCTTGGCAATTAAGTATGATATTTTACCACCTTTATAGCACACCACTTCGGGCACTTGAAACAAGGCAGTCTCTAAAGTGGCTGTGCCAGAAGTAACCATAGCCGCCGACGCCACACTTAATAAAGAGTAGGTGTCGCCGCTAATCATGTCGATTTTCACATCACCAATTTGTTCTTTGTAAAACGAAGGGGAAATCGAATTCACCGATGCAATTACAAATCTATACTCCTTATTTTTTGCAGCCACTTGCACCATCACTTTAAGCATAGATGCAATTTCTTGTTCCCTGCTTCCAGGAAGAAGTAACACAATTTTATCTGAGCCAAATTTGTATTTTTCTCTAATGCTTGCGACATCTTGAATACTATCACTTTGAATGGCATCGAGTAAAGGGTGTCCGACAAATTCTGCCTCGTAATCAAACTTTTTATAAAAATCTTTTTCAAAAGGAAGAATACAATACATCTTATCTACAATGCGCTTTATTTTATGAACGCGTGATTGCTTCCAAGCCCAAATTTGTGGAGAAATATAATAGTAAACTTTGTATCCTTTTTCTTTAGCCCATTGGGCAATGCGTAAGTTGAAACCTGGGTAATCTACCAATATCAATGCGTCGGGTTGATAGTTTTCTATATCCTGTTTACAAAAGGAAATATTTCTTAAAATCGTAGGTAGATTTTTCACTACTTCTACAAAGCCCATGAAAGCTAAATCTTTGTAATGTTTCACTAGCTCACCTCCTACTTTTTTCATCTTGTCTCCACCCCAAAAGCGAAAATCGGCAGCATTATCTTGCAGCAAAATTTGCTTCATCATGTTTGATGCGTGCAAATCACCCGAGGCTTCTCCTGCTATAATATAATACTTCATACGAGTCCGCTATCTATTATTTTAAGAATAAAAACGAGCACTGCATACACCATGGTAGAAACTAAAATACCTCGAGCTCCCCACAAATTATTTCTGCGTAAAGTGGCAAAAAACAAAATTAAATTACCCAGCACACTTAAGCTTAAAACGTTGCAAAAATTATGGAGAGTAGAAAAAACTTTTAACGCATACGCTTCATAACCGGGATCGAATCTTCTGCTGGCATCTAAATAAAAAAGATACAGCACGATAGGCATAATGAGCAAGGGAAAAATGAACCCATGCAAAACTCCACGATTGCGAAATTTACTTGCTTGTGGAGATCCAGTCTTCCAGTTCTTTCCTAAATTCATGTGCTGTTAAATCAAATTTTGTGGGTACAATAGAGATATATCCATTTTTTAAGGCCTCTTCATCGGTATCGGCACCATTGTCGAGATTAACGAACTGTCCGGTTAACCAATAATACGAATTGTTAAAAGGATCTTTACGCTCATCAAATAGCTCATCCCAATAAGCATTGGCTTGGCGACACACCTTCATTCCCTTTATTTCAACTTTAGGTAAACAAGGAATATTTACATTTAAACACATTCCTTTAGGCAAGTTTTTCTCCAACACTTTTTTGGCGAGCAATTGAACATACTCTTTATAAGGTGAAAAATCGGCGTCGATATTGTGACTACATAATGAAAAACCAATAGCAGGAATACCTTCAATGGCACCTTCAATAGCTGCCGACATCGTACCCGAATAGATAACATTGATAGAAGAATTAGAGCCATGGTTAATACCAGAAACTAACAAATCTATTTTTCTATTGGGCGAAACTACCTTTACACCAAACTTCACACAATCTACGGGAGTGCCTGAACAGCTGTATTGTAAAAATCCTTCTTCTTTGCGCATTTCAAGCAATCGCAAAGTAGAATTAATGGTGATGGCGTGCCCCATACCACTCATGCCTTTATCTGGTGCAACCACAATCACATCGCCTATTTCGCGCATAAATTCAACTAAAGCGCGAATACCACGTGCGGTAACACCATCATCATTGGTAACTAAAATCAATGGTTTTTGCTTCATGCTACTAAAATATAAACTTCTTTGGCTAACATTAAACTTTGAACTTTAAACTTTGAACCATGGTATGTTAGTTGCGGTGTTGAAAAGTACTGCGCAATGAAAAAGAAAGGCATTGCGTTTAGCAGTACATTTACTAAAAATTAATTTACATGAAAAGAATAATTCTCTCTGCAATAGCCTTAACCATTAGCTTTCAAAGCTTTGCTCAATATGAAAAAGCAATTACGGCCAATATTAAAAAAGTAACCGTTTTTCTTCAGGGCGCTCAAGTTACACATGAAGGAAGTACTACATTATTAAAAGGTAAACAAACTGTTAAGCTAGGTGATTTATCTCCTTTTATTCAAGCCAACTCGGTAACTGTAAAAACCAAAGGGGTGACTTTAATAAATGTAATTCATCAAATTAATTATGTGCAAGAAGCTTCGGCGCCAAAAAGATTAATTGCGTTGAATGATTCCATTGAATTGGTGAACGACCAATTGGCTTTATCAAATGCTAAAGTGCAGGTGTTGGAAGAAGAAAAAGCAATGGTGTTGGCCAACAAATCGATTAAAGGTGAAGAAGTGCTAGACATTGCCGATTTGCAAGAAATGGCGAAATTCTATCGCGACCATTTAGGTGAAGTGGCAGAAAAAATTCAAGAAGGGAAATTAAAAACAAGAGGTATTGAAAATACTTTAAACCGATTAATTAACGAGAAAAATACTTTGGGCTACAACCACGGAAAAGAAACGGGTGAAATTTTAATGGAGGTTTATGCAAATGGCGGCGCTGCTGCTTTTGAAATTTCTTATTATACCACCAATGCAACTTGGTATCCAACCTACGACATAAGAGCAAAAGACATTAATAGTCCGGTTGTATTAGATTACAAAGCAAATATTCAACAAAATACGGGTAGCGATTGGAAAGATGTGGAACTGACTTTGTCTACTGGGAATCCGAGTGTGAGCGGACAAGCACCAAGTATTAATAAGTGGAATATTGATTTTTGGGTTCAAAATTATGGTAAAAAATATAAAACTAGGCCTTTAGCATGCCCAGATTTTGATGACAAATTGGCTAAATCAGCTCCGAGTGAACATAATTTATCTGGCAACAACAAAATGATGGAATACGCCGCTCCAATCGCTAACTATCAAGAAGCAACAACCACTGCCCAATACATCATCTCAACTCCTTACACTATTGCATCTAACAGCAAAAACCACAAAGTAGATATTGCTCAACATGAAGTGGCTGCAACTTACCAATACAAAGCGGTTCCTAAACTCGACCCAACTGCTTTTTTGGTAGCCCAAATTACCAATTGGGAGAAATACAATTTGCTGGCAGGTGAAGCCAACATCTTTTTTGAAGATGCCTTTGTAGGTAATTCATTTATCGACCCAGCAGCTGCGAACGACACTATGGACATCTCTTTAGGTAGCGACAAAAACATAGTAATCAGCAGAACTAAAGTTGGTGAAGAATCTAAGAAAATGATTTTGGGTAGCGACAAATCTGTTGAATACACTTGGGAAATTAAAGTGAAAAACAACAAAGCGAAAGCTGTTACCATTGAAATTAAAGATCAAATTCCGGTTTCAAGCAATGGCGATATTGAAGTGAGCTCGGAAGTGAAAGAAGGAATACTAGATAACGAAACAGGCATCATAACCAATGAGTTTACGGTAAATCCATCTGAAGAAAAAGTGTTTAGATTTACATACAAGGTGAAATACCCTAAGAAGTACAATGTGATATTGGAATAGAGTTAAATTACTTATAGGACAATAGTTCCTTCGTTCCTCAGGATGACAAACTTTCTCAAAACTCAATCATACTCAGATTTACAGTGGTTGTCATCCTGAGGAACGAAGGAACTATTGTCCTATTTTTTCACCACAACTTTAAGCGTTTTCTTTTTCTCTTTATCCCCAATTACCTCAATAAAATATTTCCCTGCTGCAGGAACATTGAGCTGCAAATTATTTCCGCGAAGAGAATAAAGTACCTTGCCATTTTCATCTTTTAAAATCAACAAAGGATTGGCAGCCTTCACCTTGATAGTTTTTGTTTTGTAGGGCGATGAAGAATAAGCATTATCAGCTACTTTAATTTTTTGTTCATATTCGAAAGTACTTGGATTGGCAAAATCCATAAATCGCATCGAGTAGGTTTTTGCCGCTTTATCGCACACAATAAATCCGAAACCAGGTGCACCCTCATACCACATTGGCATTGAATCTTTTTTTACTGGATTAGAATAACTCAACATACTTACCTTATTTCCAAAACCATCTTTGTAATTGTTGTTTCCGTAAAAATCTAATGAGTCGGGTATAAAAAATCGCGGATAAGCATTACTCAAAGCAGGAACAGTTAAGGTATATGCCGCATCTTTCCAATCGTTAATACCTTGTTGCGAAATACTTGGAAAATGCTGATCGCCGCCAACAATAAGTGCAGCCGATTTGCGAATTACTTTCAAAGCTGTGTCTCTACCATTTTTTGGCCAGCCGTTAGCGTCCATGTCTTTTGCTAAACGAGCAGCAATAGCAGAAGTGTTATTCACTGTAATGTTATCTGAAAGGTACGGAACATAGCCTCTTCGCACTGAACTCAAACAAGCATAAACCGATTGGGTAAAAACAAGCTTCATATCTTGACGCTTCCACTCCATCGACCAATCGTTCAACATCTTCAATTGCTCATCATTCAACAACACAGCTTCATTATTTTTTAGTGAATCAACAGAAATAGAGTCACTTAAAGAAATTCCAACGATTGATGGTACGTTAGGCAAGGCTTTAAGTGGTGCCGATTTAAACTTTCTATCTTCTAAAATTGCCATACCTACACCATTGAAATTAAGGGTAGTGAAATAATTGTTAATGCGATTATCTGATTTGCTGTATGTTTTAGGAAGGTGTCCGGTTTGTAGCATCTGAGCTCTATTCAAAAAATCTACATCCATTACAAATCCGCCGTTATCGGTTTGCCAATCGTCTTCGTGGCTGCGGTAATGAGCAGGCAAGTTAGCGGGCACTTCTTTATCGGCCAATCTAGCCCCATCGCCCCACAAGTTGCCTTGTAAATAATCATGGTCATCCATCATGATAATTGTGGGTAGATTCCTTGTCAAGTCATTCATTTCAAGGCACCACAGCAACCACCGGTAATTGTAATCGGTTTCAAGTAAAGTGGCATCTGTTTCTAGTGGCATGGGCCTGGCTTCATACATTTGATCGCCCAAGAAAAGCAATAAATCGGGCTGTAATTCTTTGTATTTCTGCTCCAACAATTCGTAGGGAGTCCAAATACTTTTGTAATCCATGTACTGCTGTGATATGGCATAAATTGCATTGCAACTTAAGGCAGCAATGCGCACTTCATTGGATGTTTTGTTGGGTGTTGCAATAACTCCTTCGTAAAAATTGCCCAGCAATAAATCACCTCTTTTTAAGCGCGCTCTATAGGATATTGCTTTAGAGTGATTCCAAATAACATCGCGCAACCGCGCCTGATTATCTCGTGCCGCAACTGTGGCCAGCTTAAACCATTTATTGTCGTGTTTAAGCTCAATCACTACAGAATCATTTTCGTGATGATTGATGGGCATTAGCTGCGCCGAAAAATTCAATACATTATCGTTTAAGGTATAAAGGCATGTGGAAATCGGACCGAAGGCTCGTTCTTTCTTTGTTGCCAAATTTGATACACTTAAATTATTGAAGTAGAACTCACTACCAGCTTTGGTTGAACCAACAGATAAAGCAATATTCCCATTTTTATTTTCATTGGTAATCACTATTTCTTGCACGAATCGGTCGTCAACATAAAGGTATATTCGGGGCTCATTGTTTTTGGTTCTACTAATTAGCAAGCGAATTTTTAAGCTCTCCTTCGATTTGAAATTGGCAGCAACATCGGCATTACACAGTATTTTTGATGTAGGTAAATCTTGTGCAAACAAACGATTACCCTTAATGCCTATCCAAACGCCATCTTCCTTTAAAGTAAAGCGCTGAATCATCGCCCTGGCTTTGTAGTTTAAGCTTTCATCGCTTAAACCTACGATAATTCCTGCTTTGGCTGCAGTATCTTTTGCTGCTAATTCATTTCTTCCTATTTCAAAATTAATTTCGCTTGAACCCTTGCTGCTTTGCATTTCGTGGGTTAAAAGATGCAGTGTACTTAACTCTTCGGAACGAGAACAGTAGATTTTCCCGTTTTTAACCTCCCAGTTTTGCAAACGATTGGCCCAAAAATCGGCCCCTACCCACCTTCTATTTTCAATGGTATCGAAAGAAAAAACAGTTGTTTTTTGGCCAAACAAGCTGCAAGGAAAAAGGAACAAAAGCAGTAGATATTTTCTCATGCATTAAAAGTAATAATTTTATAAGCGGTTTTTAAATTATTACTTTGTCCTAATTTTTTCGGGTACTGACATAACACTGACCTTCATAAAAGGCTTGCTTTCCTTCACTACTTCCTCTATATTCGCTAAACAAAATCACTACTTATGAATATGCGTAGAATCTTACTTTCAAGCTTAACAGCTTTCACCCTTTTTTCTTGTTCACCATCTGCCGAAAATAAATCGGAAACTTCTCAAAACGACTTCCCCGAGGAAGTAAAAAAATTAATGAGCGAGATGAGTGTAGAAGAGAAAGTGGGCCAAATGGCCATTCTGAATCTTACCGTTTTAACCACAAAAGATTCTGTTACAGGAAAAACCACTTTAGATAAAAAGAAGCTCGAAGATGTTTTGATGAAACATCAAGTAGGAAATATTTTAAATACTTATGCCGCTGCACTTTCTCAAGAGGAATGGAGAAGTATTGTTACCGAAATTCAAGATTACGCTTTAAAAACGCCTCATAAAATTCCCGTATTATATGGTGTAGATGCCATTCATGGCGCTACTTACCACAAAGAAGCAGTGTTGTTCCCTCAAAATATTGCTTTGGCTGCCACACGTAATCCCGAGTTGGCTCGCTTAGGCGCTAAAGCTACTGCTGCCGATATTCGTGCCGCTGGTATCCGCTGGAATTACGCTCCTGTGTTAGATGTTGCTCGTCAGCCCCTTTGGGCTCGCTTTGGCGAAACGTACGGTGAAGACCCAACTTTGGTGGGTGCAATGGGATGCGCTGCAATTAAAGGATATGAAGAAGATGGCATAGATAAAAAAACCGGAGTAGCTTCTTGTATGAAACACTACTTAGGCTATTCTGCCCCGGTAACCGGAAAAGACAGAACACCTTCTATTATCCCAGAAACTCAATTGCGCGAAATTTTCCTACCTCCCTTCGAAGCGGCTGTTAAAGCGGGTTCTTCTACTATCATGATCAACTCTGGTGAAATTAACGGTGTGCCGGTTCACGGATCTAAATGGTTGTTGACGGATATTTTGCGTGGGGAACTTGGATTTAAAGGTGTTGCTGTTACCGACTGGCTTGACATTAAACGTTTACATGGTCGTCACCGCATTGCCAAAGACGAGCGTGAAGCAGTTAAAATTGGTATCAATGCAGGTATCGATATGAGCATGGTTCCTTTCGAATTGGATTTCTGCACACACTTAATCGACTTGGTAAAAGCTGGCGAAGTTTCCATGGAAAGAATCGACGAAGCGGTTGGAAGAATCTTAACCTTAAAAGTGAAATTGGGCTTATTTAAAAATGCATATCCCGAGAAAGAAGCAATCGCTCAATTCAACAATCCTAAAAACAAAGAATTGGCTTTAGATGCTGCTCGTCAGGCAATGACCTTATTGAAAAACGACGGTGGAATTTTACCATTAAAAAAAGGAACGAAGATTTTGTTGGCCGGTCCGGGTGCTGATAAAGTTTCTTTCTTAAATGGCTGCTGGTCTTTCTCGTGGCAGGGAAATGAAGAGAATCAATATCCTGAGTATTATACTACAATTGCTGAGGAATTGAAAAATGTTGCTGGTGCAGAAAATGTATCTATTGAAACCTCTAATAAGATTAAAACATCGAATGCAAATGTTATAGTTCTATGTCTTGGCGAAGACGCCTACGCTGAAACTCCAGGTTCTATCCGCGAACTAGAACTTGCGCAAGAACAACAAGATTTAGTTAAAGCAGCTTACGCAACAGGCAAACCTGTAATCATCGTGCTTACAGAAGGTCGCCCAAGAATCATCAGAGAAATCGAACCACTGGCCAAAGGAATATTAATGGCTTACTGGCCAGGAAGCATGGGTGGAAAAGCCATTGCAGAAACCTTATTCGGTTTAAACAATCCAACTGGTAAATTGCCTTTCACATATCCTAAATACAGCGGTAACATTGTAACTTACGACTTGAAATATTCTGACGTTGAAGAAGATTTAGGGTTAGGTAATACAGATACTGGTTATGATGTTCAATGGGGTTTCGGACACGGATTAAGCTACACTACTTTTGAGTATTCTGCTTTGAATTGTGATACAGTTTTAAAAGGAGATGGAAGCATTAAAGTTTCTGTAACTATTAAAAACACAGGCGCTATAGATGGGACAGAAGTAGTTGATTTATTCACTCGCGATCATTTCGCAAGCATCACTCCGTCGATGAAAAGATTGCGTGCTTTTCAACGTATAGCTTTAAAAGCTGGTGAAAGCAAAACCATTTCTTTCTCTATCTCTGCTGCCGATGTATCTTTCATCAACGCACAAAATAAACGCGTTACCGAAGAAGGTGAGTTTGATGTGATGGTAGGTAATTTGAAGAAGGAGTTTAGCTACCAGCAATAAATAAAACATTAATAAAAAAAAGGCCTTAGTTTTTACAAATAAACTAAGGCCTTTTTTTATGACTAAAATCGTACTTTATTTCCCTTCCATACTATAGCTGCACAAATACAAATGATTGGGCTCTACCTCCACTGTGGCAAATCTATCTTTAAACTCACCATTGTATCCAACTTCATCGCAAACTCCCGCCCAAGGCTCTAAACAAACGAAGGGCGCACCAACTGGAGCCCAAATTCCAAACTGAGGAAAACCTTCAAAAGAGAACTTCAACTCATGAGGATTGCTATTGGATTTGATGGTAATTTCACTCGATTTTAAATTAAAGAATACCAAGGCGTCGTTCTTAAAAATATCGTTGTGCAATGCCAATTTCTTTCCTAGCAAATAGCCTCTCTCCAATTCACCATTTCTAAATCCGGTTGATGGATTCAACAAAACATTATCGGCATTCTCTTCTTGATTGAACTCTAAATAGCATTCGTTTAAATTACCTTCTTCGTTAATCGGACAAGCGAAAGCTGGATGTCCGCCCACAGAAAAAGGCAAAGGTGTTTTACCTGTGTTTTTAACTGCAAATGAAGTAATTAAAGTTTTTTCACTAAGTGTATATTTCACCACAAACTCAAAATCGAAAGGGTACGACTTCTTGCTTTCTTCGTTAGACACTATCACAAATTCCAAACTGTTTAATGTTTGTTTTCTTAATTCAAAATTGGTGTCGCGGGCAAAACCATGTTTGGTCATTGGGTAAACCTCCCCCTCTACTTTAATACTGTCGTTTGTTACTTTTCCAATCACCGGAAACAATACCGGAGCGTGTTTGCCCCAATAAGTAGCATCGCCTTTCCACAGGTAATTGATTCCATTTTCTTTATTGATGCAGCTGCTTAACTCGGCTCCTTTTTGGTTTACGGTAGCTTTAACGTAGTCGTTCTCTATTGAAAAAATCATATAATGCTCAAATGTTTTAATCTTAAAAATCCTAATTCTGACAATTAAAATATAAAATTCTTCTTATTATTGACTATGATTTTTCGATTCATCACAGAACAACGCTATTTTTTCATTCCCTACTTCCTCTTTATTGCAGTAGGTTTAGCGCTATCTTTAAATGAAGACAAAATTGATTTACACCTATATCTAATCAGCATCAATAGCGAAGTCGCCGATTTTATTTTCTTTTGGCTCACTAAAGTTGCTGAAGGTTGGTTTGGAGCGCCCTTGTTAATCGCCCTTCTTTTTTACAACTACAGATCATTTTTATTTGTGGGCTTAACCTACCTTTTTAGTGCAGCCATCACACAGCTGTTAAAGAATTTTGTTTTTCAAGATCACTGGAGACCTTTACATTATTTATACAATCACCCAGCATTTAGACGTGTGGAAGGTGTAGAAATTTCAGAATACCATAGTTTTCCATCGGGCCACAGCACTTCTGCCTTTGCACTTTTCTTTTGTTTGAGTCTGCTGGCTAAAAACCATTATGTAAAAGTGTTGACTGCTCTTTGCGCTATTGCCGTAGCTTATTCGCGCGTTTATTTATCGCAGCATTTTTTACTAGATATTATAGGGGGTTCTTTTGTGGGAATATTTGTAGGATTTATATTCTACTACTTTATGTACGAAAGGAAAATTCTCTTTAAAAGCGAGAAATTAAACAAGAGGTTAAAATTTTAACCTCTTGTTTTTTATGCTAAAACTTGTGTGCGAAACCGATTCCTAAAACCTGTTTAAACTGAGTTCTCGGACCGAATTGATCGAATTCACCATTGGCATCGGTATGCGTACCTATCATGATATCATCATCGTAAATTAGCGAAGCAGTAATACTTGCAGATATGTATTTGTTTACCTTAAAGGTGATGATACTTTCCCAGTTCACATCAATGTTTTGCGGATTTTGCAGATAGTTAGAGAACAAATCCACTTTTGTTTTTAAGTTCACGTTTTTCACAATGTCTTTTTGGTAAGAAAACTTAACATAGCCACCAAACTCAGAACGAATATTTTGTCCGGTTTCCACCCCAAAAGCCCCAGCATTAGCCAACACCTGATCCATAACAATGGTTGTTTTCATAGTGAAAGGTGCAAGAAAGATAGAGTACGTATTACCAAATTTTTTGTCGATACCAACAGCACCAATCAAATAGGCAGGTGATAACAAACGAGAAATAATATCTGTGCTTCCCGCGCGTGCATAACCATCGGTAAACTGTGTTTTAAAATTCACTAATCCCGAATAGTACCAGCCTTTACCTGCCAATCTACCCACTTTCGAATCGAAATCAATTTTATCATCTGTTTTTACAAACCCCTCACCGCTTCTTACCATAAAGCCATAACCTGCTGTTAAGTTGTTTTCCCAAGTAAAAGTTTTCTTTTTATAAGCCAAACGCAGAGAACTCAAAGCATTTAAAGCATACGAATTGTTACCCCCAGCAACCCAATTGATAAAGGCCGATTGCGCAAAACTTATGTTGGTGTTGCCGCTAAATTTCCAACCATCAGCGGTATCGGTGTTTACTGTTTTAAGTAATTTCTCTTTGTCTTCATCAATTTGCTGCCCCTTAACAGTAGCGAAGCTCACAAGCATTGATAGTAAAACGATAGTAAGTTTATTCATAGTTGTGTTTATTATTTCGCGCAAATATCATTATTTTCACGCATCTTTTATAATATGAGCATAGAAACTACCATTCAAAACCTTCAATCGAAAAACGAAGGAATAGTATTAAAAGCCATCGACGAATGTCGAATCAAAGGCAATGAAAAAGTATTGCCTGCACTCTTAGATTTATTGATAAGCACTAAGAATAAAGAAGTTGCTGATGCCATTAAATCTATTTTATTTGAATTGAAATCATCAAAAGCTGGAGATGTTATCATTCAATATTTAGAAAGCGAAAAATCTAAAAACCACAGAGATATATTGGTTTCTTCCTTATGGCAATCGGGTATTGCTTGCGAAGAACATTTAACTCTTTTAATCAAATTGGCCTGCGAAGAAAACTACCTTACTGCATTAGAAGTGCTAACTGTCATCGAAAATTTAGAAGGCGCTTTAAACGAAGAGGAAGTGATGGAATGCTTATACACCGTGCAAGAAGCTATCACCGAAGAAAGCGATGAAGAGAAGAGCAAGTTGTTGCAAAGTTTGGTGCTGGTGTTGGAGGGGATAAGATAGCCAATCAATACTCCAATATCTCATTCAAATACTTCTTCAATTCTTTTATTTCTCCAGCAGATATTTTTCCAACTTTTTTAGTGAGTCTCTCCTTGCTTATGGATCGAATATGAAAAGTTAGAATTTCAGATGTTCGCTTTAACCCGTTTGATTTATTGGGTTCGAGCACCAAATCACCTTTGTAGTTTTTAATTTTTGTGGTAAGCGGACAACATATCACAATGTTTAAATATTGGTTCAATAAATTTCCGCTGATAATTAATACTGGCCTTAAGCCCGATCGCTCGCTTCCTTTTGTTGGAGACAGATTAGCATACCATATTTCACCTTGCAGCATAATTATTTTTCTTCTTCGTTTAGCTGCCTTAGGTAGTCGGCCATTCCTTCTTCAGCTATGCTTAATAGGTCTTTATCATCTGCCATTTTTTGATACGATTTTATATATTCAGCCTTGTTTAATTGGGCCAAATAAATACTTAAAGCCTTCTCTATCAGCTTGTTTTTAGGCATGTTTAACTCCTTTGCCTTTTCGCTTAGCAAAGAAAACAAGTGTTCGGGCAAGGTGCTTGTGAAAGTTGTCATCGCAGTGTGTATTTATATATTGTAAATATAAATGATATTTCTATATGTTAAACAAAAAGCACACAACAGAGTTGCCAAAATTCTGCTAACCATCACTCTGCCTTTCTTTTTTCATGTAACATTTACTATCTTCAAATTGTTTTAGATTGGAAGGAATTCAAGCCAGTTTATTTGATGTCGGTAATTAAGAAACATACTCTAGTTCTACTTAGCCTATTTTTGCTGATACAAAGCGCCTTTTCTCGCTCCAATTTCGAATCTTTTAGCAGTGCCCGTTTCATCGAAAATAAAGGGCAGT
>CAMBXP010000028.1 GCA_945871895.1 Chryseobacterium gleum | reverse complement strand
GGGCGAGCGCAGCTCGCCCCTACGGGATGCACTATTTTTATGATGCCGTGGATGTGGTTGGGCATTACAATGAATTCTTCCATTATTAAATTTGGTCGAAGCTTTTCTGTATTAAACCACTCATCAAAAGCAATTTTGCCAAAAGTATTTAGCACCATTTCATTGTTTAGTATATCACCAAACAAACATCGTTTTTCGAAACAACAAATGGTAATGAAATAAAAGCCTTCAGATGAATAATCGTGATTATCTAAGCGAATAGATTTACGTGAAGCAAGCATGTGTTTTTAGTTAGGTGATGCTAAACTAAAAACAAAATACAAAAACACAAAAAGTACATCGTAGGGGCGAGCTGTGCTCGCCCGAATTGTGGTTTGAAGGGAGTGGGCGAGCTCAGCTCGCCCCTACAAACAGAACTATTGTGTTGGTGCGTTCTTCTTCATACGTATATTAATGACTTCCACCAAGAGCGAAAAGGCCACCGCCGTATATAAATATGATTTAGGGAAATGGTATTGCATACCTTCCATAATTAACATAAATCCTATCAAGATCAAGAAGGCCAAAGCCAATACTTGCAAGGTGGGTTGCTTATTGATAAAGTTAGAAACCGGTCCGGAGAAAAACATCATAATAACCATTGATATCACTACTGCCGCAATCATAATCCCTACTTGATCAACCAATGCCACAGCAGTTAAAATAGAATCGAAAGAAAATATAATATCAATCAACACAATTTGCATAATGATTTTACTCATGGTATTGGCCGATTTCTCTTTGATACTTTTCTCTTTATGCGTTATTTTTTCATGAATTTCTAAAGTACTTTTAATCAATAAAAAAATACCTCCAGCAATTAAAATCAAATCTTTGTAGCTAATGCCTACGGGAGCATCTTGGTCGGGTAGCGTTACGGTGAACAAAGGCTCCTTTAGTTCCATTAATTTTGTAATGAAAAGCAACATAATGATACGCACCACCAAAGCGAAAGTCAAACCTATTCTTCTAGCCTTTGGTTGTTCATGCTTAGGCAATTTATTAGCGATGATAGCAATGAAAATAATGTTATCAATACCCAACACAATTTCCATAAAGGTTAAGGTGGTAACGCCAACTAAAATATCTGTAATACTCATGCTACTTAATTAAAAATTCTTTTCGTAATAAATTCATCGCCGTTAAAGAGGCCATTAAAATAGTTCTTTCACGATTATCGCCAAATTTAAACTCTTTTGAGAACATTCCTTCTTTTGAGGCAACAGCTATCCAAACCAAACCAACAGGTTTCTCTGCAGAACCTCCGCTGGGACCAGCTATGCCCGATGTTGCCATAGCGAAATCGCTGTTTAAATTTTTTAGAGCGCCTAAGGCCATTTGTTCTACAACAGCTTTGCTCACTGCTCCTTCACTTTGCAAAACTGAATTTTCAACACCCAATTGATTCACTTTAATTTCGTTGGCATAAGCAACGACAGCTCCTTTAAAATAGGCCGAACTTCCTGCAACTGAAGTAATCAAGTGACTGATATAACCGCCTGTGCAACTTTCGGCAACAGCCAATGTTTTTCCTTTTTCTTTTAAAATTCTACCTAACACAACTGGCAAAGTATCGGTATCGAAACCGTAAACATAATCGCCAACACGCTCTACAATTTTATTTAAAAAAGCATTCAATTAACTTTCTTTCGCTTCGCCATAAGCCGACAAGCGCAAACGAACTTGCGCTGGTGCTGGCAAATAAGCTAGCTTAATGTAAGAAGGCAATTCGTTTTCAATATCTTCAATTTTTTCGGCCAACCACGATTCACCAATACCTTGAGTACAAATGGTTTTATGATAAATAGTAATATTGTTTTCTTGTTGAATAGAAGGTAAGATCTCGTCGCTCATCATACCCTTCATTTCATAAGGAACGCCTGGCATAGAAATTACCGATTTGCCATTTTTTTGAAACCAAATACCTGCGGCGGTTCCATTTTTATTCACTACAATTCTTGCTTTTGAAGGCAACATAGCTTGCTGAATATTCACAGGATTTACGGTCCTGCCATAAGCCTTAAACATTCGTTCAATATTATCTAAAGAAGGTTGATGATTTACCAGCACGTCATCGAAGTATGCGGCAAGAGTATGTTTGGTGATATCGTCTTTGGTGGGACCTAATCCGCCAGTGATAAAAATATAATCTACTTTTTGCAGCAATCTATCTAAGGTAGAGCGTATCGCCGCAACATCATCTGCAACGCTAACGCGCTCATCCACTTTAATTCCTATGAAATTAAGTTGTTGTGCAATCCACGAAGAATTGGTATCGATAACTTGTCCGATGAGCAATTCATCACCAATGGTAACAATAGCAGAAATCATACTGCAAGATTAGTGATTTGCAGTATGATTTAAAACTAGAAAGATGCTTTTATTTTGCTTCTTCTTTTCTTTTGTTGTCCACCAAAACTCTTATCGCGCTTGAAAGCGCAAATACAGAAAGAATTAGCACAAAAGCGGCAATACCTAAAATGTAATAAGTTGCTGTCATACAATATTATTTAGTAGGTTTTAAGGCTAAGGTAAGCGATAAAAAAGTACCCACAACGGTTAACAAAAACATAGAACCTGTTAACAAAGGGTTATGAATATCGGCATTTAAAAAAGCCAATCTAAACGGCACTACGATTACAAATAATGCAATCACTGTAGCTAAAACTGAATTTTTATTCATAGTAAATTATTTTACCCAAAATTGAAGATTTTAACTTTGGAAATAAATGAACTGTGTCATAGTAAAAACTGATTTTTATCATCTACCTTCAAGCCTCATCTTTTACCTTTGAATCATGAGCAAAATTAAAGTCCATTTTTTAGGTGCCGCAGGCACTGTTACCGGTTCGAAATATTTAATTGAAACGGAAAGCAAAAAAATATTGATTGATTGCGGACTCTTTCAAGGAGTGAAAAAGATTCGTCAACTCAACTGGGAATATTTGCCTATCGATGTCGAAGAGATTGATTGCGTTTTGTTAACGCATGCACACATGGATCATACGGGATATTTACCTCGACTGATCGACATGGGGTTTCACAAAAAGATTTATGGAACAGCGCCTACTTTAGAAATAGCTGAAATCATATTGCGCGACAGTGCAAAAATTCAGGAAGAAGATGCCGAACGTGCCAACAAACAGAAATTCACTAAACATCATCCCGCAAAAGCATTGTATACTGTTGCCGATGTAGAAAAAACAGTAACACACTTTAAAGCTGTGGAGACTGATAAAATAATTGAACTAGGTGATGGTGTTTCTGCGCGTTTTACTTATGTGGGACATATTTTAGGTGCCACCTGTATTGAACTTTTTATAAATGGAAAAACATTGGTTTTTTCGGGCGACATAGGCCGACAAGAAGATTTCATGATGTTTCCGCCAGAGGCTCCAGCCTTAGCCGACGTGCTCTTTATTGAAAGCACTTACGGCGACAGAATGCACGCCAAAGAAAATATTGAAGAACATTTAGAAAAAGTAGTTAACGAAACGATTGCCTCGGGCGGAACATTGATTATACCAAGCTTTGCGGTGGAACGTACACAAACATTGATGTATTTGTTGTGGCAACTGAAAGCCAAAAAATTGATTCCTGATGTAATGATGGTAATGGACAGTCCGATGGGCGCCAACGTCCTCAAAGTATTTCAACACAATCTAAAATGGCAAAAATTATCGGCCAAAGAATGTGTTGCCATGTGTACTTGTTTTACCTATACCCAAGACTACAAAGAGTCATTACAAATCATCCACAATCCTTCACCAAAAATAATTATTGCTGGAGCAGGAATGCTTAATGGAGGTAGAGTTTTAAGCTATTTACAAGAATATATTTCGAAACCAAACACTACTATTTTAATGGCAGGCTATATGGCCGAAGGCACGCGTGGCCGACAACTTTTGCGCGGTGCAACAGAGATAAAAATATACGGTAGATATTACGAAGTTAAAGCACGCATTGAAGAAATTAGAGGTTTAAGCGGACATGCAGACCAACAAGGATTGTTGGATTGGATGTCGCACATCAAAAACACACCACAAAAAGTATTTATCATTCATGGCGAAGCACAAGCTGCCGATGTATTGAGAACAAAAATCGAGAGTACTTTAGGGTGGGATTGTGAGATACCAGCCTTGTGGGATATTGTAGAAATATAATTTACTTTAGCGGTATGCCCACATTCACCGCCATAGATTTTGAAACTGCGAACCAAAAAGGTTCTAGTATTTGCCAAATCGGACTAGTGAGATTTGAAGGTGGAGAAATTGTAAAAACAGTGAATCAACTGGTTCGTCCGCCCGATAATTATTATTCCTACCACAACATTCGTGTGCATGGCATTACGCCCGAAGACACTTCAAATGCACCAACTTTTGAAGAAGTTTGGGGACAAATAAAACCCTTCATTGAAGACGAAATTTTAGTGGCGCACAACGCCTCATTTGATTGTGGATGCTTGAAAAAAACTTTGGAATTTTACGATTTAGCCGAAGTGAAATATAGAAAAGAATGCACCTACAGAATTTACAAAAAAGGATTGGCTAAAGTGTGTGAAGAAGAAGGTATAAAATTAAAACATCATGATGCTTTAAGCGATGCCATGGCTTGCGCAGAATTGTTTAGAAGACATGTGGTGAAAGGGAAATTGTTTTAACATGAGTTTCAACCCTCAAATATTACTCGACATTATTAAAACACCCATGCCTTATGGCAAATACAAAGCCCGTAAGATTTGCGATTTACCCATTCATTATTTAGAATGGTTTGCGCGACAAGGATTCCCCAAAAACAAATTGGGCGTGATGCTGGAAACCATTTATGAAATAAAGCTGAATGGCTTGGAAGACTTGTTGAAACCATTAAAGTAATTAGCTCTGCAAGATATTGCTTGACTTGAATCATCCAATTCGTTGACAAAATTCATCTCTTCCGCCTCCCTTCTGTATTATATTTGATAAGGCACATTTTAAAATTGTACCTTACCAAAGATGGAATACAAAGACTACTATAAAATTTTAGGCGTTGAGAAAAATGCTACGCAAGATGCCATTAAAAAAGCATTTAGAAAATTGGCTATTCAATACCATCCCGATAAGAATAAGGAGAAGTCGGCAGAAGCTAAATTCAAAGAAATCAACGAAGCCAACGAAGTGTTGAGCGACCCCGAAAAACGCAAGAAATACGATACGCTAGGTGCTAACTGGAAACAAGAGCAAAACAATGCGCGACAACGACAAGGATCGCAAGGAAATCCGTTTTCAGATGAAAACGATTATTCAGATTTTTTTGAATCGTTTTTCAATCAACGACGAGAACAAGCACAAAGACAAAACAAAAGAGGTAGAGATGTAGAAGCTTCATTGGAGATATCATTTGAAAATGCCTATCATGGCGGTGCGCAAGTAATTCATGTTGGCGAAGAAAAGATACGATTAACCTTAAAACCAGGCATTTACAACCAACAAAAAATAAAGATAAAAGGAAAAGGATCTACAGGCAGAAATGGAGGCGAAAATGGAGATTTATATATTGAATTTCACGTTGCCGAACACCCGAAATTTAAAATTGTAGATGCTACTATTCACCAAAACATTTTGGTGGACTTGTACACCGCTTTATTGGGCGGAAAAACAACTATTGAAACTCCGTCGGGAAAAATAAATTTAACGATTCCAGAAAGCACTCCGCATCTAAAAACATTGCGATTGAAAGGCAAAGGAATGCCCATCTACAATCAAACTGGAACATATGGAGATATGATTGTTACCGTGAATATTAAAATGCCGGAAAAACTTAGTGAAGAAGAGAGAAAATTAATCACTCAATTACAAACCATTCAAAAAGAAAAAAATGTCGAAATTTAATGACCTCATCAAAGGAGAAACTCCTGTTTTAGCAGATTTTCACGCTACCTGGTGCGGACCCTGCAAACAGCTTTCACCTATCATTGAAGAAATTGCGGTTGACTTAAAAGGAAAAATTAAGGTGATAAAAATTGATATCGATAAAAACCAAAAAGCAGCTGAAGTGTATCAGATAAAAGGTGTTCCTACGATGATATTATTTCACAAAGGAAAAATACTTTGGAAACAATCGGGAGTGATGCCGAAACAAAATATTATCGGCATGATTCAACAGCATATTTAAACTGATATGTCTTCGTAGAGTCAGATAGAATCTGACTTAAGAACGACAAAAAATCCGCTTCCCAAAAAATCATAAGGCATGTAATCTTTTTGAAGTCAGATTCTATCTGACTCTACCAAGACCACTAAACCGCTTTGCTAAATGTATTTTTATGGGGGATCTTTCTCCAATAGCGCAAATCCATAGCCAGACAAATATTGCGTAAAAATATTTTTCCTTTTGGGGTTACCGATAGTGAATAGTGATTCAACTCGATTAACTCATCATGAGCCAATTCATGCAAGCGTTTCATGATGCCATCTTCGCGCATTTGCACTAAATCTTCGTGCAACCATTCGGTGCGGTATTTACACATGATATTTAAGATATGACGACGAATCATTAAATCTTCTTCGTTCAAATGATGTCCGTGCGCAATTGGTAATTTCCCTTCGCGAACCGTTTTTTGATAGGTTTCTACTTCCTTAATATTTTGCGCAAAAGAAGTCCAAGTATCACCAATAGAAGACACCCCTAAACCAATCAATAATTTATTTTGTCCTTCAGTATAGCCCATAAAATTACGATGCAACCTTCCCTCCTTTTCTGCCACAAACAATTCATCATGAGGAAGTGCAAAATGATCCATTCCAATTTCTAAATAACCATTGGCACTTAAAATTGCCTTACCAGTTTCATACAGCGAACGCTTTCCTTCTTTCGATGGTAAATTACTTTCATCGTATCGACGCTGTCCTTTATGCTTCCAAGGCACATGCGCATAGCTATAAAACGAAATTCTATCGGGATGTAAATGCAATACTTTTCTAAATGTTTCTTGCACACTGTGCGAAGATTGAAAAGGCAATCCATAAATAACATCGTAAGAAATGGATGTGTATCCAATTTCTCTTGCTTTCTTCGTAACGCGCTCCACCTCTCCCACTGTTTGCTTCCTATTGATGGCTTCTTGCACCACCACATCAAAATCTTGAATTCCTAAACTTAGTCTTCTGAATCCTAGATTGTACAAGGCTTGCAAATGCTCATCGCTTGTGTTTGCTGGATGAGCTTCAAAAGAGAATTTAGGATCTTCAACTTTTTCTGTTCCTTCTAAAATACCATTGATCAAGCGCGCTAAATTTTTGGCAGAAAAGAAAGTGGGTGTTCCACCTCCCAAATGCAATTCTTTAATTTTTGGCGCTGCTTGAAAAACTTGTTTGTATAAATTCCACTCACTTAAAACATCATCAATATAAGGAGATTCCACTTTATGATTAACCGTGATGCGCGTATTGCAGCCGCAGTAAGTACACAAACTTTCACAAAAGGGAAGATGGATATATAAACTGATTCCGGTTGAATCGTTTGTTTCATCAAAGGTAATTTTCACTTGTTTTTTATACTCTTCTGCACTCAAATTATTTTCCCAGTAGGGAACTGTAGGGTAAGAAGTGTAACGCGGACAAGCGATATCGTATTTTTCAATTAATTTTTCCATATCATTTTTTTTACCCAGTTCGTCATTGCGAGGTACTCCGAAGCAAACTCAATTTCATGATGAGATTGCTTCATTTTTGAGTACAAAAATTTCGCAAAGACGTACTTTGGTTTGAAAGACTATTGGCACTATTTTTCTTACTACAACACTCCATCTTTTGTGTTTTCTCTTCAAAATGCGGACTCACATAAGGAATTCCCAAATTCAAACCACGCAGCACAAATAAAATTCCAATGATTAAAGTGCCATAAGGTGCAATTGTTCTGAATTTATTTCTGAAAGCATTTCCTAAAAATGAAATACCAATGGAACAGGTAAGTAAAAGTGGTAAAGTTCCTAATCCGAAAAAAGCCATGTACATCATAGATCCACCTACCGAACCAGCAGCAGTAGAGGCTACTAGCGCGGCATACACCATGCCGCATGGTAAAATTCCATTTACCAAACCCATTAAAGCAACAGATGAAAAAGTAGGTTTAAATAAATATTTACCTACAGATGAATAAATTTTATTGACTGGAGAATTCAATTTTTTCTCTAATAAGGTTTTGATTTTTGGAATGAAGAAAAGTAGCAATAAAAATGCACCAGCTACAATCGACATCCATTGTTGAAATCCTGCCAGAGACATTGCAGCACCAATACTTCCCGAAAAAACACCTAGTAATGAATACACCAATATTCTACTTCCGTGATAAGTTCCCATCGCCAAAAATTTGCTTCTTTCGAAATGCAAAAATGGCACATTCATAATGATGGGTCCGCACATACCTACGCAATGCAGCGACGACGCTAAACCTAGCAATATGGCGGTTAAAATTATCATATTGAATGTTCAATGTTCAATGTTCAATGTTCAATGTTAGCTAACTTTAAATCCGCCGAAAGTCGGACAAGCGATTGAACTTTGAACATTGAACTATTTTAAATATTTATTTTCTCTTCCCAATAATAATCAGCACTATTTCCTTTCCAATCTATTTGCAAATTGTAAGTACCAGCTTTGAATAATTCTTTTGAAAATGTTTGCTTACCATTCAACACTTTCAATTCAAATTTTTTGTCGTTGTTCACATCGGCCGATCGTATAAAACAGGCTTTTCCTTGCGCAACAGCAGCAGGAAAATGAATCACCACAGAATCACCAACAACTGCCACATCAAAGGTAGCTGAATCACGAAGAGCATTTTCTTTTTTATTAATTACTTGCTGATAATTTACTTCCTTTTCGTAGTAATCTTCTTCCACCAAATTCACATCTAGCGTAGTACTATAAATTACAGCGCCAATCATCGTTAGTGCGAAAAGACTGTAAACTATTGTTATCCTCCATCCCCAGCCTAAATTCAGTTTTGAGTGTGAAGATTGAGATTTGAGCTCTTTATTTTCCATTTTAATCAAAATTTATCTGTTGCTTTATGATGGCGTGGCGCCATAAAAACCGAATTAATTTCTTCTAGTTTTTGATCACCATTCATTACATCTATTGTAATTCCATTTGTTAGTGAGTGCAGTTCGTTAGAGTCGATTTTTATCATCATAATTCCCTCCAATTTCTGTTCGGGTTTTAACATGATATTACCCTGTACCCCTATCAACTCTATTTCACCCTTTATGTTAATTAATTTCAAGTTTAATGGAATAGAATCGTTTGATTTATTTACAATTTTGTACTTGTACAAGTTGCTTATTCTACCATCGGGCATGATGGTGTAATTTTGTCCACGCGCCCTCAACACCGTAGTTTCTAAGTTTCCGCGAACCATCATTAAAATATTAAAAGCGATAATTATCAAAATTAACACAGTGCTGTACACTTTCATTCTGGTGGTGAACACAAATTTTTCACCTTCAGTAATCTGTTTTTCTGATGCGAATTTAATCAAGCCAGTTGGCTGATTGATCTTCAACATAACATCGTCGCAAGCATCGATACAAGCAGTGCAATTCACGCATTCTAATTGCGTACCATTGCGAATATCAATTCCTGTTGGACAAACCAAAACACATTGATGACAATCGATACAGCTGCCAGCAGAAGCCATTCTATCTCTACCATTTTTTTCACGAGGCTCACCTCTCTTTTTATCGTAAGCAACAACTATGGTATTGCTATCTAAAAGCACACCTTGCAATCTACCATAAGGACAAACATTGGTGCAAACTTGCTCACGAAAGAAAGCGAACACGCCATAAAAAGCAAAACTAAAAATGGTAATTGCGGCTAAACCTCCTAAGTGATTGGCAGGGTTATCGGTTTGAATTCTAAATAGCTCTTCCGACCCAATAATATAAGCCAAAAAAGTGTTGGCAACCAAGTATGAAATACCAAAGAAAACAATATGCTTTGCAGTTTTTTTAAGTGCTTTATTGTTCTCACTCCATTTACCTTGATTGAGTTTTTTTTGTGCATTGTGATCGCCTTCGATGAAGCGTTCGATTTTGCGAAAAACCATTTCTAAGAAAATGGTTTGCGGACAAATCCACCCACAAAAAAACCTGCCAAAAATAACAGTGAAAACGATGACAAAAAGCACGAAGGCCAGCATACCAAAAACGAACAAGTGAAAATCTTGCGGCCAAAATATTTGTCCGAAAATAATAAACTTTCTTTCTATGATATTGAACAACACGAAAGGCTCTCCATGCGCATAGATGTGAGGCAAACCAAACAATATGGCCAACAATACATAACTTAAAATTGTTCTGTATTTGTAAAGTTTACCCTTAATTAATTTAGGATAAATCCATATTCTTTTTCCCTTCGCATCAACTGTAGAGAGATGCCCTCTAAAATCTTCTGAATATGTTTGGTTTGGTTCCATTTTGTATCCTCGGTCATCAATTTACCTAGTTCGTCATTGCGAAGTCCGTCAGCCGACGGATGAAGCAATCTCATCCTAGAATGAGGTTGCTTCGGAGTACCTCGCAATGACGTACTGGGTGAAATTTATTTAACTGTATCAGTTTTCAAAGAGTCGGCCGGCGCTGCCACCACAGCTTCCTCTACATATTTATCTCCTTGTGATGCTTTTCCATCGGCAGCTGGTTTCAACTGTTTGATGTAGCTTATCACAGATTGAATTTTAGCGCCGCCCAATGTATTCCAACCTGGCATACCTTTTTCAATTTTACCTTCAGAAACTGTTTTGAAGATATCTTTAACTCCACCACCATACAACCAATATTCATCGGTTAAATTCGGACCGTTCAAACCTTTACCGCCAATGCCGTGACAAGTTTGACAGTTGGCTTCGAACAATGATTTACCTTGTGCAATGCTACCAGCATCGGTTAATAAAGTCACCGAATTTACATCCACAGCTTTAACAATAGAAGTAGACTCTTCCTTCTGTTGCGAAGCTCTAAATTCAGCAATCTCATTTTCATATTCTTGTTTAGATGATGGTCCGCCCATCATATGGAAATACACCATATAAACCACAGCAAACGCAACGCAAACGTAGAACATGTAAACCCACCAAGGCGGAAGATTGTTATCCAACTCGCGAATACCATCGTACTCGTGATCCATCAAAATAGATTGTTCTTCTTCAACAGGCACATAAGCCGTTAGAACATCGATCACCGATTTTTCTTTTTTAGGTGTGCGTTCTTTAATCGCATTTGGATACAAGGATTTAAAAATTCCTTTGAACGTCGAAGCTAAAATCACCATACAAATTAATAAAACCGCTATCACCGAAAGAAGCGCCAACAAAAGCGAATCTTTAAATATTGGGTGACTCAACAAGTCGGCAGAAGTTACTGCCGCAGCCGATGTCTCTGCTTGTAGTAAAGTAGTTATCATATGTTCTCGTTGTTATTATCCATTGGCATTTCGCTCATTTCTTTCATGTATGTTTTATCGGCTCTCATTACCCAAACCACCATGATGGTAAAAAAGGTGAAGAAAATTAGAATAGAAATAATTGGATAAATTTCAATTCCTGAGATAGAGTCTAAATGGCCTTTTATAAATTTTAGCATACTATTTAGTTTAATGTTTTTGGCTTTTTACTTTTCACTTTTCTTAGGGTAGATATCTGTTCCTAATCTTTGCAAATAAGCGATCAATGCAACCATTTCCATTTCTTCAAACTTCATTTCTCCCGCTTTAACTTTTTCAAAAGTTTCATCAGTAATTAATAAAGCATCGATATTATCGTACAATGGTTTCGCAACTTCTTTTGCTTGAGCTTGTAAATCGGCAACCGCTTTTTTATCATAACCTGCAGCATAAGGAACACCTAAAGCTTGCATTGCACGAATCTTTTTATCGGTATCGGTAACATCTAACTTAGCCAACAACCAAGGGTAGCGCGGCATGATAGAGCCATTCGATACTGAATCGGGCAATAACATGTGGTTGAAATGCCAATCGTTTGATTTGTACAAGCGACCAGATTTTACACCTTCACGCGCTAAATCGGGACCCGTTCTTTTCGATCCCCATTGGAATGGATGATCGTAAACAAACTCACCAGCTTTAGAGTACTCGCCATAACGCTCGGTTTCCCAACGGAACGGACGAATCATTTGAGAGTGACAGTTGTAGCATCCTTCACGAATGTAGATATCACGACCTTCTAACTCAAGAGGAGTATAAGGTTTAACACTTGTGATGGTAGGTACATTTGATTTCACTAAGAACGTAGGAACCATTTCTAAAGCACCACCAATCATCACCATTACCAAACTCAAAATCAACATTTGAACTGGTCTTCTTTCAATCCATCTGTGCCAGTGTTCTTTCTCATGTTTAACATTTGCTTTCGCTAAAGAATAAGCTTCTGCTTCTTCGTTGGCGATCAATTTACCAGCCTTAACAGTTTTAATTAAGTTGTAGAACATTACGATAACACCCGCAATGAAAATTAATCCACCCAAAGCACGCAACATATACATTGGAATCAATTGGGTAACCGTATCTAAGAAATTCTGATTGGTTAAAGTTCCATCAGGATTGAACTCTCTCCACATTTGATTTTGAACAATTCCAGCCCAATAAATTGGAATAGCATAGAATAAAATAGAGATGGTAGTTAACCAGAAATGCCAGTTGGCTAATTTTTGAGAATATAGTTTTGTGTTGAACATTCTTGGCACCAAGAAATAGAACATACCAAAAGTTAAACATCCGTTCCATCCCAAAGCACCAATGTGCACGTGAGCAACAACCCAGTCGGTATAGTGCGTTAAAGCATTCAAAGACTTCAATGACAACATCGGCCCCTCAAAAGTAGCCATACCATAGGCAGTTAAAGCCACCACCATAAATTTCAACACAACATCATCGCGCACTTTGTCCCACGCACCACGCAGCGTTAATAAACCGTTTAACATGCCACCCCACGATGGCGCAATGAGCATGATGGAGAATACAGTCCCCAGAGATTGAGCCCAATCAGGCAAAGCTGTGTACAACAAGTGATGCGGACCAGCCCAGATATAGATAAATATTAGCGCCCAAAAGTGAATGATAGATAATCTGTAAGAGAAAACCGGACGACCAGAAGCCTTAGGTACAAAGTAGTACATCAAACCTAAGTAAGTCGTAGTAAGGAAAAACGCAACCGCATTGTGTCCGTACCACCATTGCACCAAAGCATCTTGCACACCAGCGTACCACGAATAAGATTTAAGAAAAGTAACCGGCATCTCGAAAGAGTTTACCAAGTGAAGCATGGTTACTGTAATCCACGAAGCTAGATAAAACCAAATAGCAACATAAATATGTTTAACTCTTCTTTTTACAATTGTACCAATTAAGTTGATACCAAAAACAACCCAAATTAAGGCAATCGAAATATCGATGGGCCATTCTAATTCGGCGTATTCTTTACCTGTTGTAATACCCAAAGGCAAAGTGATTGCTGCAGCCACAATAATTAACTGCCATCCCCAAAAGTGAATTTTACTAAGAGTGTCGTTAAACATTCTCGCTTTACAAAGGCGTTGCACCGAATAGTACACTCCGGCAAAAATACCGTTGCCCACGAAAGCAAAAATCACCGCATTGGTATGCAGTGGGCGCAAGCGACCGAATGATAAAATTGGCAAATCGCCAGAGATTCTGGGCCAAAACATTTCAATGGCCAGTAAAAGGCCAACTAAAAAGCCGACAAGTCCGAAGATTGCGGTTGCAACTAAGAAGTTGCGCACAATCTTGTTGTCGTAGGAAAATTTCTCTAATTGCATTTCCATTACTTGGATTGTTTATTGGTTAGTTCGTCATCAAATAACATTCGTACAGAAGGAGTGTAATCATCTTCAAACTGATCGGTCTTTACTGCCCAGTAGTAGAAACCTACGAACAGCACGGCAATGGACAAACTCAACAGAATTAAAATAAATAAAACACTCATACTTATACTTTGCGGTAAAAGTAGAGGGATGGGTTTAAATTGGTTTTGATGGGAGTCAGGGGGATATGTGATAAATATCAGAATTCCAGTTATGTCTTCGTAGAGCCATCCGTCAGCTGACGGATGGCTCTACGAAGACAAAAATATTTAATGGTGACCTTTTTACTTTTTCAGCATTAAACTAAAAATGTAACCAATTAACATTTACGTATTCTATCACAAACCCTGCACTATGAAAAAGAAAATAACTCTACTTTTTTGTTTGACCATTTCATTGATTTTTGCGCAAAAAAGCAATATTCAAGTAAACTTAGAAAGCCAAATCAACAACCAAGGTGTGTACAAACATCATTTGGCTTAAAATTCGAATATCACATATACTCGATCAGTGAGTGCCGACAAGTATTTCAATCTTCATTTAAAAGACGCGGATTATGTTTTCAATGCCAAAGAAACCAATCCGGCAATTCAGTTTCAATACCAAATAAATTACGGCTTCGTGAAACGCGATAGAGAAAAAGAGAAGGAAGAAAAAGAAAGACGTGATGAAGAAAAAAACGATGAAAGAAACAAAGAAAAATCGTTTTATATTTTGGGTAAAGATGGGGAGTTGAAAAAGGTGGATATGAAGAAGTAGTGCTGGCAGAGGCGAATTACACTCGCCTCTGCCCTACCCTAAGAAAACCTAATACTCCTTCACCGCATCAATAAAACATCTCACAGCATCTGGATTGGTATCGGGATATAAACCATGTCCGAGATTAGCAATGTGTCGAGAACCTTTAAATTGATCCAGCATTTGATGTGTTTGTTTTTTAATCTCAGCAAAGGTTCCATACAAAGCACAAGGATCTAAATTTCCTTGCAGAGTTTTATTTGCGCCAATGAATTTGCGAGATTCAGCAATGTCCATATTCCAATCTAAACCTATGGTGTTGCAATTTAATTTACCCATTTCTTCGCGGGCAAAAAAAGCACCTTTAGCGAAAACAGTAACAGGAACTTCGGTAATTGCATCACAAATTTTAGAGATATATTTTAAAGAAAATTCGCGGTATTGCGCTGGAGATAAAATACCTGCCCAGCTATCGAAAATTTGCACCATATCTGCACCTGCAGCAATTTGAGCTTTCAAATATAAGATGGTTGATTGCGTAATTTTCTCCAACAAGTTGTGAGATAAAACAGCATCTGTATACAACATCTTTTTCGCCTTAGAGAAAGTCTTGCTTCCACTTCCTTCTATCATGTATGAAAAGATAGTCCATGGTGCTCCAGCAAAACCAATCACAGGCACTCTACCATTCAATTCTTTTTTGGTGATTTTTATTGCATCAATGGTGTAAGCTAATTTCTCGTAAGGATTGGGAATGATAAGTGCATCAACATCTTTTTGGGTTTGAATGGTTTTTTCAAACCACGGACCTTTTTTCTCAATCATTTGATACTCTAAGCCCATTGCCTCGGGAATCACCAAAATATCAGAAAAAATAATAGCAGCATCAACACCTAACAAATCAACAGGCTGAATAGTCACTTCTGCCGCGCGTTCGGGAGTTTCCACCAATTCTTTAAAGCCCGATAATTTTTCTCGAACATCACGATATTCTTTAAGAATTCTGCCAGCTTGGCGCATTAACCATACGGGAGTTCTATCAACAGTTTCGCCCTTTGCGGCTCTAAGTATTAAATCGTTTTGAAGTGTCATGCATTTGAATTTAGCATGGCAAAAATGAAGAAATTATTCGGCTTATTCGTCAGGATTGAGTAAAATCACATTCTATCAAAAAAGATAGTCGCCTTTACTTTACAAGAATCTGTGTATTGGTAGCTCCACACCATTTGATTGCTTTCCATTTGTTCAACATCAAAAACGATGGTTGAATCGCTATGTGAGCCAGAGAGTTTTAATTTTTTGCAATCGGTAAATTCCCATTGATCAAGATCAGAAACCTTTTCATCCATCCTCAATTGAAGCGTTCCATCTTTAAAAACCACCATATTGTCTTGAAATAGTTTATTGGTGATAAAATTTGGATCGCAAGCATGCTCGTACTGAATTCTTTGTAAACGCCAATTTTCAAGCACATTGCAATTGTTGTACTTTACACAATCAGAATCTTTGTTGATTTTTTCACAAGCATCGGGCTCAGCGCAACCAAGGAAAAAAATCACATTAATAATCAGTATAGAAAAAAATAATCTCTGCATAAAACCTAAGCGAGCATGAAAATATAAAAAATATGGAAAGAATGACAGTTGTTAAAAAAATTGAGTGTTTTACCCTAGATTTATTGCGCTTCAAAAACCACACTATGTAATTGCTGAAAACTGCCATCGGCACGCTGATTTAGAGGATCACTATAAACAGTATACTTTATTTCAGAAAAACCACCAGCTCTTAATAATTCCTCCACTGTACCCAAAGATCGAATATTGAAACCATATTGTGTAAAAACAGATAGCAACTCCATATCTTCTTTGGTGCGCATACCAATTAATAACTTCCCACCTTTTTTCAAAACACGACGTAATTCACTTACAGCTTGCTCGGGTTTATCCCAAAAATAAATGGTATTGATGGTGAAAATAACATCAAATGATTCGTTGGCAAAAGGCATGGCATGGACATCTCCTAAGAGTAATTCAGAGCCACACTCATTTACTTCCTTCGCGCATAAAATCTTAGCTTCAGCCACCATATCGGCCGAATAATCTAAGCCAACGTATTTACAAGCACACATTATTTCTTTGGAAGTGAGTCCGTTACCAAAACCAATTTCAAGCACCTTACTTGTTGCGTTATATTTTAAATGCTCTTTCATTCTATTGTAAGAATGAATATTGCCCTTGTTCATAAATTCGCCAATTTGCTTTCCGGTGGCTCCTTCTGGTTTTCTTAAATTTTTGGCTATTTCTGTAGGGTCAGTCATTTGTCAGTGCTTTAACTTTCCTCTAAGATAAAAAAGGATTAATATTGCAAGTAAAGATTAAATAAATACTTTTTTTATGGCGAAGCTGACTACCCTTTCTTCTTGGAAAAATTTACAAGCACATTTCAATACTATTGAGCATGCGCAAATGCGCGATTTGTTTAAAAAAGATGAGAAAAGATTCGAGAAATTCTCTCTAGAATTCAATAACATTTTGGTTGATTATTCTAAAAACAGAATTACAGAAGAAACTCTTTCTTTGCTGCAAAGCTTAGCCAAAGAGCGCAACCTAAAAGAGGCTATTGAAGCCATGTTCACTGGAAAAAAAATAAACAATACCGAAAATAGAGCTGTACTGCATACCGCCTTAAGAAACCGAAGCAATAATCCGATTTTAGTTGATGGCGAAGACGTAATGCCTGGCATCAACGCAGTGCTAGAAAAGATGAAAGGTTTTTGCGAAAAAGTACGCTCGGGTGCTTGGAAAGGCTACACAGGTAAAGCTGTTACAGATATTGTAAACATTGGCATCGGAGGTTCTGATTTGGGTCCGTACATGGTTACCGAATCCTTAAAACCTTACGCTCAAAAAGGATTGAATATTCATTTTGTTTCTAACGTTGATGGCACGCACATCGCCGAAACTTTGAAAAAGATAAATGCCGAAACAACACTATTTATCGTTGCATCGAAAACATTTACCACTCAAGAAACCCTTACCAATGCCGAATCGGCAAAAAGATGGTTTTTAGAATCTGCCAAAGATGAGGCTGCTGTTGCCAAACATTTCGTAGCGCTTTCTACCAATGCTAAAGCGGTGAGCGCTTTTGGTATCGACACCAACAACATGTTTGAATTTTGGGACTGGGTTGGTGGTAGATATTCTTTGTGCTCGGCCATTGGATTGCCTATTGCGGTTTACATTGGCTTCGATAATTTCGAAAAAATGTTGCAAGGTGCGCACGACATGGATGTGCATTTCCGCAACGCCGATTTCGATAAAAATATTCCTGTAATTTTAGCTTTATTGGGTGTTTGGTACAACAATTTCTTTGGTGCTGATTCTCATGCTATTTTACCTTACGATCAATACATGCATCGCTTTGCGGCTTACTTTCAACAAGGCGACATGGAGAGCAACGGAAAAGGAGTAACAAAAGCGGGAGAAACGATTGATTATTCAACCGGACCAATCATTTGGGGCGAACCAGGTACTAACGGACAACATGCATTCTACCAACTCATTCATCAAGGAACTAAACTAATTCCGTGCGATTTCTTGGCACCAGTGCAAACACAAAATCCTATTGGCGATCACCACGAAAAATTATTGGCCAATTTCTTCGCACAAACAGAAGCATTGATGAAAGGTAAAACAGCTATTGAAGCACAAAGCGAATTAATAGCAGCAAAATTACCCGATGCAGAAATAGAAAGCTTAACGCCGCATAAAGTATTTAGTGGTAACCGACCAACGAATTCTATCTTCTTTAAAAAATTAACTCCAGCTACCTTGGGCTCTTTGTTAGCGATGTACGAACATAAAATTTATGTACAAAGCGTGATTTGGGATGTAAATGCTTTCGACCAATGGGGTGTAGAACTGGGAAAACAATTGGCCAATAAAATTTTACCCGAGTTGAAATCGGGAGATAAAATTACGAGTCACGATGCAAGTACGAATGGGTTGATTGAATTTTATAAGAGGAACAAATAATTGAAATAACACGCTATCATTTTCTTGCATAAAACCCACATCATGAAAAACATTTTTGGTTTATCACTTATATTTCTACTCGCTGTTTCTTGCTACAACAAAGTGCCGCAGCAAACTGCCATCACTCAAAAAACAGAAAAACAATTCGCTTACGAAACTGTTGAAGGCGACCCGCTAAAAACAAGAATTTACACTTTGGATAATGGTTTTAAAGTGTACATGAGCGTGAGTAAAGAAAAACCGAGAATTCAAACTTACATCTCGGTAAATGCAGGAAGTAAAAACGATCCTTCCGATGCTACTGGATTGGCTCATTATTTAGAGCACATGCTTTTTAAAGGCAGCACACACATGGGAACCATCAATTATGAAAAAGAAAAAGCATTGCTAGATCAAATTGAAAATCAGTACGAAGTTTACCGCTCAACTACCGACTCTCTAAAAAGAAAAAACATTTACCACATCATCGATAGTTTGTCGTTCGAAGCGTCGAAATATGCTATTCCAAATGAATACGACAGGTTGATTTCTCAAATGGGCGCAACAGGCACCAATGCTTTTACCATGACCGACCAAACGAGCTACGTAAACAATATTCCTAGCAATCAATTGAGCAACTGGTTGAAGTTAGAATATGAAAGATTTGAGTATCCGGTATTTCGATTATTTCACACCGAGTTGGAAGCAGTGTACGAAGAAAAAAATATTGGCTTAGACAGCGACGATCGCCAGGCTTACGAAGCGCTATTAAAAAACTTATTTCTTAAACATCCTTACGGAACACAAACTGCTATAGGTACTGTAGAGCATTTGAAAAATCCGTCACTTAAAGAAATTAAAGAGTTTTACGACACTTACTATGTACCCAACAACATGGCTTTGGTGATGGTAGGTGATTTCAACATGGATGAAGCCATTAAAGAGGTGAATAAAACGTTGGGTAAACTTACTTCGAAAGAAGTACCTGCTTTTAATTACCAAGCAGAAGATGCCATTACCACTGCGCGTAAAGTAGAAGTGCTGGGTGCCGATGGTGAATACATGATGATGGGTTACCCTTTTCACACCCAACAATTTACCAAAGATGCTTATATCTTAACTTTGATAGACCGCATACTAAACAATGCCTATGCTGGATTAATCGATATCAATTTAAATCAGTCGCAAAAAGTTTCTCAAGCTGGTACTTACTTGCTCAATTACAACGATTATGTAGCGCATGTTCTATATGCTGTACCAACCCAAAACCAAAGTTTAGAGCAAGCTCAAGAATTACTTTTTGAACAATTGGAAAAACTTAAAAAAGGTGACTTTGCCGATTGGTTGATTCCAGCCATTGTAAAAAATTTAAGATACGAAAACATTCAGTCTGCCGAATCGATAGATGGAAGAGCGCGCTTGCTTTTACAAGCTTTCAACAAAAAAGCAGAATACAAAAAGATAGTATTTGAAGTTGACGAGATAGCTAAAATCACCAAAGAAGACATCATTGAATTTTGCAATAGAAACTATTCGAAAAACGGAGCGGTGTTGGTGTACAAAAAAACATCAACCGAAAAGAACAGTGCCAAAGTGCAAAAACCAATCATCACTCCTATTCAGCTTAACAGAGAAAACACGAGTGAATTCGCCAAAGAACTTTCTGCAGCGGCACCAGCAGCCATCGCACCGGTTTTTGTAGATTTTAGCAAAGAAATACAAATCAGCAAAAATGCAAACGGTGGTGAAATGTGGTATGTAAAAAACAACGACAATCAACTGTTCAGCATCAACATTCACTACAATTTTGGTAGTTATGAAAATCCGCTATTGGAAAGCGCAATAGAATATTTGGAAAACTTAGGCACATCAAAAAAATCGAATGGCGAATTACACGAAGATTTCTACAAAATCGCATGTGAATATAGCTTTGGAGTATCGGCACATGAAACCAACATCAATATATCGGGTTTAGCCGAAAGTATGCCCGAAGCATTGGCTATGATTCAATCTATTTTCACCGATGCTGTGGCCGATGAAAACGCTTTACAAGGTTTGAAAATGAAAATGCTAAAGCAACGTAGCGATGAGAAACTAAACAAAGAAACCATTTTGTGGAAGGCCATGTCGGGTTATGTTTTATATGGCCAAAACTCACCTTGGTTAAACCGCGCCAACCCTAAACAAATTGAAGCATTCACCTCGGCACAACTTTTAGCAGAAATTAAAAAATTGTGGAACAGCAAAAATGAATTGTGTTATTATGGCCCCGAAATTACCCCTACACAGTCTGCTGCCTTTAACAACCTATTTTCAACTACTTTAAACGATGGTCCTGCACCAAAAATTTTCAACAAAAAAGATATGCAGGCCAACGAATATTACGTGGTAGATTACAACATGCAACAGGCCATCATTGGTATATACACCAAGGGCAAAATATTCGACCAAAAATTAACGCCATCTATTTCCATCTTCAACGAATATTTTGGCGGGGATATGTCGAGTATTACTTTTCAAGAAATTCGTGAAGCCAAAGCATTAGCCTACGGCGTGGGTGGCTCAATCAACGAACCATTCTATAAAGAAGAACCATTTACCTTTTGGGGAATGTTGGGTACACAGGCCGATAAAATGCCAGAAGCGCTGCTATCGATGGATACTATCATTAGAAAATTACCCTATTCTCCTAAAGTATGGGAAACCGCAACTACCTCTTTGCGCCAAAACATTGAAACAGGAAGAATCATTAAAACTGGTTTCTTTAGCAGCTACCGCAACAACCTTCGTTTAGGCTACAATTACGACAGAAGAAAAGATTTGTACAACGCCTTAAACACCCTCACTTTTAAAGATATTGAAGCTTTTCAAATGGCTAATTTACAAAACCAAAAATTTGCTTACTTAATTTTGGGTAACACTAAAACACTCAATATGAAATGGCTACAAAAACAAGGCGCTGTAAAAGTGCTAAGTTTGGAGGATATTTTCGGCTACTAAAATGGGTTGGGCTTTTCAATTATTTTCAGCATCTTTGCCAGCGTGAAAAGCAAAATTCTAAATATTATTAAGTACATGTTATTCCTAAGTATCGGACTAGGATTGATGTGGTATTTGTATGAAAACAATAAGGATGGAAAAAACTTCAAAGAAATTGAATTCAAACAAGAACTGAATAACTTCGGAAAAACAATGCTCGTTTGGAGCGACACCACGAATTTAAACAACGAGTTTTATACTATTGAAAGATCGGAAGACGGTGAATATTTTGAATTTATTGATACCGTTAAAGTAATAGGCACTCAAATTTCTTACACCCATTTTGATGAAGTAGCCTATACAACCGAAGCCAAAAATTTGCACTATAAAATTAAAGGATGGAGCCCTATCGACCTTTGGAAGGAAATAGGCAACATGAACATGAAATGGTATATCATTGCTTTCCTTCTTTCATTGATTAGCAACTACTCTAGAGCCATTCGCTGGCAAACCATTATTGAACCAATGGGCTATAAACCCAACACCATCAACACTTTTTTAAGTGTTAACATCATGTACCTTTCCAACTCTGTTATTCCTCGTTCGGGCGAATTGTCGCGTTGCTCTATTTTGTATCGCTACGAAAAAATACCGCTTACCAAATTGTTTGGAACAGTGGTAGTAGAAAGAATTGTAGATATGCTTTGTTTTGGCTTAATGCTGGGCATTTTATTTATTAGTCAATTCGACTTAGTGAAAAGTTATTTACTTCGTCCTGATGTTAAAGAAAGTCTTAAAGAGAAAGCTAATTTATGGCCTATACTAATTGCAATTGGTGTAATTGGATTAATTGCCATCATTGTGCTTTTTAAAATGCGAGAGAGAATATTAAACACGAAAATTGGTCAGAAAATCGGTAAAATTTTATTCGACCTTTGGCAAGGTGTAAAAAGCACTAAAGACATCAAAAGAAAATGGGCCTTTTTCTTTCATACTTTACTAATCTGGACGATGTATTTTGGTGTATTGTACATTTCATTTAAATCGTACGAAAGCACTGCAGAACTTGGATTTACAGTTGCATTTGCAGCATTAATAATGGGAAGTTTAGGTATGATTATTCCTACAGCAGGTGGTATTGGAACATGGAATTTAATGGTAACCTTAACCCTTGTGCTTTATGGAGTAAGTGAGCCTAATGCCTTTATTTATTCGTTTATTGCTTTGTTTATGATGACCATTACAAGTGTTATTGCCGGTGGATTATCTTTTATCTATTTGCCTATTTACAACAGGAAAAGTAAATTAGTTCAAACAGAAATCAAATAACTATGCAGTGGATAAAAGTTAGTGAAAAGCTTCCTCAAAACGGACAACTTATACTAGCTTATATTCCAAATAACTGGGTTTCTGTGCCAGGCAACCCAACAGAAAAAATTCATCAACCTATAAAAATGCTGCGCTTTGAAGAAAACTTTTATGGAGTGCATAAACCCCGACATAAAAACAGTGAGAGCGATCATTTTTGGAGCGGCGAAGGATTGAGTAATCATTTCTTTCAAGAAGTATCACATTGGATGACTTTACCGCAAAATCCCGACAATTAATAAAAATGAAACTTAAGCATTTATTTTTCGCCTTTATTTTTAGTCTTCTGTTCACGCAAAAAAGTGAAGCGCAAATTTACATTAGCGGTAAAATTTTAGATTCGGCTAGCAGAACATCACTTCCTTATGCCAACCTTTATTTAGTAAGTAAAATGTATGGTGAGGCCAGCAACGCCGCCGGTAAATTCTTTTTACAACTAAGTTCGCCCGATACGCTTGTTGTTTCCATGGTGGGTTATCACCCTGCCAAAATAGCTTGTAACTCATCGAAAAGCGATATGGAAATATATTTAAGCAGAAAACCGCAAGTTACTGCTGCAGTGCAAATTGTAGCCAAAAAAGCAAAACGAAAAAAGAACGACCCAGCCGAAGCCATCATGAAACTTGTTGTTGACCACAAAGACGAAAACAACTATAAAAAACTAAAAGCCTACGAATGCACCAACTACACTAAAATTCAGTTCAACTTAAACAATGCCGATACCAATTTGGCCAACGTAGCCCTTTTGAAGCCAATAGGATTTATGTTTAGAAACATCGATTCTACCACCTTTAAAAAACCCAGTATCCCCATCATGATTTCTGAATCGTCTACCCAATATTTCTTTAAGACGAGTCCGAACCTAGAAAACGAAGTCGTAGAAGCCAGCAAAGTATCAGGTATCGACCACAATACTATAGCTGAATTCACCTCTAACTTTTACATGGAATACAATATTTACGATGATTACATCTTCAACTTCAATAGAAATTTCGTTGGCCCTTTGGCTACTTTAGGCACGCTTTCTTATGACTATATTTTGGTGGACACCCTACGCACCGATACCAACTCAATGTACCATTTGTTTTATGTTCCATTGCGAAAACAAGAACTTACTTTTCGCGGACACTTATACATTGACAGCGCAACTTACGGCGTTTGTAAAGCGCACATGGAAATGAGTACAGATGCCAACATCAACTTTGTGAAAAGCATGGAAATGGATAAGTTTTTTCAGCGTGTAGATGGACATTGGGTTCCTGCTAAAGAAACAATATTCTTAGATGTTAATTTGGCCGATAAACAATATGGAATGTACGGACTCAAACAAACATTTAGCAGTAAATACACCATTAATCAACCTCAAGACAACAGCTTCTTCAATCAAACCACAAAAGTGTTAGTAAAAGACACTCTACAAGCCAACACCAGCGAATATTGGCAAAATCAGCGACCACAGCCACTCAACGACAATGAGTTAGCGGCATATGCAAAAATCGACAGCGCACTGCATTCGAGATATTTCGTAATGATGAAACGATTATCAATGATGTTTGCCAGTGGTTATTATCCATTGGGAAAATGGGAATACGGACCCTATTTCACATCTTATAGCTTCAACAATATCGAAGGAAATCGTTTTAAGTTTACAGGTAGAACAACAGCTAAATTCAGTAAGAAATGGAGATTTCTAGGACACGTTGCTTATGGTACAACCGACAAGCGCGTAAAATTCAAATTCACTCCACAATACTATTTTAAAATGAGTCCGCGCTCCTACATGGGATTTGATTTAAGCAACGACTACGAAGTAATGAATACTAGCCCAGATGCCTTTCAAAACGACAACATCATGGCCTCTCTTTCGCGCAAAGATTCGGTTAAATTTCTTTTCATAGAAAAATACACAGGTTATTACGAAAGAGAATGGGCTAAAGGGAATCACAACAGAATTACATTTACCTATCAAAACATCAAACCCATAGCCCCGTTGTTTTTCCAACAGCCCAATGGCAATAATATAAACTCTATAAAAATTGCAAGTGTTATACTTACAGGACGAATTGCCTACAAAGAAAAAATTTTAGAAGACGATTACAGAAGGGTAAGTTTAAAAACGAAATACCCCATTTTCACCTACACCTATGAATTTTCAGCCAAAGGAATTTTGGGTTCGCAATATGCCTTTCATCGTGCAAAAATAAAGATGGTTGACAAGTGGTATATTGGAAATGCCGGACACATACAAGTGGTTGCCGAAGCGGGTAAAATATGGGGAACTGTGCCTTACCCGCTGCTTACCACGCATGTTGGAAACAACTCTTATTACTTCGATGCAGAAGCTTTTAACCTCATGAAAATTTTTGAGTTCGTGAGTGATGAGTACGCTCAAGTGATGGCCACTTACCATCTAGAAGGATTTATATTCAATAAATTACCACTGTTTAGAAAACTGCAATGGAGAGAACTGGCTTTTGCTAGAGGTTTGGCAGGCAGATTATCAAGTGCACACGCACAAGAAATTAAACTTCCATTTGGCATGTCGGCGCTAAATGAGCCCTACCTAGAAGCTGGTGTTGGTATTGAAAATATCTTTAAAGTTTTAAGAGTAGATGCCCTTTGGCGATTCACTAATTTAAATGGAGCTACCTCTCCTACCTTTGGGGTAACTGCGGTTTTCAAAGTTTATTTCTAATAGACTCATTCAAAAAACTTCTCGCTAAAATTTACAAAATACAATTTCTTTGAAGCACGTGTGATTGCCGTGTACAACCATCTTAAATATTCTACATCCACCATTTCGTCGGTAAGATAACCTTGCACCACAAAAGCGTAATCCCATTGGCCACCTTGCGATTTGTGACAAGTAACCGCATATCCAAATTTCACTTGTAATGCATTGTAATAAGGATCTTTTTTTACCGCTTCTTTTATCTTTTGCTTGGTATTGGTTTGGGTAATGTAATGGCCGTAAACCGCTTCTGAAAAAGCTTTCGATTGCTCTTTGGTGAGTGCAGGTGCATCGGTCATTAAGGTATCCAACATCACTTTTACTTCCAACTCTGGTTCATCTGGATAATCTACCAATCGCACTTGAAGATTCACGAAACGGAGTCCGAATTTCTCTTCCGTTTTCATCACACGTTCTATGTAAACCATATCACCATTAGCAATAAAACCAGCTTTAGAATCATCGCCCAACCAAAAATAATTGTTCTTCACCACCATCAAATAATCGCCTGCAGAAATCTCATCTTCTTGTCCGCGAATTTTATAGCGTATCTGCTGATTAAACTGATTGGCCATTTTATTGGAACGTGTGATTACTATAGCTTTTTCTACTCCCGATGCGCGATAAGCATCATCTAACAGTTCTTCTACCTCGTAGCTATTAATCACCTTAACATCGGGGAAATCATTCAGTTCAATATGAGGATATCCTGGTACTTTTTCTTTTAGTTGTTCACGAATTTTGGTGGCGTTGTATAAAATTCCCGATTGCGCTGTTTGTCGCACTACCTCTGTCATTTCAAAGCCGAATACATTCAATCCCCATTGAGATTTTAAATACTCCATATCTAAGGCCACACTCAAACTCATACCTACAGGAGGCAACTGAGCTGTATCACCAATAAAAACCAAGCGACAATTTTCGCCCGTAAAAACGTACTCTAACAAATCATCCAACAAACTTCTTCCTTTACTTACGAAAGAGCCTCCTAGTCCGCCCGAATTGGCTATCATTGATGCCTCATCTACAAAGAAAATGGTGTTCTTGTGTAAATTCTTCTGCAAAGAAAATTGAGGATTACCATCTTTAAATTCGTTGTGGTAAATCTTTTTGTGAATGGTAAAAGCCGATCGTTTAGAATAAGCGCCAAACACCTTTGCTGCTCTACCCGTTGGCGCCAACAAAACCGATGATGTAGGAGGCATGGCTTTAATGAAAGCACTCACCAACGAAGTTTTTCCTGTACCCGCATAACCGCGCATCACAAAAACAGGTCGCGATAAAGGAATGGTGAAAAACTCAATCAACAAGGCAATCAGTTTGGCTTGTCCGGCAGTAGGCTCATGCCCCAAAAACGATATAACTTTATCTTTCAAATTTAAGTTGTAGTTAACACTAAATTAACCTTTTTTTGATTTCAATTGCTTAATTTAGCTGGGCTCTAAATTAGAAATATAAATGGAAGCAGGCGTTAGTAATTCGGAAAAGGAAATTCAAATCGTTGACAAACGTTTGGTAAACTATGCCACAGAAAGTTTGCAATTGCATTTTGAAGTGGAGAACAATTTGATGAAAGTGCATATTTTCGAACCAAAGGAGAAAGAGATATTGGCATTTCAATTGGTAGATTTAAGCACCGATTATTTTGAATTCGACGCACAAAAACTCACTGATTTTTTCAAAACCTCTCCACTCAAATTAGAAAGCAATTTTCAAAAAGTTTCTTTGTCGTTGATTACCTCTCAGTTCACTTTGGTGCCTAACGCTTTATTTATCAAAGAAAAAGCAACCGACTATCTGCTAGCGGCCAGCAGCATTAGTGAGGGAAGTGTTATTTTAACCAAAGAAATTAATTTCTTGAACGCTTTCGCTGTATTTGCCATGCCAAACACACTAAAAGAAATTCTTGACAAACAATTTACAACCATAGAATATTTCCCTCACGCAGCACCAACCTATCTTTCATTGTACAACTTGTTTAAAACAGAAAAAGAACCAGCAGTTTTTGTAAACATTCACTCACAACACTACGATATCATTGTGTTTGAAGACAGTCAGTTAAAATTGTTTACGGTGCACCCTATTCTTACTACCGAAGACTTTTTATATTATTCCTTCTACACTTTAGAACAACTTAAAATAAACGCAGGAACAGCCGCAGTTTATTTAATGGGAGAAGTAGAAAAGAATTCGGCCATTCACGAAATATTGATCAAGTACTTCAAAAAAAGTTCATGGATACTGAAAAGTAGTCAGTACAAATTAGGATATGAATTAAACGACATAAATCCTTATTTTTACTTCTCACATTTCAGTCAGTATCTATGTGTGTAAGAGCTTTCAAAGCTTTTATTTAACCGCAGCAAGAATTTTGCATCAGTAGGGGCGTACCCTTGCGGTCGCCCAAAGCAGAAGATGTAATTTGGGCGACCGCAAGGGT
>CAMBXP010000027.1 GCA_945871895.1 Chryseobacterium gleum | reverse complement strand
ATATCCAGCGCCATCACTAAAAGTAATTACTATAATCGCCGATGTATTATTGGGCACACCGGCTTCTATCTTTAAACTAAGTGCATCACCTGAAATATTCACCGACGCCATATTTGGAACAGAACCTAAAATAGTAGAAGAATTCACTGCAGTTAAGTAAGGGGAAGATGACGAAATAGAGGCTGTAACATTATTGGCCAGCACATGTGGCAATGCTCCAGAACCTATACTTAAATAATTAATGGCATTTCCAAGCAATCTTAAAGTATCACCACTCACAAAAACATTATCAGCCAAATCTGTAACAATTGCATTTTCTAACCTAAAACCTGGAAATCCACTTTCTGTTAGCGCTCGATAAACATTCAGCCTGCCGGTTCCCAGCATACCTGCGTAAGTTGTATTAAATGGAATATGACCAATGGTATCAGCAGAATTCTTTACTAATTCGCCCAATTGTAAAGCACTGAAAGTAGGGTAAATATTTTTAGCTAGTGCTGCAGCAGCGGCAACCAATGGTGCAGCAAAAGAAGTACCTCCGCCAATTCTATTAAATGTATTTGGAGTCATGCATCCATACATCACCATACTGGGCGCAAGTATATCTATAAACTCATTAAAATTGCTACCGTATCCTAAACCTTCACCAGCAGCAAATTGCCATTTTCTATCGATGGTATCTGACCCCCCAACACTAATTACATAATTTAATGATGCTGGATAGAATAAACTACTATTGTTGTTGTTTCCAGCAGCGGCAATCACCAAAGCGTTTTTATTAATGGTAGCGTAATTCACAACATCTTGTCCGAACTGCGTATACCCCGCGGTATCGCCCCATGAAGCATTAATGATAGAACAACCATGATCAGCGGCATAAACAATACCTTCATAACCGGCCACGATTGAACCGCCAGCATTGCTTACCTTAATAGGCATAAACTTGGTGTAATAACCTACCCCTGCTCCTTGCAAATTATTGTCTACCACCTCGGCCAAAGAACTGGTAGCCCAAGTACCATGAGGCAAAGTACCACCACCTGGGTCATGTGACGCATCAGCATCATTTCCAACCAAATCCCAACCTCTAAAATTATCCTTGTATCCGTCATTATCGTTATCAATATTGTCAATAGGATCGGCATAATTGTACTTGATATTTGCAGCTAAATCGGCATGCGCATATTCAATTCCAGTATCCACCATACCCACCACAATATTTGTATCTCCTTTGGTCACATCCCACGCGTCAAAGGTTTTAATTTTAGGTAAGTGCCACTGATTAGCAATACTAGGATCGTTAGGAATACCTAAAGGTTGTTGAATCGCCAAAGGTTCAACGTATTCAAAAATGCCGAAATTCATCAACATAGCTATTACTTTCCCAAATGAAATTGGATCATTAAATTTCAATTTATATATTAAAGATATATCGGTATATGGTATTCCATTTCTCTTACTTCCTTCCCTAACTGATGCAGCTCTAGGAAACATTTTAGAGAGCGACTGTGTTTTTAGCTTGTCCAATATTTGTGAGAGCCCAGGATAACTCACCCCGTCCACCGAACAACTCGAACGAAATTCGTTTTTCACTTTCAAAACCAAGGTTCTTTCTTGAAACTGTTCATTAAACTGTGCTTTCAAAGAAGCAACACAAAAAAACACAAAAGTAAAAAGTATAATTTTTTTCATAAAATGGGGGTATAAAATTAGAGATACGATGATAACAGCATAGGGTTACAAAAATTTAGTAGACTGGGAAATCCTTCAAAAAATTAAAATTTTTCTTTTCAAAATCGATTAAACTATAATAATGCTCTAATCCATTGGTAACAATTAAATAAGGAACTTTCAATACCAAATTATATCTAGCCACCTGATCAAAAACATCTTGTGAAATGGCAACATGACTCGCCTTACATTCCACAATGGCGAAAGGTTTTCCATCCCTACCGTATACTAAAATATCTGCTCTTTTTTTTTGACCATTCAATTCTAGTTCCTTTTCTAAAACCATCAGCGATAAAGGAACTTTATGTTCTTGGTTCAGGTATTGAATAAAATTTTGACGCACCCATTCCTCGGGAGATAAAATCACCTTCTTCTTTCTTATTTCATCAAAGATGTACCATTTAGAATGATCTTTGCGTTCCATTCTAAACTGATATTCGGGAAGATTTAACCTTATCACTTTCTTTTCGTATTGAATTGATAAATGTACAATAGCATTATGGAAACAAAAAAAAATATAGTAGATAACTGGCTACCTCGATATACAGGAACCGAATTGGCCGATTTCGGAAAATATATACTGCTTACCAACTTTAGAGGTTATTTAACAGTTTTTGCACAATTGAATGATTGTGAAATAAAAGGCAGCGATAAAGCAATGCCTAACGCTACACACGATGGAATTACTATGATTAATTTCGGAATAGGTAGCGCCAATGCAGCTCTTATCATGGATTTACTGACCGCTATTGAACCCAAAGCTTGTTTGTTTTTAGGAAAATGTGGCGGACTCAAAAAGAAAAACAATTTAGGGGATTTTATTTTACCAATTGCAGCTATAAGAGGAGAAGGTACTTCAGATGACTATATACCCAAAGAAGTACCTGCACTGCCTGCATTTAGCTTGCAGCGCGCTGTTTCTTCGGTTATTCGTTCGGCAGGAAAAGACTATTGGACAGGCACCGTTTACACCACCAACAGAAGAGTTTGGGAACACGACGATGTATTTAAAGAAAAATTAAGGGTGATGAGATGCATGGCCATCGATATGGAGACAGCTACAGTTTTCACCGTTGGTTTTGCGAATAAAATACCAACAGGCGCTCTACTGCTGGTATCCGACCAGCCAATGATTTCTAGTGGCGTAAAAACAGCTCAAAGCGATCAAAAAGTAACCGCTAATTATGTAGAAGACCACATCAAAATAGGAATTGACGCGGTAAAGGAGATTATGAATTATGGATTAAGTGTAAAACACCTCCGCTTCTAGTGAAAAGTGACTCATAACTTTTAAATCAAGAAAAATCGATATTTCATAAATTAGCGCCGTCAACTAAACGAAGCGATCACGCTATTTATGAAACCTCTACTTTACAGCATGCTGGCTGTTATGTTTGCTTATGTTTGCAAAGCACAAGATGCTGCCGAATTAAGCCACTCAACTGCCACATGCAATTACAATCTATTTTCACAAAACGCGTGGAGTAGCGCTTGCAATCCTGCTGGAATAAGCGACATCAAAAAACTCACTTTTGGCGTTTTATTTCAAAATCACTTTCTTTTAAAAGATCTATCTACTCAATACATCAGTGCCGCCGCGCCGCTCAATAAACACATTTCTTATTGCTCAAGTTTATTTCGCTTTGGAAATAACCTTTATTCTAAAAACGAATGGAACAATGCACTGTCTATTAAACTAAATGAAAAATTAAGTGCTGGAATTCAGCTGCGCCTGCAATATATTCATCAATCTGAAGAAAGAAAATTATGGAATATTACTCCAGAAATAGGGATTTGCTATCGCACAAATGAGAAAATAGCATTGGCTGCCTCTCTCCATAATTTCATTTTAAATGAGAATTCGCTAAACAAAAAACAAACGTTGCGAATAGGCCTAAGTTATAGCTTTGACAAAAAAGTTAAAACACATCTACAAGGTGTTTTTAGTAACGGCAAATACCCGAATATTGCTGCTGCCATCGACTACCAATTAAATGAGCAATTTTATTTCGGATTCAACATATCGAGCAGCAACCAACCTTTTCATTTTGGCATTGCTTATCAATTGCAAAAAATTAAAATAAATATTGATTTTGCTTACCACCAACAATTAGGTTTTTCGCCTACGACTGCGTTCTCATTATGAAAACCGCTTGCATTTTTATAGTATTCTTTTGTCATTGCATTCACGCACAAATCGACCCAATTCAAGAAACTATAAATTATGTTTTACAAGGAAATAAAGATGAAGAAGTAAACATCGAGGAACTTACTGAACAATGCCGACTGATTTTAAAAAATCCTTTAAACATCAACAGCTCTGGTGAAAAAGAACTCACACAAATCCCCATATTGTCTAGCGAGCAAGCCAAACAAATTATTGAATACAGAACTCAAAACGGAGCCATTGTTTCCATTTACGAACTGAAGCACATTGGCTTTTCTCCCACTCTGCTAGAAGTACTTAATCCCTATTTCAAAACCGATATAAAAAAAGAGCATGAAGCAAATATCATTTATGTTTTAAGGGCTCAAAGCAAGTTTAAAAACGAAGAAAACTATTTGGGTGATCCCAGCAAAATATTTTCGCGATTCAAATACACAAGTTCCCATCATCAATTGGGTTTTACACTAGAAAAAGACCAAGGAGAATCTTTCCTCGGTAAACACCAAACATATGGTTTCGATTTTTACAGCGCGTACTTTCAATATCAGCGAAAAACATCAACCATCATTGTGGGCGACTACACTATAAATACTGGTCAAGGCCTTGTACACAGTAACTCCTTCAGAAGTATTTACAGCAACTCTCCCTTGTACTCAAACCTCTATCAAAATCAATTAAAAACTTACACTTCCACCAATGAAAACAGCTTTTTTAGAGGATTGGCCTTTCGAAAAGAATTCAATAAATTCTCTATCCAGCCATTCTTTTCTTACAAAAAAATAGATGCCACTATTGTTAGCGATACTATTAAGTCTTTTCCAAATACAGGCTATCACAGAACAATCAATGAGCTAGAAAAAAAAGACCGATGCATCGAACTCAGTTTTGGAAACTCCATCACCTATCAATGGAAAAACATGAATATTGGCATCAACGAATTGTTGTTAAAATATTCTATGCCTTTCCTAAGCGACTCTAACTACTACAAAAGCAATACTATTCTTTTGGGATGGCAAAACATACATAGCCTTGATTATTCATGGCATATCAAAAACATTAATCTTTTTGGTGAAATCGCCATGAATAACGATTACAGCATTTCATCGCTAAATGGCATCATTATTAGTTTGAATAAAACGATTACATTTTCTTCTCGAGCAAGACAATTTTCTAAACATTTTTTTAATCCTTATGCACATACTTATAGTCAAGGAAGCTCATCTAAAAATGAAGAAGGAGTTGACTTTAGCATCTTGTTGCATCTTCGAAAAAATGAGCAATTAATTTTGAATTACGACATCTATCATTATCCAGAAATAAAATATGGTGTTAAACGCCCATCCTACGGCAAAGAGTTCTCATTATTGTACCAGAGAGAATTCAATCAAAAAATGAATTTCTATGTTCGTTACCACTTTACAAAGAATGCCCAATTATTCGATAAAAACGAAGTGAAAACACAATATGAATCACATCAAATTAGAGCACATTTTCATTGGAAAATTGCACATCAATCTTCTATTGCCATTAGAACTGAAATGCATCAGTTTGCAGAAAAAAAAGGCTGGCTAACCTATCTCAATATAAGTCATCAAATTAAAAACTCTCCTTTCCACCTTTTATTTCGCTATACAATATTTAACATTTCCGATTACGATGCCCGAATTTATGCATATGAAAACGATGTAATGTATGCTAGCGCAACCCCAGCATTTTCATCACAGGGAAATCAAGTTTATGGCATGCTGAAATATCGGATAAATGCACATTGGTCGGCATGGTTAAAATACTCCACCAACGAACTAAAAATTCAAGTAGTATGGGATAAATAAAAAGTCGGATAATTTATCGTCCACCAGCAAAGGCAAACTGAATTAAGTTGGCACCCATTTGCAAAGCTTGCTGATGCTTCAGTTGAGAATCTTTATGTACCTCAACATCTTCCCATCCATCGCCCAAATCGGTTTCAACAGAATAAAAACACACTACTCGCCCTTCGCAAATTAAGGCATAACCCTCAGCATCTTTAGCGTCATGTTCATGAATTTTAGGAATACCATTAGGGAAATTAAATTTTTGATGATACAAAGGATGTGATGCAGGAAGAGGAATAAATTCCAATTCGGGAAAAACCTTTTTCATTTGCGGTCGAACAAACTGATCCATGCCATAATTGTCATCAATATGCAAAAAGCCACCACCTATCAAATAGCTCCTCAAATTTGCAGCATCTGCTGCCGAAAAAACAACATTTCCATGTCCTGTCATATGCACAAAAGGGTACTGAAATATCTCTTTGCTACCCACGAAAACAGTTGCCGTATTTGGATTGATATTGGTGTTTAAACTTTGATTGCAAAAAGCAGCTAAATTGGGCAAAGAAGTTGGGTTAGCATACCAATCTCCTCCCCCGCTGTATTTCAATACTGCGATTTGATAAGTGTATGCTGGTCCGGGCGATTTATAACTATACAATAAAACAACACCACTCATTGAAAGAAGTAATAACAAAACTATATTTTTGAAGCGCTTTTTAGTCATTATTCACAACACTAAAGGCATGACATGCAGCTACTGCAGCGGTTTCCACGCGCAAACGCGAGTGACCTAAACTCACCGAAATATAGCCAAATTCTTTAGCTAATTTAACTTCATCTGGCGAAAAATCTCCTTCCGGACCAATCAAAATCAGCGCATCATTGCCAGGTTGATACACCTTTTGCAACAATTCTTCTTCACCTGTTTCTAGATGGGCAATAAATCCCTTGTGATAATTTTTCACAAAATCTTTGAACTTTGTAAGCTCGTTCAATTTCGGTCGAAAGGGCTGAACACACTGTTTCATTGTAGCACTCAATATCTTTTGCAATCGCTCTACATTAAGATTTCTTCGTTCGCATCTATCGGTTAATAAAGGCGTAATTTCATCAACGCCAATCTCGGTAGCTTTCTCAATAAACCACTCAAAACGATCGATACTTTTGGTGGGTGCCACCACCAAATGTTTGTAATATTTTCTTTTGTAAACAGGCAGATTTTCAACAATTCTTATCCCGCATCTCTTTTGATGGGCATCACTTATTAGTCCTTTGCACAAAGTCCCTTTGCCATCAATTAAAAAAACCTCGTCATTTTCTTTTAAGCGCAAAACACGAACAGCATGAGCCGACTCCTCCTCGTTTAATACAACATCGTTGCCTCCTGTATTTTCAAAATAAAAAACTTTCATACTGTGCTAATATAGCTTGTAATCTTTGTTCAACAAACTTTTGTCACACCCATACTTCCATGCAGGCAAACCAAATTCAAAAGCACCTGCATCTGGATTTTCTCCAGTGAATTCATTCGTTATTTCAGGAATAATAGTTCCACAATCAATGGCCTTAGCCCCTTTGGCCAATTTAAAATTATGATGTAAAGAATCTTCAAATTGATTGATACCAGTACTTAAATTGAATCGCACATCTGTACCTGCATCAAATATATCATTGGCCAAATTATTATACACCTTTTGATTGTACATATTAGAACCATCTTCTCCCCAATAATTAATTGCCTTGCCACAATTCCAAATTGTATTGTTGTATATCTCATGATCATAGGCATTCATTATTGTTTGAATGCCAGATAGACAATCGTACACTACATTGTGGTGTACTAAAAATTTCTTACATTCTATATCAAGATAAATTCCCACACCAGCTTCTTTGCTATGATTGCCATGCACCATGTTGTAGGCAATTTCAGAATCATCACCGTCAGTCATATAACAATAAGTTAAACCCAAATCATTGGCCAAAAAACCACCATCGTGTAAATGATTATTCTTTATGGTTAAATGCTGTGTATTGTTGTGCACAATTAAAAACTTACCCGAATTAAAAACATCGCAAAATGAAATGGTATGACCATAACCTTTCGTTGCAATATTAGCCGTTCCGTTCCCCATCCAATTGCAATTACTTACCACACAATTACGAATAGTATTATTTTCTCCTTCAAGATAAATACCACCACCCCAATTGCCTTCTACAATAGAATTTGAAACAGAACAATCTTCTGATTCACCTAAAAACTCTATAGCAGCATAAGCAGCGCCATTAGAATATTCATAAATTTTGGGCGCAGTACCATTGATAACATTTACTTTATCGAAAATGAAATCACGTACATCTTCCACCTGAATTCTTCCGCCCAGCAAAGAAACATTTTGAATAGAAACATTTTCTTGTTGCTTTGATTTAATAACAATATCGTTTGTTTGAGCATTTAAAACTTCAGGTTTATCTTCTAGCATTACATACAAAGTATCTTGTTGCCAATGCCATTCATTAAGGGTATCTAAGGCATTAATATGCTTCAAAATATATCCCTCGGCATCACCTGTGTACCAGTTCACTTTTTGGTAATTAAACCAATAATCTTTCATTTTTAAAATACTGTCTTTAGAACTCAAAACTTGCTCTACGTTCACCACCCATTTTTTGCCTGCAATAGCATAACACCAGGCACCGTTCCAATAGTTTTCAGGCCAGGAATTATCTACGAAAAAAGTAGAATCGTTTGAAGTATACAACTTCTTCCAATTTCGAGTACTGTACATCGAAGAATCATAATTTGGCCAACGAGCAGGCAAAAGCATTCTATTCTTTTCAAACAATTGCAACACTTCTTTCTTGCAATATGCTTTGTAATAATTCTTACCAATTTCCGTCCAATTCCTCACTTCTTGCGTTCCAGTAATGATGACTTTTTCGTTCGAAAATCCTTGGATACAAATATCACTTTTATCGATATTTAGAACTTCGCGGTAAACCCCACCATGAATCAATATAGTGTCACCTTCTTCACATTGTTGAATAGCATCATTGATCGATTTTCCAGATGACACAATGATAGTTTTCCCCTCCGGTGCAACACAAGAAAAAAGAAAAAATAAGGCAAATAAATAAAGGCAATATTTAGAACAGCTCATGAGGCAAAAATACTCTTTTTACCTATCACTCAAACTTTTGATGATTTACTTTAAATTTTTCTGCAAGTTTAAGCGCAGTGGTTTTATATTCCTCTTGATTTTTCCACGCATTTTTAGGATTAAGAATTGAACTAGGAATTCCAGCACAATTTTTAGGAATAGACAGTCCGAAAAAATCTTCATTCTCAAACTCTTGCTTTTCCAATTCTCCGCTCATTGCTGCAGAAAGCAGCACTCGAGTGTGATCCAATCTCATTCGATGACCTTCACCGTATTTACCTGCAGTCCAACCTGTATTGACTAGCCAAATTTTCACTTTTTGTTGTTCCATCTTTTCACCCAATAATTTCGCATACTCTTTAGGATGAAGAGGTAGAAAAGGTTCGCCAAATCCCGCTGAAAAAGTAGCTTTTGGCTCCGTAACACCTACTTCTGTACCAGCTACTTTCGCTGTATAACCTGATATAAAATGAAACATTGCTTGTTCTTTGCTTAGCTTTGAAATGGGGGGCAACACACCATAGGCATCACATGTTAAAAAGAAAATATTCTTAGGTGTATTTGCAAAAGATGGCTCTACAGCACCAGGAATAAAATGAATAGGATAACTTACTCGAGTATTCTCTGTTTTAGTGGTATCATGGTAATTCACCATTCGTGTTCCCTCAAAAAACTTCACGTTTTCTAGTAGAGAACCATATTTTATAGCCTTAAAAATGAGCGGCTCGGTATCGGCTCTTATATCAACCACTTTAGCATAACAGCCTCCTTCAAAATTAAATACAGAATGATCGGTCCATGCATGCTCATCATCACCTACCAACCTTCTTTCGGGATCGTTCGATAAAGTTGTTTTTCCTGTTCCCGACAAGCCAAAGAATATAGCTACATCACCTTTCGCTCCAACATTGGCAGAACTGTGCATTGGAAAAACATTATGCTGCAATGGAAGAAGAAAATTCAACACGGTGAAAATTCCTTTTTTTATTTCTCCAGTGTATGCCGTTCCACCAATCAAAATAGATTTTTCAGTGAAATTTATAATAATGAATTGTTCGCTTTGAACGCCATCCACCGAAGGATTAGCTTTAAAATTAGGTGCACATAGTATTGTCCAATCAGCTGAGAATTTTTTCAATTCCTTCGAATTTAAACGCAAAAACATGTTGTGCGCAAACAAGGCACTCCATGGAAATTCAGTCAGTACTCTAATATTTAATCGATAAACCGGGTCGGCACAAGCGGCCACATCTTGAATGTACAAATCTTTTTGAGCAAAAAAGGCAATCATCTTCGCGTGCAATTTTTCATATACTTCTTGCGACACAGGATGATTCACCTCTCCCCAAAATATCTTATTTTCTGTGATTGTATCTTTTACAAAATATCTATCCTTAGGAACTCTGCCAGTAAACTTCCCGGTATCAATAACCAATGCGCCAGTATCACTTAACTCACCTTGTTTTTTCTGTATGGTATGCTCTATTAATTCTTCGGCAAGAAGATTAGAATAAATTACTGATGATGAGAAATCGGCTAGTGACATAACTTTTCTTTTCACAAAGATATACCTAATAAAAAAGGATTTTCCGTGAAAGATATCAATACTAATCCTGATAAATCTCAGAATACTTAGCTTTAACGTAATTCATGAAATAAGTGAAATTCAAACCTTCGCCTGTCACTTGCTCACAAATCTCCTCAGAGGTGTATAAACGACCTTTTTCATGAATGCTCTTTCTCAACCAAGAAAGCAATTCGGCGGTTTCTTTTCGCTCTATTTTATCGTTCAACTGAGGAACATTTTTTTGTGCGTGCGTAAAAAACTGAGCGGCATAAAAACTACCTATTGAATACGTTGGAAAATAGCCTAAACTGCCATGCGACCAATGCACATCTTGCAATACGCCTAAAGTATTTGAAGGAACATCAATCGCTAAATACTCCTTGTATTTTGCATTCCATAATTGAGGTAAATCTTTCACTTTTACTTTATCTTCCATCAAGGCTACTTCAATTTCAAATCGAATTAAAACATGCAAATGATATGAAATCTCATCGGCATTGGTTCTTATTAAACCTGGCTCTACTTTATTAATCGCCTTGTAGAAATCAATCAGCTCTACTTTACCAAAAACTTCTGGAAAGGTCCTTTGAAACAAGGAATAATTTGCTTTTACAAAAGACAAACTTCTACCTACATTATTTTCCCACAAACGCGATTGAGATTCGTGAATTCCAAGTGAAGCAGAATTACCTTGCGGCAAACCAAAATGCTCTGGCAACAAACCTTGCTCGTAAAGCGCGTGTCCGCCCTCATGCAAAGCACTCCAAATCAATTCCGATAAATTCTTCTCATCTGCACGGGTAGTAATTCGAACATCAGTTGGATGCAAGCCGATACTAAAGGGGTGCGATGAATAATCTTGGCGACCAGCAGAAAAATCATAGCCCATTTGCTTCAATAATTCTATACTTATATCCCATTGTTTTTGCTTCTCATAATGCTGATTCAAGCAGGTATCATCGATTTGTTTCTTTTGTAACAAAGAGTTGTAAAAAGGAACCAATTCTTCTTTCACTTTAGCAAAAATAACCTTCAGTTTTGCAGTGGTCATTCCTGGCTCGTATGAATCTAACAAGGCATCGTAAGGATGTTCTTTGTAGCCAATAATTTCTGCCGATTCTTTGCTTAAAGCTACAATTTGTTCAAGGCTTTTTTCGAACAAAGAAAAATCATTTTGGGTCTTGGCTTGGTGCCATTTACCAAAGGCTTCGCTAATAATATGCGATTGCTTTTCTACAAACTCTTTCGAGAATTTTTTTTGCTTTTGAATATCTGTAAATACTTTCTCAACATTGATTTTTTGTTCAGTATTTAACGTAGCATCTTTTTGCAATTCGGCCACCAAATTCTCAAAATCTACATTGGTGAATTTCTCATGTAATAAAGCAGATATAAAGGCATTTTGCTGTGCCCGAATCCCTTCTGCTTTCGATGGCTTATACACTTCATTATCCCACGCTAACAAACCTCCAATACTGCCAATAACAGCCAATTGGTTCATTTGTCCTTGAAACTTCTCGTAATTATTTTTCATTCTTACTTAATTTTAATCCATACACTAACAAACATATCCATCCACATAGAAATAGCAAGCCACCTATAGGCGTTATTGGTCCCAACACCTTCTTCCAAATTCCAAAATCAACAACATCACGAAAAGTCAGTAAATACAAGGAGCCCGAAAAAAACAGGATTCCAAACATGAATAATTTGAAAGCTGCGTTTAGTAATTTGTTCATATCTAATTTTGAAGCCAAGCCGATATACAAAACCGCAAAAGTGTGAATCATTTGATACAGCGCTGCTTTGTTCCATATTAGCAGTTCCTTTTCGCCCACTATTTTGGTGAGTCCGTGTGCCCCAAAAGCCCCTAAAACCACTGCTAAAAAGCCACTCACAGAAGCATACACAATTGTTTTTCTCAACATAAATTCATTCTTTTGATGAAGATAGGCAACTGATTAAGAATTGTTGCGTTCTTCCAAGTACAAATTAATAACTAAACCATGAAAATTAAAATTTTATCTATTCTGTTTCTTAGCTCTACACTAAGTTTTGCGCAAGAAAATGAACAAAAAAAATGTGAACTCACGCATTCCTTCGGGTTTAATGCTGGTCGCACCACCGGAATCGGTTTATCCTATCAAATGTATTCTAAGAATAAAATTGGGTTTCAATTGAGTGCGGCTCCTTTCATCACTTCTGCCAATGATCAAACACTTAATTTCGGATTTGCTGGATTATATAAACTTCGCGACAAAGAAAGAGTGGACTTCCTATCCTATGTAGGCGTAAACTACATTTATTCAAGAGAGGAAGTTTATGTTTATTATCAAGATGCTTACAACAACTACTACAGTTCGACAAATGTTAAGACTACCAACAAGCTAAACATGGGCTTAGGTTTAGGTTTTGAATACAACACCAAAAAAGACATTACAGTTAGTTTATTAGGAGGATATGGCGTTTTTAAAACTGATAGCTATTGGTCGGTTAAGCCAACTATTGAAGCATCCATTTTTTACAATCTTTAATATGAAAAATATCTTTTCACTATGCTTCTCTTTTGTGTTATTGATAAGCACAAATGTGTTAGCTGGCAATGATACTATTGCCACCACAAGAAGCAAACGACAATTAGGCTTTAACGCAGGAACTGTGACTGGTTTTGGCTTATCGTATCGCCAAACATCTCTCAGGAACAATAAACTAATGCATCAAGTTACCTTTCTTCCAATTCTCAATGGCGATTTTTATTTCGTTGATGCGGCCTATGCTGCATTTTACAGAATTAGAGAAAGAAACAATGTAGATTTCAATCTTTATGGCGGCTCGCACTTTATTTTTACTTCTGAGGGTACCATGAACATTACTGGAGGAGGGATTGGCTTTGATTTTCAAATGAAAGACTTCTGCATCAATCTTAATACTGGTTACGGCATTTACACGCTGAGCGATAATCTTAATCCGCCTGCAGCTTTTATGTTTTATCCAACGGGAGAAATCGGACTTTTCTACAAATTGTAATCAAAATACTACATAGTAAAAAGCCCGTTAGTCAATCAACTAACGGGCTTTCTTGTTATTTAAAAACTGAATTACTGAGCTTCAGTTGTTCTTTCTGGTCGAGGAGTTAAGGCCTTTTTAGATAATTTCAATTTACCTGTTCTAGCTTCAATCTCTAACAATTTAACTTTAATGATATCACCTTCTTTAGCCACAGTATTGATATCTTCAATTCTTCTGTGTTCGAACTCAGAGATATGTAATAAGCCTTCTTTCCCCGGCAAGATTTCTACTACGGCACCAAAAGCAAGAATAGCTTTTACTTTACCTTCATAAACTTCACCAACAACAGCTTTCGCTGTCATTCCTTTAATTTTGTTTACTACAAAATCAATAGAATCTTTGTTGCTGCCAGAAATAGATACTTTACCTTGTTTTGTTTTTTCAATTTCTTCGATAGTAATCACAGTTCCAGAAGTTTTTTGCAACTCTTGGATATGTTTACCACCAGGTCCGATAATTAAACCAATAAATTCAGAATCAATCATTACACTTACCATTCTTGGTGCATGTGCTTTCAATTCTGTTTTAGGTGCAGAAATTGTTTTCATCATTTCACCCAAGATATGCGCTCTTCCTTCTTTAGCTTGTTGTAAAGCTTTAGTTAAAATCTCGTATGACAAACCTTGAATTTTGATGTCCATTTGACAAGCAGTAACACCATTTTTAGTTCCACAAACTTTAAAGTCCATATCACCCAAATGATCTTCATCACCCAAGATATCAGATAAAACCTCGAATTTACCAGTGTTATCCGCAATCAACCCCATAGCGATACCTGAAACTGGATTTTTTATTTGAATACCAGCATCCATCAATGCTAAAGTTCCTGCGCAAACAGTTGCCATAGAAGATGAACCATTTGATTCCAAGATATCAGATACTACACGAATAGTGTATGGATTTGCTTCACCTGTTGGAATAACCGGAGTTAATGCTCTTTGTGCTAAGTTACCGTGGCCAACCTCTCTTCTTGAAGTTCCTCTTAATGGTTTTGCTTCACCAGTTGAGAATGGAGGGAAATTGTAATGCAAATAGAATTTTTCTTCTTTAACTACAGAAACAGCATCTAATCTTTGGTCGTCTAATTTAGTTCCCAAAGTTACTGTTGTTAATGATTGAGTTTCACCTCTGGTAAAAATTGAAGAACCATGAGAAGAAGGTAAATAATCAACTTCGCACCAAATCGGACGAATTTGATTTGGTTTTCTACCATCCAAACGAATTTGCTCATCTAACAATAATCTTCTTACAGCATTGTATTCAACATCGTGGAAATAAGTAGAAATTAATTTTCCTTTTGCTTTCAACTCTTCTTCAGAGAATCCTGCTTTTACTTCTTCTAAAATTTGTTTGAAAGCGGCCGATCTATCGTGCTTAGCTGCAGCCGATTTAGCTACTGCATAAACTTTATCGTATGCTTCTTTATTGATTCTTGCTTGTAATTCCTCGTCTTTAGCAGCTGTAGGATAAGATCTCTTAACCTTTGATTTCTCTACTTTAGCAGCCAATCTAACTTGCAAATCAACTTGTTTTTTAATGGCTTCATGCGCTACTTTAATCGCTTGAACCATTTCTTCTTCAGAAATTTCTTTCATCTCGCCCTCTACCATCAAAACGTTGTCTTTGTCGGCAGCAATTACCATATCGATATCAGATTCTGCCAATTGAGCAGCAGTAGGATTCACGATGAATTGTCCGTTAACACGACCAATTTTAACCTCCGAAACCGGACCGTTAAAAGGTATATCAGAAACAGCCAAAGCAGCAGATGCAGCTAAACAAGCCAAGGCATCAGGCAATATTCCTTCTTCGTAAGAAATCAAGCTAATGATTACTTGACACTCACATAAATAATCTTCTGGGAACATAGGACGCAATGCGCGATCCACCAAACGACAAGTTAAAATCTCTAACTCATTTGGTCTGTTTTCTCTTTTGATAAATCCACCAGGCACTTTTCCTCCTGCCGAAAATTTCTCTTTGTATTCAACAGATAATGGAAAGAAATCTTGTCCGTCTTTCATTTCTCTGTTTGCTACTACAGTAGCCAACAACATGGTGTTACCCATGCGCACAACAACAGAACCACATGCCTGTTTTGCTAATTTTCCTGTTTCAATTGTGATGGTTCTTCCATCCTCTAATTGCAATGTTTCAATAATTGCTTGCATATTTATTTACTTTCTATAATTACGAAATAGGGGTTCATTTTGAACCTTTTAATAAAGCCAAAAGGCAATTGGAAAATCCAATTGCCTTTTTGTGCTACATTCATCAATGCACTATTTTCTTAAGTCTAACTCCTTAATAACATTACGGTATCTTTCGATATCCTTGTTTTTAAGGTAGTTCAACAAACTTTTTCTTTGTCCAACCAACTTCAATAATGAACGTTGAGTAACGAAATCTTTCTTGTGAGATTTCAAGTGGTCTGTAAGGTGGTTGATTCTATGTGTAAACACAGCTACCTGTCCTTCAGTAGAACCAGTATTTTTTTCAGACTTTCCGAACTTTTTGAAAAGTTCTTTCTTTGTTTCAGTTGTCAATAACATTTCTTCTATTTTTAAAAACGGAGGACAAAGATATACAAATGTTTTTATTTTACAAGTATCAGCAGCATCAAAACATACTATTTATTGCAAATGCTTTGCTATTTAAAAAAATACGCTATCTTTGCAGCCCTTATTAAAAATTTATAACCGGCTCGTGTAGCCAACTTTAAAAACCACATTATGGCAACAACAATTAGATTACAAAGACAAGGAAAGAAAAAAGCAGCTATCTATCATGTAGTAATTGCTGACTCTCGTTCTGCAAGAAATGGTAAATTCATTGAGAAATTAGGAACTTTTAATCCTAATGTTAACCCTCCTGCAGTTAACCTTGATTTCGACAGAGCTCTTTACTGGACTAAAACAGGTGCTGAACCTAGTGATGCAGTTAGAACTATTCTTTCAACAGCTGGTGTTTTAATGAAAAAACACTTAGATGGTGGAGTAACTAAAGGTGCATTAACCCAAGAACAAGCCGATGCTAAATTTACAGCTTGGTTGGAAGGTAAAAACAGCACAAACGATAAAACTGCAAAATCTTTAAGCTCTGCTAAAGCAGAAGCCAAAAAGAAAGCATTAGAAGCTGAAAAAGCTGTTAGCGCTGCAAAAGCTCAAGCAATTGCTGCTAAGTTAGCTGCTGCTGAAGCGCCTGCCGCTGAAGAAGTAGTTGCTGCTGAAGAGGTTGCTGCTGAAGCAACTCTTGAAGCTCCTACTGCTGAAGCTGAGGCTCCTGCCGCAGAATAATATTCTATCCAAATCAAAGCAAAAAGCCCCCATGAATTTCATCGGGGCTTTTTCTTTTATCATCTATCTGCCATTGTGAAATAAGCGGAATCTTAAACAATTCTACAAAAGAAAAAGCGAAATTCACTAAAACATCTATCTACTAAGAATCAAAAAAATGATAAAGAAACTAACTCATTTTATCGCCAACGATTTATGGAAACTAGATGTAGATGAAATGTCGAAATCTCGTTTTTTATTAATTCAACAGCTTAGAATATTCGTTTTAGCCATTAGGGGTTTCAACGAAAACAGCATTATGTTGCGTGCTTCGGGATTAACCTTTTACACTTTAATTTCTATTGTACCCGTTATCGCTTTATCATTTGCAATTGCTAAGGGTTTTGGATTTGAAGAAATGTTAAACGATCAAATTCACGGCTACTTTGATGCTCAAGAAGGAGTAAGTGAAGTGCTTATTGGTTTTTCTCATTCATTTTTAGAAAACAGTAAAGGTGGCGTTGTAGCAGGAATAGGAATTATCATGTTATTGTGGTCGGTGATGAAAGTGCTAACCAACGTAGAGTTATCATTCAATGCTATTTGGGGAATCACCAAACCTCGAAATTGGATTAGAAAATTCACCGAGTATTTATCTATTATGTTAATTGCTCCCATATTCATTATTCTTTCGGGCGGTATAACCGTTTACATTTCGTCGGCCACTTCTCATTTGTTAGATAATGATAGTGTATTTTATCACATTGGTCCTTTTGTGCAATTCTTAATTGAACTCATCCCCTACTTTATCGATTGGTTGTTATTTACCTTTTTATACATGGCCATGCCCAATACCAAGGTAGAGTTTAAGCATGCACTTTTTGCAGGTGTAATTGCAGGTACTGCTTTTCAAATTTTAGAATGGGTGTATATTACTTTTCAAATTGGTGTGGTGCAATACAATGCCATTTACGGAAGTTTTGCGGCGCTACCCTTATTTTTGGTGTGGTTACAAAGCAGTTGGTTAATCGTATTGTTTGGATGCGAAATTGCTTTTGCTTCTCAAAATGTAAAACAATACATCTATGAAAACGAAGTAAACAACATAAGTTCACATCACAAAAAGAAAATAGCTTTATATCTGCTCTTAGTCATCAACAAAAACTTTAATGAAGGAAAGCCTGCCTACACCGTAAATTCTTTGTGTAAGCAGCTTAAATTACCTATACGTTTGGTTCAAAATATCGTGAACGATTTGCTAAGTACTGACTTAATCATGGAAGCACACACCAAAGAACACAAACTCGTTGGCTACACCCCAGCTCGAGAACTAAATCAATTCTATGCTTCAGAACTTATAACTCTCTTAGAGAAAAAAGGAAGCGACGACATTCCAGTTCAAAGCTCAGAAGAATGGAATTGGGCTTCTAGTGCAATTGAAGATTTTATGCTAAACAATGAAGGAAGTGCGCTAAATAAAAGATTAGATGAGGGCATAAAATTGAATCAGCCAACAATTTAGCAAGACAAGAGAGAATTTTCGTTTATGAGCTAGCCCACGCTATGGTCTAAGAAACATTAAAATCGGTTTTTAAATCAATAGGGTTTTTGGCTAAATGTGGTATAAAAAGTATGGATTTAGCCAAAAACTAAAACACACCTTTAAATTCAGGTCTTTTCAAACTAGCCTTTTTCTTGTAATTTCAGATTTTGCGAAGCTAATCTGAAATCTTCATTTCAGGCATTTTTAATGCCGATGAATTTTAGCTTTATTAAAGCGATTGAAAATAGCTGCGAAAAAAACTTTCAAATTACGCTATCGCTAAATTTGAAAGTACTGGATATCCTTCATATAGATAAACAGAAGCGAACCAAAGAATAACTACAACAATAATCAATACAACCGAAAGAAGTATCCAGTTCAATATTTTTAAAAGCTTTTTCATCCAACGAAATAAAAGTAAACAAAAATCCCCATCCGTCGGTTGACGGACAGGGATTTCTATATCAATTCAAAATTAAGAATTCAACATTCAAAATTCCTAAGCCTCTTCCAACTCCACCACTCTCTCAACACCTACAGAGATAGCTTTCATTGCGCCCATAGCACCTCTTAACGTTTTACCGATTTTTTCGATTGGGTGATTTCTTAAAGCGTCGTTTACACGAACCAACTCCAAGTTGTCAACTCCATTTCCTTTTCCGGCACCGTAAGTTTTACCACAAATATCAGTATCTACAGTTTTCATAAAATCGGCCAATAAAGGCTTACAAGCATGATCAAACAAGTAGCAACCGTATTCAGCTGTATCAGAAATAACACGGTTCATTTCGTGTAATTTTTTACGTGCGATTAAGTTTGCGATCAATGGAGTTTCGTGCAATGACTCATAGTATGCAGATTCTTCTTTGATACCTACCTCAACCATTGATTCGAAAGCCAATTCAACTCCGGCTTTCACCATCGCCACCATTACAACACCGTTGTCATAATATTCTTGCTCAGAAATATTCACGTCACCAGCAGGAGTTTTTTCAAATGCAGTTTCTCCTGTAGCAGCTCTCCATGTCAATAAGTTTTTGTCATCAGCAGCCCAGTCAGCCATCATCGTAGATGAGAAAACACCAGTGATGATATCGTCCATATGTTTTTGGAACAATGGTCTCATGATTACTTTTAATTCTTCAGCCAAGCTGAAAGCTTTCAATTTAGCTGGATTTGATAAACGGTCCATCATGTTAGTGATACCACCTTGTTTCAAACCTTCAGTGATGGTTTCCCATCCGTATTGAATCAATTTAGAAGCATAACCTTTGTCGATTCCTTTCTCTACCATTTTGTTGAAGCAAAGAATAGAACCAGTTTGCAACAATCCGCAAAGGATAGTTTGCTCCCCCATTAAGTCAGATTTAACCTCAGCAACGAAAGAAGATTTCAATACACCAGCTCTGTCGCCACCTGTACCAACGCAATATGCTTTAGCATAAGCCCATCCTTTTCCTTCTGGATCGTTTTCTGGGTGAACTGCAATTAAGGTTGGAACACCAAATCCTCTTTTGTACTCTTCACGAACCTCAGTACCTGGAGACTTAGGAGCCACCATGATTACTGTAATATCTTTACGAACTTGAGTTCCTTCTTCAACGATGTTGAAACCGTGAGAATAAGCCAAAGCCGATCCTTTTTTCATTAATGGCATAACCGCAGCAACTACTGAAGTATGTTGTTTATCTGGCGTAAGGTTAATTACCAAATCAGCCGTTGGAATCATTTCAGCATAAGTTCCAACAGGAAATTTATTTACTGCAGCATTTTTATATGATTGACGTTGGCTTTTGATAGCTTCATCACGCAATGCGTAAGAAACATCTAAACCAGAATCTCTAAGGTTTAAACCTTGGTTTAAGCCTTGAGCACCGCATCCTACGATGACTACTTTTTTTCCTTTAAGCGCTTTTACTCCTTCAGAAAACTCTGAATTGTCCATAAACTCACAAGTTCCTAGCTGTGCTAGTTTCTCTCTTTGCGATAAAGTGTTGTAATAATTTGCCATAAGTTTTTATTCAATTAATAAATTGGATTGCAAAAATGCGAAGATTTGTTGAATTATGTAAATAAATGAGGGGTTATTTTCCTTCCCTCCGTTAATGTTTTCAACTTAACGGAATTTTATCTTGAAGCTTTCAGCTTTGATACCAGATGGAAGCTACAAGCTTCGAGAAAAGATTCAGCAAAGTTACCCTTCGGTAAACTTAGCAGAGAAGCGTTATTTTAAACTACACAAAATACTGAAACAAACTAGGGTCATCATTAATCACTGTGTAGTTGATTCCGTAATGCTTCATTCTCTCTAACAAGCCTAAGTAATCTTCTTTGTGCTTAAGCTCTACACCTATCATAGCCGGACCGCTTTCTCGTGCGTTTTTCTTTACATATTCGAAACGGGTGATATCGTCATCGGGACCTAAAACTTTAGACACAAAATCTTTCAAAGCGCCCGGACGCTGAGGGAAACGAATGATGAAGAAGTGTTTTAATCCTTCGTAAATCATTGAACGCTCTTTAATCTCTTGCATTCTATCAATATCGTTGTTGCTTCCGCTCACTACGCACACAATGCGTTTTCCTTTTATTTCATCTTTGTAAAAATCTAAAGCTGCTACCGATAATGAACCTGCTGGCTCCACCACTATCGCTTCTTCGTTATACAAACTTAAGATGGTACTGCACACTTTTCCTTCTGGAACCAACACCACATCATCAATCACTTCTTTAATAATTTCAAATGTTTTGTCGCCCACTCTCTGCACTGCTGCCCCATCAACAAATTTGTCGATTTCTTTCAATTCTACTACATGCCCAGCTTCTAATGATTTCTTAAGAGATGGCGCGCCCGCTGGCTCAACACCAACCAACTTAGTTTTCGGACTCAAAGTTTTGAAATACGAACCCAATCCGCTCATCAATCCGCCACCACCCACAGGAACAAAAATGATATCAATGTTTTTTAAATCTTCATAGATTTCCTTCGCCACTGTACCTTGTCCTTCAATCACTTTCAAATCATCAAAGGGATGTATAAAAGTCAATCCTTCTGCTTTAGAAACAGCCAAGGCTTGTTTGTAGCTATCGTCATAAGTATCACCAGACAACACCACCTCCACCTTATCTTTTCCAAACATTTTAACTTTCTCTACTTTCTGTTTTGGAGTAGTAGTTGGCATATAAACCTTACCATGAATACCCAACAAATTGCAAGAAAAAGCAAAGCCTTGCGCATGATTACCCGCACTTGCGCAAATAACTCCCTTATCTAAAATATCTTGAGATAGAGATTGAATCTTGTTATAAGCACCACGAATTTTGTAAGAACGCACCAACTGCAAATCTTCTCTTTTTAAATAGACTTCGCAACCGTATTTATCTGATAAAGCCAAATTCAATTGCAAAGGCGTGCGCATGGCAACACCCTTCAAATTCTCAGCGGCTTTATCTATATTTTCTATACTTACCAACACTTCTTTTAACTCCATCAGTTTTTGGCTTTTAACCTTTTACTTTTTCCTTGATTTTATGCTTCTCCTATTTCTTCTAAGTAAGAATTTAAATTTCTCATTGGCTTAGAAACCGCAACTCTACCCGAACGCACAAACTCCAATATTCCGAATGGTTTTAATGCATCAAACAATGCACGTGTATCTTTTTTGTGTCCGGTTTTTTCAATTACACAAAACTCAGGTTCTACATGTAAAAACTTTGCGTTATGCGATTGCACAATAGCGTTAAAATCGTGTCCCGATTTCATTTTATACAAGGCAATTTCATGCGCTACTACTTCTTCATCTGTAAAACATGAAGCCATTAAAACTTCTACTAATTTCTCAATTTGAAGCGTAACATTTTGCGCTGTTTTCTCTGTAGTCATCACCACAATAGTAAAACGATGCACACCTTCCTTTTCAGATTCAGAAGTGGTTAAGCTTTCAATATTTATTTTTCTTCTGGTGAAGATTTGCGTGATTCTATAAAGTATCCCCGTATAGTTTTCGGAAAAAACGGTGATGGTATATTTTTTTATTTCTGTGCTCATTGTATTTTAATTTTGAATTATGAATGTTGAATTGTGAATGAAGGCATTGAATTCAAAATTCAACACTCAACATTCAACATTAAATCACTCCAGTCTTACTTCATTCACTGCTTTACCTTGAGGTATCATAGGAAATACGTTGCCCTCTTGCTCTACCATTACTTCTAACAAATACGGACCGTTATGCGCCAACATATTTTTCAAAGCAGTTTCTAAATCAGAACGCTCTTCAATTTTTTTAGCCTCAATACCATACCCCTGAGCAATCATACAGAAGTTAGGATTGATCAATTCTGTTTGAGCATACCTTCTATCGAAGAACAACTCTTGCCACTGACGAACCATTCCTAAGAAATTGTTGTTCAAAATAATGATTTTCACTGCTGCATTGGTTTGAAAAATAGTACCCAATTCTTGAATGTTCATTTGAAAACCACCGTCACCAATAATAGCCACTACTTCTCTTTCGGGCTGAGCCATCTTAGCGCCAAAAGCAGCTGGCAAACCAAAGCCCATTGTACCCAATCCGCCAGAAGAAACGTTCGCGTTGGTTGACTTAAACTCATAATATCTGGTAGCAATCATTTGGTGCTGACCAACGTCGGTTACCACAACCGCTTGCCCTTTAGTCAAATCGCTTAACTTACGAATAACTTCGGCCATTTTAATAGCCTTAGTTGTAGGCGTTAAATCCAATTTAAATACTTTCTCTGCTTCAATCTTATCGCACTCTTTAAATTCTTGCAACCACTCTTTGTGCTCTTTTCTATCTAACAAAGGAAGCAAAGCATGCAAAGCTTCATTGGCATCGGCATGAACCGGAATATGAGCATGTACATTTTTACTAATTTCAGATTTATCCAATTCAATATGAATAACCTTCGCTTGTTTAGCATAAGCATCGAGCTTTCCTGTTACTCTATCATCGAAACGCATACCAACCGCGATTAAAACGTCGCACTCATTGGTTTTCATGTTCGGACCGTAGTTACCATGCATACCCAAATAACCTACATACAAGGGATGATCGTTTGCTACCGCAGATAAACCAAGCAAAGTAGAAGCCGCAGGAATTCCTGCTTTCTCCATTACTGCTTTCAATATCTCTTGCGCATGCGATAGCAATACGCCGTGTCCAACCAATATATATGGTTTCTTCGCGGCGTTTATTGCAGCAGCCGCTTCCTTAATTGAATCCATGTTCAATTCGGGTTTTGGCTGATAAGAGCGAATATGTGTGCACTTTTTGTATTCAAAATCAAATGAATCAAACTGCGCATCTTTAGTAATATCAATCAATACCGGACCAGGTCTTCCTGTGCTTGCAATGTAAAATGCTTTAGCTATTGCCTTAGGAATTTCAGATGCTTTAGTAACCTGAAAAGACCATTTTGTGATTGGCGCTGTGATGCCAACGATATCTGTTTCTTGGAAAGCATCAGAACCTAAAAGTAAGCTTGATACTTGTCCGGTAATACAAACAACAGGCGTTGAATCAATCATTGCATCGGCAATACCAGTAACTAAATTAGTAGCACCCGGACCCGATGTTGCTATACAAGCAGCAGGTTTATTGGTTACACGCGCAGCACCTTCAGCAGCATGAATTGCTCCTTGCTCGTGACGCACTAAAACGTGGTGAATTTTATCTTGGTATTTATACAATTCGTCATATACTGGCATGATTGCTCCGCCAGGATAGCCATAAACAACTTCGATTCCTTCCGCTAATAAAGAAAGAACAACAGCTTCAGCTCCAGTTACTTTTTTCATTTCTGATTTTTTTTCTGTTTTCGTTACCTCTTGTTCCATGATAGTTTTCATAACCCTTATTTATTAAAAAAGCCTTTCCCGATTTCGAGAAAGGCTTGTTCTTTTTATAGACGTGCTTTCTCACCCCAGAGAGGAGACAACCACGACACTAATATTGTTATTTAAAAAATTCATTCTAAGTTTCTGGATACAATAATAGTAAAAGATTCAATTACGTGCCTAATAATTTTAATTTATTTTTCGTTAACAATCAATTACTTGTCGGTAATACATCCCTCAGAAGCTGGTCCAACGCATTTAGCATATTTAGCCAAAATACCTCTAGTAGGTCCTTGCTTAGGCTTCCATGTCTTACGCCGCTCGGCCAGTTCAGCATCAGAAACTTTAACATCAATAGTGTTTTTTATAGCATCGATTCGAATGATATCACCATCTTTCACTAAACCAATATTACCACCTTCTTGGGCTTCCGGACAAATATGTCCTACCATGAAACCGTGAGAACCACCACTGAAACGGCCATCAGTGATCAAAGCCACATCTTTTCCTAAGCCAGCTCCCATCACCGCCGATGTTGGTTTCAACATCTCAGGCATACCTGGTCCGCCTTTTGGACCCTCATATCTAATTACAATAACATTTCCTTTTTTCACTTTACCGCCTAGGATACCATCAATTGCTTCGAACTCATCATCAAATACAACAGCAGCACCTTCAAACAACTCACCTTCTTTACCAGTAATTTTTGCTACAGAACCCATCGTTGCCAAGTTTCCGTAAAGAATACGAATGTGGCCAGTTGCTTTTAGCGGTTTGTCTAAAGGCATGATTAATTCCTGTCCTTCTGTTAAAGATGGAACATTCGCTAAATTCTCAGCCAAAGTCTTTCCAGTCACTGTCATGCACTCACCATGCAACAAACCTTTCTCCAACAAGAATTTCATTACTGCAGGTATACCGCCTACAGCATGCAAATCTTCCATTAAATATTTTCCCGATGGTTTCAAATCTGCCAACAAAGGTGTTTCATCACTCATCTTTTGAAAATCATCAAGGGTTAACGGAACTCCAACTGCATCGGCCATGGCAATTAAGTGTAATACGGCATTTGTAGAACCACCTAAAATTATTATCAATCTTAAAGCGTTTTCAAATGCTTTGCGGGTCATAATGTCTCGAGGTTTTATATCTTTTTCCATTAAGTTTCTCATGGCAGCACCTACCTCAATCAATTCATGTTGCTTTTCATTACTTAAAGCTGGCGCTGAAGATGAAAAAGGCAAACTCATTCCCATCGCCTCAATAGCTGATGACAATGTATTTGCTGTGTACATTCCTCCGCAAGCACCTGCTCCCGGACAAGAATTCTTGATGATTCCTTTATACTCTTCATCATTTATTTTGCCTTCATTTTTTTCACCCAATGCCTCAAAGGCAGAAATGATATTTAATTTTTTACCGCAGTAGTTGCCTCCAGCGATAGAACCTCCGTATACTAAAATTGCAGGACGATTCAATCTGCCTATGGCAATCATAGCTCCAGGCATATTTTTGTCACAACCTACCACTGTGATAAGAGAATCATAGTACTGAGCATTCATAACTGTTTCGATGGAATCAGCAATAATGTCGCGAGATACTAAAGAATATCGCATTCCCTTTGTTCCATTTGAAATTCCATCACTCACCCCAATAGTGTGAAAAATTAATCCCACCAAATTAGCTTCCACCACGCTTTTTTTAATACCCAACGATAAGCCATTCAAGTGCATATTGCAAGGGTTACCTTCATAACCCATACTTACTATACCTACTTGAGCTTTGTTCATGTCGTCATCAGTGAAGCCTACACCAAATAACATTGCCTGAGAAGCAGGCTGAGTAGGATCTTGCGTAATTGTTTTACTATATACATTAAGTTCTTTTGCCATGGTTAAAATTTTATGAATTGCAAAGATGCAAAAAAAAAAACATCCGACCGTCAGCTGAGAGTCGGATGTTTATCAAATGATATTTTAATTTCCTCTACTGAGAAAGAGGTAACTCTTCAGGTTTGATTTCTTGCACTGGTGCTGCAGGATCAGGCAATAAGCCAAATACTGTCTTATCAAAGTAATAGATAATTAAGAAGATGATAACAAATAAAATGAAAATAGCAGAAATCAAAATCATCTTTTTAAAACCGGCATTCTCTTTGTCCTTTTCTTTGCCCTTCATGATTCGTTTGATATCATTTTGAACTCTTATAAAAGCACTTTTGTTTTTAACGATATAATCTACAGCACCGTATTTCACCGAGTTAACCGCCACATCAACATCTTCTTGACCAGACAACATCAAAACTTCCACATCTGGCGCAATTTGCTTGATTTCTTGTAAAACTTTGATACCCGACATAGCATCAGGCTTTTCACTATCCAAGAAATAATCTAAAATTACAATATCAGGCTTCTTATTTAACGCCCTCAATAAACCTTCACCATTGGTAAATGTTTTAATGGTTAAGCCTTTGTTTTGATTCAAATTGTGAACTGCGGTTTTTAAGTACAATTCATCGTCGTCACAAAGGTATATTAGCGTATTTGCCATACTATATTATTTTAATTGCAATAATTCCTCTTTTAACTCTGCTTCGGCTAAAGGATATTCTTTAACTACTTCTTCAACCAACGCAGGTATTTTATCTAGACCCTTATTGTTTAAACCTAAATCTTGTAAAACTTTACTAACCTTCACCATATTTTCCATACCCATAAACGAAAAACTAGTTTTCAATTTGTGAGCAATACCTCCTATTTGCTGCCAATCCTGCTTTCCAATACAATCTTGCATTTTAGCAATCGAATCAGGCGTAGTTTTTATAAATGATGTGATTAAATCTTGCATAAAATCTTTGCTGCCAAGAGAAAGATCATTTAGATAATTTAAGTCGATGTGTTGGTATTTTCGCATAGTTAACATTAAGCCCGTTGTACAAGATTAGCAATTTTTTGTTTCAATTTATCGGGATTGAAAGGCTTCAAAATATAATCGTTCATTCCTGCTTCTAAATATTTGTTGTCATTCGACTCAGGAAAAATGAAAGCCGTCATGGCCAAGATAGGAATATTTTTCTTTGGCTCAGAAAATTCGTTTCGAATAATCTTGGTTGTTTCTAGGCCATCCATCTCAGGCATCATGATATCCATAAGTATAATATCGTAGTCTTTGTTTCTGAATTTCTCTAACGCGATTTTACCATTGTTGGCAATATCCACTTCACAACCGAAATTATTCAAAACACGTCGCGCGAAAATTTGATTCAGTTCATTGTCTTCGGCCAACAATATTTGAAGTTTACCCAACATGATTTCTTTACAATCATCTTGTTGCAACGCTGATATGCCCTTAGTGACTCCTTTAGGCATGCGCACTAGCACAATAAACTTTGAACCTTTGTCTAATTCGCTTTCTACCTTAATTTCGCCTTTCATCAAGCCCACTATCTTCTTCACAATGGTCAATCCGAGTCCAGTACCCCCGTATTTCCTAGTAGTATCGCCCTTAGCCTGCGTGAAGCTCTCAAAAATATTTTCTAACTTATCGGCAGGTATACCAATACCTGAGTCTTCCACAGCAAACTCTAACAATGCTTCTTTGTCATCTTCCTCTAAAACCTTCACCTTCAACTCCACTTTTCCTTTTGAGGTAAACTTAACTGCATTACTAAGTAAATTAAGTAACACCTGATTAACTCGAACCGAATCTCCAATTAAATATTGAGGAACTTTAGTATCAACATTCAATAACAAATCAATGCCCTTGTCTTTAGCTACTTGCATTTGTAGTTTCAATAGCTCACAGAGGACCAATGACAAATCGAATTCAGAAGATTCGATGGTCATTTTACCTGCTTCAATTTTCGAGAAATCTAAAATATCATTGATAATAACAATTAAGTTTTCACCCGAAATTTTCACCGATTGCAAGCTCGTTCTTTGCTCCTCATTTAAATTGGTTTGTAGCACCAAATTGGTGAAACCGATTATTGCATTCATGGGCGTTCTAATTTCATGACTCATGTTGGCCATAAAATCTTGCTTAACTTTAACTGAAGCTTCTGCTAAACGTTTGGCTTCTGCTAACTCCTTATTGATTCTAACAAGGTAAGCTAAATTCTCACTTAACTTTTTCTCGGTCTGCTTGCGTATGGTGATGTCGGCAGCATTTCCAAAACATTTACCATTTTTAACAACCAATTTCCATCGCATCCATTTTTCAGAACCACTCTTTCCTTTCATTCTGTTTTCGAAAACAAAAACATCTGAATTGTTGATCAATTCCTCTTGAATAATACTCTTAGTTTCTTCTATATCTTCATTATTAAAATAATTCAACAATGATGACCCTAAGACTTCACCTACTTCGTAATCCAACAGCGTACGAAAGGTTTGATTAACCTGCTCTATCACAAAAGTTTCTAAATCAAAAATACAAGTAATGTCCATAGAATTATCCACCAATCCAGATAGATTTTCTAGCATTACATTTTGCTGCTGTAACTCATTTTGTTGATAATACAATTGCAAAAACGTTTTAACCTTTGCCGTGGTAATATCTACATCTAACGGTTTAAATAAATAATCAACAGCACCGGTTTCGTAGCCCTTCAAAACATATTGCTGCTCTTTGCTAATGGCCGTAACAAATAAAATGGAAATACCTGCCGTTCTTTTATTTGATTTTAAAATTTCGGCCACCTCAAAACCGTTCATTTCGGGCATTTGCACATCTAATAAAATCAAAGAAATATCATTACTGAACGCTAATTTCAACGCTTCTTTTCCCGACGTTGCTTTTAAGAATTTTCTATCTTTTGCGGCCAGCATTTTCTCCAAAGAATATAAATTCTCTGGCACATCATCAACCAACAAAATATTGGCAATCGCTGCCGTTTTTTCTAATTTAAACATGGACTACAATATTTTTTATTCGCTCTAATAATTCCTTTTCTGTGCGAACAGATTCATCAAGCCATAATGATTTATCAATAACTTGCAGCGCTGTGATTTCTTGTTCTGACAAGTCGACATTTTCTATAATCAAAAAAGTGAAATCTTTAAGAGCACTTTCATCATTTAACTCTGCAACATCAGATAGCTGCACCAAATTACAATTGTACTTTTCGAATAAAGCACTTAGCTGATAAACGTGCATAATATCCTTGCTATAGAAGTGAATTTTTCGACCACGTAGCATTTTGGCATAAGACGATAAAAGCGCATCTTCAACATTTAGCCATTCAGCCCTTTTATTCGCAATTACAATATTTTCCATTGGCACACTATGC
>CAMBXP010000026.1 GCA_945871895.1 Chryseobacterium gleum | reverse complement strand
GCAAGTAAGTTAAAAAGTTAGATAGAGCAGTAGTCCATCTTGCATCGTTGGCTGGAATACCGTATTCACCTACATACCCTTTTAAGTTGTTGGTTTTTAACCAGTTTACAAAAGGGGTAGCTCTGTCCACACCAATATTGGCGTAAGCGCCTTCTCCATCATATGTTTGGTCGTAGTAACCCGCAGCATTATCATCGAAATAGATATGTGCTTCAAAAATTAATTTGTTCGATGCATCTGTAAGGTTTTTAAGATTGCCGCTTGAGTTCACCCATCTTTCGCCCGAGCTCCAGTCGTCTCCACCAACAATAATACTTGTTGTTAAGTCGGCAGTTCTAATACCATTGATGATTTCTTGTGCAATGCCCAACCAAGGTGTGTTTTGTAACATGTCGTGTGGTTCATTCATAATGCCGTAGCCATAAATATTGGTTTTGTTTTTAAAGGCTTCGGCTAATCGAGTCCAACAATCTTTAATGTGTGCTACAGTTACAGTGCCCGAGCCAATGATGTATTCTGTGTAATTGATGTTTCTGCGGCCATAGTTGTGTAGGTCGAGCACCACATACATTCCTTTCGTTTGCGCATAATCAACAGCGGCAGTTAGTCTATTTAATTCGGTTGTATTCAAAGCAGCATTCATGGTAGGTTGAATTCTTTCCCATTTGAAAGGAATACGAATTAGTTTGAGTCCTTTTGTAGCAAAGTAATCAAAGTCGCTGTTGGTAGGATAGGTGTAATCTGCACCAAATGTTCCAGGGAAGTTGGTTCCAAATTCGGCACCGGCAAGGTTAACGCCATACATTAAAGCCGGATTTTGAGCAAAGGTTTTTCCTAAAGCAAATACGCTGAAGAGTAAAAGAATAATTTTGGTTTTCATAGTCTTAGGGTTGTTTATTGTTCTCCTAAGTTAACTCTATGTGTACCCTAAACCTATTGCTATTGTTGAATGTCAGTGTTTTGTCAGTGCTTTTTAACTATAAAATGGGTACACTTCAAAAAATACTTCATTTCTTCCCTTATAGATTGTATTTTTGTGCAAAATCAATCAAATGAAAGTTTCATACAACTGGCTTAAGCAGTATTTAAATATCAATCTTCCTTTAGAGGAGGTGTCGACAATTTTAACCGATATCGGATTAGAAGTAGCGGGTTACGAAGAGGTGCAATCGGTGAAAGGCGGATTGGAAGGTTTGGTGATTGGGGAAGTGATGGAGAAAGAAAAACATCCCGATGCAGATAAACTAAGCTTAACCAAAGTAAATATTGGCGGAGAGAAATTGTTGGAGATAGTTTGTGGGGCGCCAAATGTGGCAGCCGGACAAAAAGTTATCGTAGCGACCATCGGTACAGTATTGTATGATGACAAAGGGTCGTTTACCATTAAACAATCAAAAATTCGTGGTGCTCTTTCAGAAGGAATGTTGTGTGGTGCTGATGAAGTTGGTCTCGGACATAGCGAAGGAATTTTAGTGTTAGATGCTTCTGTGGCTGTTGGAACTTTGGCTAAAGATCATTTCAAAATTGAAAGTGATGCCGTAATTGAAGTGGAACCAACACCTAACCGTGCCGATGCTTTATCGCATTATGGCGTTGCTCGCGATTTATATGCTTACTTAAAAACACGTGGTGAAGATGTTAAATTAACGATGCCATCTGTAGCCGATTTTAAAGTAGAAGAAACATCATTGCCTATTTCAATCGCTGTTGAAGATAAAGATGCTTGTCCGCGTTACATGGGCGTTTGCATTAGCGGCGTAGAAGTGAAAGAATCTCCCGATTGGCTGAAAAATAAATTGAAGCTGATTGGTTTGAATCCTATCAATAATGTGGTAGATGCAACGAATTATGTGTTGTTCGAGCTCGGACAACCTTTACACGCTTTCGATTACGAAGCAGTAGCTGGAAAAATAGTAGTGAAGAAAAATGCGGCAGGTAAAAAGTTCACCGCTTTGGATAAAGTAGAGAGAGAATTAGGTGAAGAGAATTTAATGATTTGGAATGCTAACGAACCTATGTGTGTGGCTGGTGTGATGGGTGGTTTGGCATCGGGCACGACAGAAAAAACAAAAAATATTTTCTTGGAATGTGCTTACTTCAATCCGGTGATGGTGCGTAAGTCATCTAAAAAATTGGGATTGAAATCTGATTCATCTTACCGTTTCGAACGCGGCGTAGATATCAATATGGTACCACTTGCTTTGCAAAGAGCAGCACTTTTAATTAAAGAAGTGGCAGGTGGAAAAATTGCTTCTGAAGTGGTTGATGTTTATTCAACTCCTCAAGAAAATTTCTCTGTCGATTTTAGATATTCAAGATGCAATGCATTGATTGGTGAAGAAATCGCTAAAGAAAAAATTAAAGCAATTCTTACTTCTTTAGAAATTCAAATTGCTTCTGAAGACGGTGATGTATTAAAATTGAAAGTGCCCACTTACCGCGTTGATGTATTGCGTGAAATTGATGTGATAGAAGAGATTTTAAGAATATATGGCTACAATACGGTTGCTATTCCGGAAAAGCTAAATGCTTATTTGGAAATCAACTCAGGAATTCCACAAGAGAAAATTCGCGCTACTATTTCTCAGCAATTGGCTGCTTTGGGCTTCAATGAAATTTTATGCAATTCATTAAGCAACAAAGAATACTATGCAGCGCACAATGAATTTGAAGAAGAGGGTTTTGTTTCTTTGTTGAATCCCTTAAGTAAAGAGTTGGCTGTAATGCGCAGAACAATGGTTTTTGGTGCCTTAGAATCGGTACAAAGAAATGCGAACCGTCAGCGTGCGAATTTGAAGTTTTACGAATTCGGAAGAACATACCGCAAAACAGAAAAAGGATATTTCGAGCAACAAAATCTGACTTTATTAATCACAGGAAATAAAGAAGAAGAAAGCTGGAACAGCAGTAAAGACAAAGTGAATTTCTTTTCTTTAAAGGCATACGTTCAGCAGTTAGCAGAAAAAATTGGCGTGCAAAAATTAAAGTTGAAAGCCACCGAAAATTCTTTGTACTCTGAAGTATTTGAAATTCGCGCTGGCAAAAAAGTATTGGGAGAGATTGGAATTTTAAACAACAAAGTGACGAAGAAATTCGATATCAAACAAGATGTTTTATTCGCCAATATTTTGTGGGATGTATTTTGCGATTTAGCACAAAACAACAAAATCCAATATTCTGAATTGCCTAAATTTCCTACGGTTAGAAGAGATTTATCTTTGTTGCTCAATAAAGAAACCAAGTTTGTTGAATTAGAACAAATGGCTTTCGACTTGGAAAAACTATTGTTGAAAGAAGTGAATTTATTCGACGTGTACGAAGGCAAAAATTTACCGGAAGGCAAAAAATCTTACGCTCTTTCTTTTACTTTGCAAGACAACGAAAAAACCTTAATCGACAAAGAAATCGATAAGGTGATGGAGAAGTTGATGAAAGGTTATAAAGAGAAATTGGGCGCTGAGGTGAGGTAAGAAGCACTATGGCGCAAGTCTCCAGACTTGGGCCTTCCTACTCCGGCGTTTGTAACGCCTTTTTCTCACTTGATAGTTGGCAATGCAATTGCCGGAGTAGGTGAGTCACCAGTCTGGAGACTGGCGCCATGAAGTATTTGCTTGATAGACTTGTTGAAATTTTACTTCAACTCAATCACCTCCACCCACTTCTTATCCTGCATCGTCACAAACAACTTTTTCTCATCTTTGCTAAACGCAATGTTGGTTGGTTTTAATCCGCGCAAATTATAAGCGTACAACATTTTTCCTTCTGCAGAAATTTTGAGCACGCAGCCTTTGTCGTAACGCGCAACATATAAATTTCCTTTGCTATCGCAGCGCATTCCATCCATTCCGCCATCGCTAAATGAAATCAATAGTGTTTTGTTGGAGATGTTTCCCAAAGAATCGATATCGAATTTCCATATGTTTCTTTGCACGCTTTCGTTAACGTAAAGTGATTTGTTGTCTGCACTCACTTCAATGCCGTTTGTGGTTCCCATACTGTCACTCAGCAAGTGTGTTGAGCCATCAACATTCACTCGCCACAATTTACCATTTCCATTTTTCCAGCTAGGATCGCTGCAAAAAATAATTCCGTTTTTCATCATCGTTAAATCGTTCGGCTGATTCATTAACGAATCGTGTGCGTAAACAGAAATCTTCTTCGTCATCAAATCAATTTTCAAAATATTGTGTCCCAAATAATCGGCTACAAACATTTCATTTTTTGCATTGAATCGAATGCCATTGCCAATACTTCCTTTGGGTAAATCGATAAACAATTGTGGTGTTTTTTTTCCTTTTTTGATGATGCCAATACTTCCTTCGTGATGGAAATTAACAAGGTATAAATCTCCGTTTTTATCTACACACGGACCTTCAATTCCTTCTGTGAAGACAGCTCCTGTAAGAACTTTTGAGTTCACCTGCGTTTGTGATGATAGAAAAGTAAGAACAGTAAAAAATGCTGCAACAATCAACATGATTTTCACATCAAGTAAATCCTTTAATCCTTTAATCATGGTTCAGATTATTTATAAAGCAAGTTAGCATTTTCAATGAAATCTAAGATCTCTTGCATGCCTTCTTTTTTTTCTGCGGAGGTGATAAAAATAGGAGGTAATTCTTCCCAGTAGCCCAACAATACTTTTTTGTAATGCGCAATGTTTTTATCTCTTTTTGGGTGCGTTAGTTTATCGGTTTTGGTAAACACTAAGCATTGTGGAATTTGATTTTCGCCCAACCAATTGATGAATTCTAAATCTATTTTTTGTGGTTCGTGTCGGCTGTCAATCAACACAAAAGTGTATTGCAATTGTTCTCTTTGTAAAAGATAATCGCTAATCATTGAGCCAAACATTTCCTTTTTAGTTTTAGAAACTTTAGCATAACCATAACCAGGTAAATCGGTGATGTGCCAATTTTGGTTTACAATGAAATGATTGATGAGTTGTGTTTTTCCCGGTGTAGAGCTGGTTTTAGCCATGTTCTTTACATTCACAAGGGAATTGATCAAACTGGATTTACCTACGTTTGAGCGGCCAATAAATGCGTATTCGGGAAGAGCTAAGACCGGACACTGAGTAACCTTTTCGCTACTCTTCGAAAATTCGGCCGAATGAATAATCATTATTTACTCTTGTTTTGCGCCAACCATTCTTCTAAAATGGTGTTGAACTCGTCGTGGTGTTCCATCATTGGTGCATGTCCGCATTTATCTATCCACTTCAATTCAGAAGTTTTGATGTGTGCGTGAAATTCTTCTGCTACTTCTGGCGGAGTGATGATATCGTTTTTACCCCAAAGCAATAAAACAGGAATAGTAATTTTAGGCAAATCGTCTTTTACGTTGTGACGAATAGCGCTTTTAGCCAAAGCCAAAACTCTAATCAGTTTGTTTCTGTTGTTTACAATCTCAAACACTTCGTCAACCAATTCTTCGGTTGCGTGTTTTGGGTCGTAAAAAGTAGATGCTGTTTTATCTTTAATGAAATTTCTGTCTTCTCTTTTAGGGTAAGAACCACCAAAAGCATTTTCATACAAACCAGAGCTGCCTGTTAAAATCATTCTCTCCACTTTTTCTGGCCATCTGTCTTGATACACTAAAGCCACGTGTCCGCCCAGTGAATTACCCAACAAAGTTACTTTATCAAACTTTTTGTGTTTAATGAATTTTTTAAGAAACTCGGCCAAAGTTTTTACACCAGTAGTTAATACAGGCATATCGTACAAAGGCAGCATTGGAATAACAATTTTGTATTTGCCTCTGAAATGCTCAATCAAGTATTCGAAATTAGAAAGGGTTCCAAACAAACCATGAAGAAGAACAATTACTTCGCCTTCACCTTCTTCAATATACTTAAATTTTCCTTCTTCTTTTATCGTGTAATTAGCCATAGTGATTTGTGTCTGTTTCAGGCAAAAATAAGAAAATAATCATACCAAAACAGCCTTTCCCTATTGATGATGTGTATTGTTGTTAATTTAAGTTTTATTCCCACTTATGTTTCTCTTTGCTAATAGAGCTTTGAGAGCATAACTAACAAAAGTTTTCAACAATGTGGTGTATAGTGGGTAAAAGTGGTAATTCCTACTTATATTTACAGCATAATTCACTGCAAATCGCAAAAACAAAGAGAATGACGAATTTCATCGGAGAATACGATAGCAAGTTAGACGAGAAAGGTCGTTTGACTCTGCCTTCTGGTTTGAAGAAGCAGTGTTCTTCCCAATTTGATGGAAAATTTGTGGTGAATCGTGGCTTGGAAAATTGTTTGGTATTGTATCAAAAGCAAGATTGGGAAGTGGTGTCGGGAAAAATTGCCAAGCTGAATCAGTTCGTTTTAAAAAACCGGCAATTCATTAGAAGATTTAACAACGGTGCAACAGCTTTGGATTTAGATGGTGTGGGTAGGTTGCTTTTTCCTAAAAAATTGTTGGAGTACGCAGGTATTTCTAAAGAGGTGGTTTTGTTTGGCTATGCCGATAAAATTGAAATTTGGTCGAAAGAAGCTTACGAGAAAATGATGGGTGAGGAGCAGGATTTTGCGGCGTTGGCAGAAGAAGTAATGGGGAAACCTGAAGACGATAAGGGTGAGTGATTATCATGTGCCGGTGCTGTTGCATGAGTGTTTAGATGCTTTGCAAATTAAGGGCGACGGCGTGTATGTAGATGTTACTTATGGTGGTGGCGGACACTCGAAAAAGATTTTAGAGAAATTGACGACAGGGAAATTATTGGCTTTCGATAGAGATGGCGATGCGATAAAGAATGAGGTAGAAGATGATCGCCTGATTTTAGTGAACGATAATTTTAGTGAGCTGGCCAAATACGTGAAGTTGTATCGATTGAAGGTTGATGGAATTTTAGCTGATTTTGGTATTTCATCTTGGCAGATAGATGCGGCAGAAAGAGGTTTCTCTTTAAGATTTGATGCCGATTTAGATATGCGTATGGACAAGCGTGCAACGCTATCGGCAAAAGACGTTCTTAATCAGTATGAGGAAGCACCGTTGAGTAAAATTTTGAAGGAGTATGGCGAAATTATGAATGCGCGTCAGGTGGCCCGACAAATTATTGCTCACCGAACAGTTGAACCTTTTCAAACTACTTTCGATTTGAAAAAATCGGTGGAGAGTTTGGCGCCTAAAATGGAGCAAAATCGTTTTTATGCGCGCATCTTTCAAGCCATCAGAATTGAGGTGAACAAAGAGTTAGAAGAGATAAAATCTTTTTTGGTGGCAAGTGAGCAAGTGTTGGTTCCAGGCGGAAGATTGGTTTGTATTTCTTACCATTCCTTAGAAGATAGATTGGTGAAAAATTACATGAGAGCGAGCAACGAAAGTGGTGAAGTGGAGACAGATATTTTTGGTCATGCAACAACACAATGGAAAGTGCTTACCAAAAAACCAATTCTTCCCACAGAAAATGAAATACGAATAAACAGCAGAGCGCGCAGCGCTAAATTGAGAATTGCAGAAAAGAAATGAGCGAGGCAATAGAAAATAAAGCAGAACAAGAGCAACCTAAAAAAGCAAAGAAAAGTTTTTTAGGGAAAAAATTTAACGAGGAAAAGGCTTATGCCATTTTACCCTTCGCTACATTTTTAACGCTACTGGCTTTAATCTATATCGCTAACTCTTATTATGTGGAAAGTTCTATCAGAAAAATTAGCAAGTTGCAAACTAACATACACGAATTAAGAGCAGAAGATGTTGAGCTAAAAACTCAATTGAATATGAGAACACGCCAGTCGGAAATTATTTTAAGAGCAGAGAGTCAAGGCTTGAAACCTCTTACAAATCAGCCTACCGGAGTAATGCAAATGAAGTTGAACCAGAAAAAACAAGATTGAAGTGGACGTAAAAAAGGATATTCTTAGGAGAGTATATCTTACCTTTTTTGTGATGACAGCCTTCGCGGTGTTAGTCATCGCCCAAATCATCAACCTCCAATTTTTCCAAGCCAAAAAAATTCAAGAATCGGTGGTTGCTAAAACTGCAGGCTATAGAACTGTAGAAGCAAATCGCGGCGATATTTATTCTTGCGATGGTAGTTTAATGGCAACAACCATGACTTATTATTTGGTGGGCATGGATTTGAGTTCTCGTGCCTTAGACGATAAAGATTTTAAACAAAATATTGGCGCCTTGTGCGATAGTTTAGAAGATCTTTTAAAACTAAAAACAGCCAACGAGTACCGCAGAGAGTTGGAAGCAGCAAGGAAAGAAAAAAAGAAATGGTATAAACTTCACGATGGATTAACTTTCTCTGAATTTCGTCGCCTTAAACAGTTTCCGCTTTTCAAAAAAGGTAAATACGAAAGCGGATTGGTGTATTCGCGTATTGTTAGACGTGAGCGCCCTTACGAAATGCTGGCTTATAGAACGATTGGTAACGTAGATGTCAAACCTATTGGTATTGAAGGTGCTTACAATTTAGAATTGCGCGGTGAAAATGGTTTGCAATACCAGCGTAAAATTGGTGAAGGAATTTGGGTGCCTATTGATGATGCAAATTCAATAGAGCCTCAAGATGGTGGTGATATTTATACTACGATCGATATGAACGTTCAAGATATTGCAGAAACAGAATTGTTGCGCAACATGAGAAAGTTCGAAGCCGATCACGGTTGCGTGGTAGTGATGGAAGTAGCTACAGGAAAAATTCGTGGTATAGCCAATTTGAAATTGGATTCTACTGGAAGATATCGCGAAGAAATAAATTATGCGGTGGGTGATGCTATTGAACCAGGTTCGGTGTTTAAATTGGCTTCTTACATGGTGGGTTTAGAAGAAGGAAAATTCACAAAAGACACCAAAGTAGAAACAGGTAGCGGTGTGTACAATGTGTACAACTTAAAGGCTAGCGATTTAGATCACGGTCCGTACGGAAATATCACTGTTCAGCGTGCTTTTGAGCTTTCATCAAACGTGGCGATTGTAAAATTAACCGATGAAAATTATAGAAATAATCCGCAAGATTTTGTGAATCGTTTGTACAAGTTCGGACTCACAGAAGAGTTAGGAATTCGCATTGAAGGAGAAGGAAAACCATTGGTTAGATTTCCTGGTGGACCGGGCTGGTCGGGGGTTGCCCTTGCCTCTATGTGTTATGGTTACGGTTTGCGCGTAACACCTCTGCAGCTGCTTTCTTTTTACAATGCAGTAGCCAATAACGGAAGAAAAATGAAACCTCTTTTTGTAGAAAAAATTGTGAGCAAAGACGGAGTAGTAAAAACATTTCCTGTAGAAGAATTGAATCATGCTATTTGTTCTAAAGAAACCATTCGGCAGGCCAAAGCCATGTTAGAAGCTGTTGTAGAAACTGGAACAGCCAGCGGAATAAAAAGTGATAAATATAGAATTGCTGGTAAAACAGGTACAGCAAAATTTGGCTACACCAAAAACAAAAACGAAAGAGGCCATTACAACTCTTCTTTCATTGGTTACTTTCCTGCCGATAATCCTAAGTATTCTATTTGTGTGGTAATTACCGACCCGAACAGAGATAAAGGTTATTACGCATCGCAGGTAGCAGCGCCCGTTTTCAAGGCTATCTCTGATAGAATTTGGGCTACTATGATTGATACTTCAAAACAATTGAAACCTAAAGTAGCACAAATACTTGCCGAGAAAATGAAGCCAGTTATGGTGGAAGATAAAAACGAAATTTCAAGAAAATTACCCACTAAAAATTTGCCCAATCAACGCATTGTTGCTGTGCCCAACAAAGGGGTGAATGCAGTTCCCGATTTAACAGGGATGGGTTTGAAAGATGCTGTTTTCATTTTAGAAAATATGGGTATGAACGTTAAAATATTGGGTCGCGGAGTAATTGCTAAACAATCTATCGCAGCCGGCACACATATCACTAAAGGAACAGAAATCATTATTGAATTGATGTAAGGAATTATGAAATTATTATCCGACATACTTTACAAAGCTGGTATCGATGAAATAAAGGGTACCACCAAGTTGGCTATCACTTCTATTTGTTTCGATTCGCGCGCTGTGGCAAAATCTTCGTTGTTTGTAGCCGTTAAAGGAACAAAAGTAGATGCGCACGATTTCATTGATAAAGCTATTTCAGATGGCGCGATTGCTGTTGTGTGCGAAAAATTTCCTGCCGAAATGAACGAAAAAATCACTTACATACAAGTGAAAGATTCGAGTTTTGCTTTGGGAATTATTGCCTCTAACTTTTTCGATAATCCTTCTGAAAAATTGAAGTTGGTGGGTATCACTGGTACCAACGGTAAAACAACTACTGCAACTTTATTATACACTCTTTTTAAAAGCACAGGCAAGAAAGTAGGATTGCTTTCCACGGTTAAAAATCTCATCAACAACGAAGTTTCTATTTCAACGCATACCACTGGAGATGCTATACAAATCAACGCTTTGCTAAGTGAAATGGTGAAGAAAGGCTGTACACATTGTTTCATGGAAGTGAGCTCACACGCCATTCATCAAAATAGAATTGCTGGTTTGCAATTTGATGGTGCAGTGTTTACTAACATTACGCACGATCACTTAGATTATCACGGAGATTTCAACGAATATATCAAAGCGAAGAAAATGTTTTTCGATCATCTTTCTTCTTCTGCTTTTGCTTTAACCAATAGCGACGACCGTCACGGTGATACGATGGTGTTGAATACGCGTGCTAAAATTCATACTTACGGTTTAAAATCGATGGCCGATTTTAAATGTAAAATTTTAGAAAATCGTTTTTCGGGATTATTACTGAACATTGATAATAATGAAGTGTGGACGCGTTTAGTCGGACAATTCAACGCTTACAATTTATTAGCTGTTTATGCTACTTCTGTTTTATTGGGCGAAGACAAAACCATCGTTCTTACTTCCTTAAGTGCTTTATCTTCTGTTGAAGGAAGATTTCAATACGTTAAATCGAAAAACGGAATCGTTGGAATAGTTGATTACGCTCATACTCCCGATGCTTTGGAGAATGTTTTGGGAACTATCAATGGCATTAGAACTGGTAACGAAACTTTGATTACAGTGGTGGGCTGTGGTGGCGACAGAGATGCTGCAAAAAGACCATTGATGGCCACTATTGCTTGCGAAAAGAGTGATAAAGTAATTCTTACTTCCGATAATCCGCGTAGCGAAGATCCCGAAGAAATTATCACTCAAATGAAGAAGGGTGTTGATGCGGTGAATTACAAAAAAACATTGGCCATCTTAGATAGAAAGGAAGCCATAAGAACCGCGGTGGCTATGGCCAATCCGGGAGATATCATATTGGTTGCAGGTAAAGGTCACGAAAAATACCAAGAGATAAAAGGTGTGAAACATCCTTTCGACGACTTGGAAATATTAGATGAAAATTTAAAATCAATTCAAGGATAATGTTATACTATTTATTCAAATACTTAGATGAAATGAATGTTCCGGGAGCCGGAGTTTTTCAATACATCACTTTTCGTACATTATTGGCGCTAGTACTTTCTTTAATTATTTCGATGGTGTTGGGAAAACGCATCATTGAACTTTTACGAAGAATGCAAGTTGGAGAAACTGTTCGCGATTTAGGCTTGGAAGGTCAGCTTAAAAAACAAGGTACACCAACCATGGGTGGATTGATGATTTTGGCGGCTATAGTTATTCCTACTTTACTGTTTGCACGTTTAGAAAATGTGTACATCATCATCATGTTGATTACTACCATAGGCTTAGGTTTCTTGGGTTTTCTGGATGACTACATTAAAGTTTTCAAAAAAAATAAGGAAGGTTTACAAGGTAAATTTAAGATAGTGGGACAAGTGGGTGTTGGCCTAATAGTGGGCGCTATTTTATTTCTTAATGAAAACGTTGTGGTGGCCGAACCGGTGGGTGATACCCGTGTAGAAATTAGCAAAAATGAAAAGCCCGAATTTAAGAATATGAAGTCGATGACCACTACTATTCCTTTCATGAAAAACAATGAATTGGATTATGGTAAAGTAGTGGAATATTTTGGTTTCGATCCTATGAAATGGGCATGGTTAATTTTTATTCCAGTAGTTATTTTAATTGTTACTGCTGTTTCAAACGGGGCAAATTTAACCGACGGAATTGATGGATTGGCGGGAGGTTCATCGGCTATAATAGGAACTACCTTAGGAATTTTAGCATACGTAAGTGGTAACTATTATTTCGCAGATTATTTAAATATTATGTACTTGCCCAATATTGGTGAACTTGTAATTTTTATGGGTGCTTTTGTTGGTGCGTGTATCGGATTTTTATGGTACAATTCTTATCCGGCTCAAGTGTTTATGGGTGATACAGGAAGCTTGTCGTTGGGCGGTATCATTGCTGTTTTTGCTATTGCGATTAGAAAGGAATTATTGATTCCTATCATCTGTGGAATTTTCTTGGTAGAGAATTTATCGGTGATAATGCAGGTGAGTTATTTCAAATACACCAAGAAAAAATATGGTGAAGGAAGAAGAATATTTTTAATGTCACCCTTGCATCATCACTATCAGAAAAAAGGAATTCACGAAGCAAAAATTGTAACACGTTTTTGGATTGTTGGAATCATCTTGGCCGTGTGTGCCATTGCAACTTTAAAATTGAGATAGAAGAAAATGTCGGATAAAACACTCATAGTATTAGGTGCTGGCGAAAGCGGTGTAGGTGCTGCCATTCTTGGCAAGCAGAAGGGCTATGATGTTTTTGTTTCTGATGGCGGAGTGATAAGTGATGACTACAAAAAAATATTAGAGGACTATAAAATTCGTTTTGAGTCGGGAGAACACAAGGAAGTTTTCAACCATCAACCAACGCTAATTGTTAAGAGTCCGGGAATTTCAGAAAAAACAGACCTTGTTCAACATTTTTTGAAAAAAAACATACCTGTTATTTCAGAAATTGAATTGGCAGGAATGTACAAAAATGAAAATGCAAAGATGATTTGCATCACAGGAAGTAATGGAAAAACTACCACTACTTTACTAACTTATCACTTGCTGAAAAATGCTGGTTGTGATGTTGGTTTAGGTGGAAATATAGGTATGAGTTTGGCGCGAATGGTAGCCGAAAACCCCCATGAATACTATGTTGTAGAGTTGAGTAGTTTTCAGTTGGATGGCATGTATTCTTTCAAAGCCGACATTGCTATTTTGTTAAATATTACTCCCGATCATCTGGATAGATACGACTACAAATTTGAAAATTATGTAGCATCGAAATTTAGAATTTTACAAAATCAGGATTCTAAAAATTCATTCGTTGTTAACAAAGATGACGAAGTAATGAACAGCTTTTGCACGGGAAAAGTCTTTGGCGGAAAAAGATATTTTATCAGTAACATTGGGGATGCAAATTCGGTATCGAATGAGCGTGAAATAATTTTTAATGTTGACGATAAAAAAATGACGATTGCAACTAACGTTCTTACTATTTCTGGATTACACAACAGATACAACGCAATGGCGGCTGGCACTGCTGCGATTCTTGCTGGACTGAATCAACAACAAATTGAAAACGGATTTAGCACTTTTAAAAATGCTGAACACCGTTTGGAAAAGGTGACAACTATTGACGGAGTAGAATATATCAACGATTCAAAGGCGACAAATGTTGATTCTGTGTGGTATGCCTTGGAGAGTATGAAAACTCCTGTAATATGGATTGTAGGCGGCGTAGACAAGGGCAATGACTATTCAGTGTTAATGACTTTTGTTAATAAAAAAGTGAAAGGCATCATCTGTTTAGGCAAAGACAATTCTAAATTGCAGAAACAGTTTGGAGAAAGCGGAAAATTATTTCATTCCACAAATTCAATAGCTGATGCGGTTTCAAAAGCAAAGGAATGGGGAGTGAGTGGTGATACGGTTTTATTGTCGCCAGCCTGCGCAAGTTTCGATTTGTTTAAGAATTATATAGATAGAGGAATTCAGTTTAAGAATATAGTACACCAATTAGTAACACAATCCTAAAGAGTAGAATCTATGACAAAAGGGAACTTCGAATTTCAAGACAAAATTCAAACCGGACCATCGATGGCTGAGAATATCAAGAAGGACTATGAAAAAATTCGTAAAGAAGGCGTTCGCGAGAGTTTTTCTGAATTCGAAAACGTTGAACATCGTTTAGAATTTGTTGCCAATATTCACGGCATAGAGTACATCAACGATTCAAAAGCAACTAATGTAAATTCTACTTGGTACGCTTTAGAAAGAATGACCAAAGAAGTGGTATGGATTGTAGGTGGAGTTGATAAGACTGTTGACTATTCTTCATTACATGATTTGGTGCAAGAAAAGGTAAGATGTGTGGTGTACATCGGTACCGAAAAAAATAAAGCTTTCGAAGCATTCTTGGATAAAGTTCAAATGATTGTAGCTGCCGTAACAATGGAAGAAGCTGTGCAAATGGCCTACTACGCTGCACAAAAGGGCGAAGCTGTTTTAATGTCTCCAGCATCGGCTAGTTTTAATATGTTTGAGAATTACGAAGAAAGAGGTAACAGATTTAAGCAATTGGTAAGAAGTTTATAAAAGTTTACTTCCTATGATTACAAGATTTTGGTGGTTGCTAAAAGGCTATGGCTCTACAAAGGAGAAAATCTTCTTTTTGGCAACTCTCGCACTATTCGGAATCTTTATTCTTACGGTGTATTTGATTTGTCAAATGGTAAAAGGCGTTGGTGAAATCACAACTGAAATTCCTTTACCTGAAGATCAAAATGAATCATTTGCTTTGGATGCATTGGATGAAGGTGAACAAGCAATGACGAATTCATAAAGCCATGTCCAATAACCCAGAATCACAAAATCCGCCCAAATCTTTTCTTTCAAGTATATACGATAAATTGCGTGGAGACAAAATTATTTGGTGGATTGTCATCATGCTTTCTCTTCTGTCAATTGTGATGATCTATTATTCTACCGCTTCTTTGGTATATCGTTTTCAAGGCGGAAATTCTTTGTACTATGTGGGCAAACATATCTTCATTCTGGCGCTTGGTATTAGCATGATTTATTTCACCCATTTGCTTAAATACATTTATTACTCCCGTATTTCTCAAATTCTACTTTTCATTTCTATTCCTCTTTTACTCTTCACTTTGCTGTCGGGAGTGAGCGAAGATTCTGCTGATAGATGGATTGAAATTCCTGGCATAGGGGTGAGCTTTCAAACTTCCGATTTAGCTAAAATGGCGCTTATCATGTATTTGGCACGCGTACTGCACAAAAACCAAAATCAGAAAATGACTTTTAAAGAGATTTTTGTGCCTGTTATTTTACCTATTTTTATTGTTTGCGGACTCATCGTTAAAGTGAATTTTTCTACTACAGCTTTGATTTTTGGGACGTGTATCGTTTTGCTTTTTATTGGTAGAGTTCCCATGAAACATATTTTATCTACCATAGGTTTGGCCGTAGGTGCCTTCCTAATTTTTGTGATGGTGGTGAAAATTGTTGCGCCTAACAACAACCGTGTTCTCACTTGGCAGCATCGTGTTGAAGCATGGGTTGGTGGCGGAGAAGAAGGTGCGCAGGATGAAGCCGAAACTGAAGCAAATTATCAAAGTAGTTTATCTAAAGCGGCCATCGTTAGTGGTGGTGTAGTTGGAAATTATTTCAGTGGTAAAAATGAAAATCCTTTACCTCCGCAATCTTCTTCCGATTTCATGTATGCTACTTTAGTGAAAGAGCTCGGCTTGATTGGCGGAATTTTCGTGGCGTTTATGTACATGTTACTTTTTTATCGAGGCATTCGCGTGGCCGTAAAAACAGAATCTACTTTTGGTATGTTGCTAGTGATTGGCTGTGTTATTTCTTTAATCTTTCAAGCCTTCAGCAATATGGGCGTTGCTGTTGGTTTATTTCCTGTAACCGGTCAGCCTTTACCTTACCTCAGTATGGGAGGCACTTCACTTTGGTTTACAAGTATTTCAATTGGAATAATTTTAAGTGTTAGCAGAGAGGTATATGACAAACAACCAGCAAAAAAAGAAGTGGCCACGAGTAATAATTAGTGGTGGTGGTACCGGCGGACACATTTTTCCGGCTGTTGCTATCGCTAAAGGTATTCAGGAAAAATATCCCGATGCCGAAATTTTATTTGTAGGTGCAAAGGGCAGAATGGAAATGGACAAAGTTCCGGCTGCTGGTTTCAAGATTGAAGGTTTATGGATTAGCGGATTGCAGCGCGGTTCTATTTTCAAAAATCTTCTTTTTCCTTTTAAAGTTATCTTTAGCGTTTTTAAAGCCTTACGAATTATTAGAAAATTTAAGCCTGATGTTGCTGTTGGTGTAGGTGGTTATGCAAGTGGTGCTTTGTTGTATGCCGCAACAATGAAAAAGATTCCTGCTTTAATTCAAGAACAAAATTCTTTTCCTGGTATTACCAATAAAGTTTTGAAAGATAGAGTGCAGCGTATTTGTGTGGCTTACGATAACATGGATAAGTTTTTTCCGAAAGATAAAATCATCTTAACTGGAAATCCGGTGCGTAAAGAAATCACCAAACTTGAAGGAAAAAAAGAAAGAGGTTTAGAGAAATTTAATTTAGATAAAAACCATCTTGTTGTTTTGGTAGTGGGTGGTAGCTTAGGTGCTCGTTCTATTAATCATGCAATCGATGGCGACTTGCAAAAATTCGCCGACGCAGATGTTCAGCTCATTTGGCAAACAGGAAAGTTGTACACCGAAGAAGCAAAAAAACGTGTTGCTGAAGTGGGTAAAAATGGCATCATGAGTTTTGATTTTATTTCCGATATGGATTTGGCTTATGCCGCAGCTGATATCGTTATTTCTCGTGCTGGAGCTTTGGCTGTTTCTGAATTGTGCTTGGTGAAAAAGCCTTGTATTTTGGTTCCACTGCCAACAGCTGCAGAAGATCATCAAACCAAAAATGCTTTGTCGTTAGTGAATTACAACGCTGCCATTTTAGTGAAAGATGTTGATGCAAAATCAATCTTGGTAGATGAAGCTCTTTCCTTATTGAAAGATACAGAACGTTGCGAAAAATTAGCTTACAACATGGATAAATTGGCCTTTGCCAATGCCACAGAAACAATAGTGAACGAGGTAATTAGTTTGATAAAGAAATGAAATTAGCAGAAAAAAATATTATTTATTTCATCGGTATCGGAGGGATAGGAATGAGTGCGTTGGCACGTCATTTTAAAGCACAGGGAAAACAAGTTTGTGGCTACGATAAAACAGAAACTAAATTAACCAAACAATTGGTGGAAGAAGGAATTCAGGTTAGTTACGATGATGCTGTTGAAGCTGTTCCGCAAGAAGTTTTCATTAAGAGCAATGAAGTTTTAATCGTTTATACTCCGGCCATTCCAGCCACACACAGAGGAAAAAATTATTTGGTAGAACAAGGTTTTACTTTGTACAAACGTTCTGAAGTGTTGGGCGAATTAACGAAGTTGTTGTTCAATGTTTCTGTTTCTGGAACACACGGAAAGACTACCATTTCATCAATGGTGGCGCATTTATTTAAAACTGCCGACTTGTCTTTCTCTGCTTTTTTAGGTGGCGTTTCTAAAAATTTAAACAGCAATTATCTCGGCAACAAAGATGCTAAATCATGTGTGGTGGAAGCCGATGAATACGATCGTTCTTTCTTGAAATTGTATCCCGATATTTTAACGGTTTCTTCTGTGGATGCCGATCATTTAGATATTTATGGAACTGGAGATAAAGTGGTGGAGTCGTTTCAATTGTTTACTAAAAATTTAAAGAAAGATGGTAAGCTAATTGTGAATTATAGCGTTAAAGGTAATTTCGAGAAGCCTTATTTAACGTATAGTTTAGACAATGACGCGGCCGATTTTTATGCTAAAAATATTCGTGTAGAAAATGGCGCATATCATTTCGATTTCGTAGCGAAAGGAAAAGTAATGGAAGGTGCATCGCTTGGTTTACCTGGTTTGCACAATATTGAAAATTGCATTGTGGCAAGTGCCGTGACTTACGAAATGGGCGTTGAGCCAAGCTTAATTCTGAAAGGATTAAAAGAGTACAAAGGTGTTGACCGTCGTTTCGAAATAGTATACCGCGACGATAAGAGAGTATATATAGATGACTACGCGCATCATCCGGAAGAACTCAAAAGATGCATCACTTCATTGCGTCATTTCTTTCCCGGTAAAAAATTAACAGGCGCTTTTCAACCGCATTTGTTTTCACGTACACGCGATTTTGCCAAAGGCTTTGCCGAGAGTTTATCTCTGTTGGATGAGGTGCTGCTGTTAGAAATTTATCCTGCAAGAGAATTACCTATGGCAGGCATCAACTCTCAATTTTTATTAGATAAAATTTCTCTGGCCAATAAAAAATTGGTGAGTAAAGAAGAGTTGTTGCAAGAAATTAAATCACGTGATATAGAAGTAATGTTAACCGTAGGAGCCGGCGATATAGGGGCGATGGTAGACGATGTTAAAAAAATAATGGAGGCAAAAAGCAAATGAAGAAAGTAAGAATCATATTGTGGATTTTGTTTGGGGTGGGTATCATCGTGGCAACTGGTTTTGTGGAAGCGGCCAACCAAGACGTGCGTTGTAAAAAGGTAAACGTCATTATTGATGCGCCTACAGGCAACTATTTTCTCGATGAAAAAGATGTTCGAATTGCACTTAAACCTATTGCCGAAAAATTAGAGGGAAGAAAAATTAGAGATATTAACACTGGCGATGTAGAGAAGTTGATAAAAAATTTGGAGCCTGTAAGTAGCGTGGAATCCTTTGCTACAGTAGACGGACAGTTATTTATTAACATTTCTCTGAGAAAAGTTTTGCTGAGAGCTATTCCACAAAACGGGAAAGGTTTCTACATTGACACCACGGGAGCGCGTATGAATTGGCTGCCGAAGTACACAGCGAGGGTGATTATTGCCACAGGAAATTTTTCGAGATACTGTGGAAGCCTTGATAGTTCTTTGAATAAGAAAGATGAACCCAAAATTATTCGGGATTTGTTTGTGCTAGGAAAATTTTTCGAAGCCAATGAATTTTGGAAAGCATTTACCGATCAGGTGTATTTTAACGACAATGGCGATATCGAAATTGTTCCAAAATATGGTGATTTCACAGTGGTGTTAGGCGACGTGTCTAATCTCGATGAGAAATTCGCAAAGCTTGAAAAGTTTTATAATGAGGGTTTGAACAAAGAGAATATCGATGTGTATTCTGAGATTGTTTTAAAGTTTAAGGGTCAAATAGTTTGTAAAAAGAAAGCGTAATGGAAGCTTCAGAAATTGTAGTAGGTTTAGATATTGGTACAACGAAAATTGTATGCATTGTTGGTCGTAGAAACGAATACGGCAAAATTGAGATTTTAGGAATGGGCCGCTCTGAATCGGTGGGCGTTACGCGTGGTGTGGTTTCAAACATTGAGAAAACTGTTCAGTCAATTAAAACTGCTGTTACAGAAGCAGAAAATCAAAGTGGTGTTGACATTCGTACGGTGAATGTTGGTATTGCCGGACAGCACATAAAATCTCTTCAACACCGTGGTATCAAAATGAGAAATTCTTTGGAAGAAGAAATTTCTCAAAAAGATATCGACGCGTTAATCGATGATATGTACAAGTTGGTGATGCTGCCTGGTGAAGAAATTATTCACGTGCTTCCACAAGAATATATCGTTGATAGCGAAGTTGGAATTAAAGATCCTATTGGTATGTCGGGAGTAAGATTGGAAGCAAATTTCCACATCATTACTGGCCAAGTTGCTGCCGTAAAAAATATTCACAAGTGTATTCAGAAAGCAGGATTGGAAGTGGTGGAATTGATCCTTGAGCCATTGGCTTCTTCTGAAGCTGTATTGAACGACGAAGAAAAAGAAGCGGGTGTAGTGTTAGTGGATATAGGTGGTGGAACAACAGACATCGCTATTTTTCAAGAAGGAATTATTCGTCACACTGCCGTTATTCCGTTTGGAGGTAACGTGATCACAGAAGATATTAAAGAAGGTTGCACCATCATTAAATCTCAAGCCGAATTGTTAAAAATGAAATTCGGTTCTGCTTTGGCAAGTGAGAATAAAGAAAATGAAATTGTTTCTATTCCGGGTTTAAGAGGTAGAGAGCCAAAAGAAATTTCTGTAAAGAATTTGGCGCACATCATTCAAGCACGAATGGAAGAAATTATTGAGAACATTTATTACGAAATAAAAAACTCGGGCTACGAGAAAAAATTGATTGCAGGTATTGTAGTGACAGGTGGTGGAGCGCAATTGAAACATATCGGCCAACTGGTAGAATACATGACGGGAATGGACACTCGTATTGGTTACCCGAACGAGCACTTGGCTAAAGGTCCGCAAGATGTTACTTCTCCAGTGTTCGCAACAGGTGTTGGTTTGGTGATTAAAGGTTTGCAAGTAATCGACAAACAAAACGCCAACAAACCAAAAGTTGTTGAGCAACCAAAAGCGGCAGAAGAGAAAACAGAAGAAGAAATAGAAATGGAAAAAAGAACAGCTATTGCCGAGCACAGTTCAAAACAGAAAGGTTCTTTTTTTGATAAAATTTTACAAAAGGGAAAGCAATTTTTCGAAGAAGACGCTGAATAGAAAATTAGTTCAATGTTTAATGTTCAAAGTTCAATGGTAGCAGAACTCAAAATACACAGCTAACATTGAACTTTGAACATTGAACATTGAACAAAAAAGAAAATATAACATTCAATTAAATAAAAAATGATGATGCAATTCGATTTACCAAAAGACCAAAATTCAATCATTAAAGTGATTGGAGTTGGAGGAGGAGGAAGCAATGCCGTTAACCACATGTACCGTCAAGGTATCAATGGTGTTGACTTCTTAATTTGTAATACCGATCAACAAGCATTGGATGCTAGTCCGGTACCAATTAAAGTTCAATTAGGAACAGCTCTTACCGATGGCAGAGGTGCTGGTTCTATTGCTGAAGTTGGACACAACGCTGCATTAGAAAATTATGAAGAGATAAGAGAATTGTTGCAAGGAACACGTATGGTTTTCATCACTGCAGGTATGGGTGGTGGAACAGGTACAGGTGCTGCGCCGGTGATTGCTCAAATCGCAAAAGAGATGGGTATTCTAACAGTAGGTATCGTAACTTATCCTTTTCAATTTGAAGGCAAAAAAAGAGCGAAACAAGCCGAAGAAGGAATCACGCATTTGAGACAAAATGTTGATACGCTTTTAGTAGTGTGCAACGATAAATTGAGAGAGATGTACGGTAATCTTTCGTTGAAAGAAGCTTTCGGAAAAGCCGATGATATTTTAACTACTGCAGCAAAAGGAATCGCTGAAGTGATTACAGTAACAGGTTACATCAACGTAGATTTTGAAGATGTAAGAACAGTAATGAGCAACAGCGGTGTGGCGATTATGGGTAGCGCAAAAGCAAGCGGTGAAAATCGCGCGTTGCGTGCAGTTCAAGAGGCTATGGCTTCTCCATTGTTGAACGACAATAACATTAAAGGTGCCAACTATATCTTGTTAAACATCACTTCAGGCATCACTGAAGTAATGATGGATGAGATTGCTGAAATCACTGATTATATCCAAGACGAAGCAGGATCAACTGCTGAGATTATTTGGGGTACTGGAATGGACGAAACTTTAGGCGACAATATATCAGTTACTTTAATTGCAACCGGATTCAAATCTAGCACACAATTAGGTTCTGAGTTGGAAGCTAAGCCAGCTAAACTTGTTCACGTGTTGACGAAAGATGAACCAGTGCAAAAATTAGTTACTCCATTATTCGAAACTGCAGCGCCTATTGTAGCAGCTGTTGAACCAATTGTTGCACAAGTTGAAACTCCAGAAGTAGAAGAAGAATTTACTTTTGAATTTGAAGTGCCAAGAGAGCAAGAAGAAGCAGTGCAAGAGCAAGTAACAATGAGCTTCGATATCGAAGAGCCATTTGCTGAACAAGATCAAATAAACACTTTCGAAGAAGAAAATACTTTACCAGAAGGATGGGAAGTGAAAACAGTCAATAGCGAAGAAGTTAAAGAAGTTGTTTTCGAAAGACCATCTGAACCAATTGTTGCCAAAAGATTATTTGATGAACCAGTTTTAGAATCTCCAGTGATTGAAACACCAAAAGAACCATCTGTAATTTCACAGCTTAAGAGAGAAGAATTTTCATTGTCTAACGACTTAGGTACTGAAGAGCAAATGCGTCAGTCACAAGAGAGAATTATGCGTTTGAAGGCATTAAGCTACAGAATGAAAACGCCATCTGGAATTTCTGAATTGGAAAACGAACCAGCTTACAAAAGAAAGAGCGTTAACTTAGAGAAAGTTCCTCATTCATCTGAGTCACCAGTATCTCGTTACACACTTTCTCATGATGAGCAAGAAGGTCCGGAAATCAGACCAAACAATTCTTTCTTACATGACAATGTAGATTGATTAAAAATCTAAATCATAAAAAAAATCCCTCGAAGAAATTCGGGGGATTTTTGTTTGCACATGGTTCATTCCCCTCTCTCCCCAGGCGCGCGCTTCCAAGCGCGTGCCTATTGTAATGGCATTTTCAATGCCTCCCATATTACAGTGTTTTCCCCGCTCCCCAGACCCCGTACTTTCAAATTTAACGAAGTGTAATTTGAAAGGGTTATTTGCAGCGATTTTTAATCGCTTTTTCGTGATTGTCGGAATTGAAAATTCCTAAAAAAAAAGATTTCAGATTCGCTTTGCAAAATCTGAAATTACGGCGAAGTAGATTGCAAGCATAAGACTGGCATTGAAAATGCCAATACAATAGGTACGCGCTTGGAAGCGCGCACCTGGCGAAGAGAGCTATATTATAAAACCATTTTTGAAAGTTCCTTCATCCCCTCCTCAATCTTACCCACATACTCAAAGCCAATACTCAATTTATCTTTCACTTGTTTAAGTGTGCAGCGTTGTGAATTTTCTTGAACGTATTTTAATAGGTGTCCGAATTGTTCTGATTGGAAGAAGCGGTTTTCTTGGTTGCCTATGAAGTTACAACGCATTTTTCCGTTTTTGATGGTGATTTTTTCGAAGCCTAATTTTTCGCCTAACCATCGTAAACGCATTGCATTTAAAAGTTCGATGGTTGGTTTGGGAAGTGCGCCAAATCTATCAATCAAATGTTTTTCGAAGCTTAATAAATCTTCTTCTGTTTTTACTTCGTTGAGTTCTTTGTAGAGCGATAATCTTTCTGAAACGGTGTTCACGTAATTTGTTGGAATGAGTATTTCTACGTCGGTATCAATCACGCAATCGTCGCCAAACATTCTTTCTTTTGGTGCTTCATCGGCGTACAAATCTTTGAATTCTGTTTCGCGTAATTCGTGCAATGCTTCATCTAAAATTCGTTGGTACATATCGTATCCAACATCGGTGATGAATCCGCTTTGTTCGGCACCCAATAAATCTCCTGCACCGCGTATATCTAAATCGCGCATGGCGATGTTGAATCCACTTCCTAAATCAGAAAACTCTTCAATGGCGCGCAATCGTTTTCTTGATTCATCGCTTAAAGTAGAAAGCGGCGGAGTGATTAAATAACAATATGCTTTTTTGTTAGAACGTCCAACTCTTCCCCGCATTTGATGCAAGTCGCTGAGTCCGAAATTTTGTGCGTTATTGATGATAATCGTGTTCGCATTTGGTACATCTAATCCCGATTCGATAATCGTTGTAGCCACTAAAATATCGAACTGACCTTCGATGAAATCCAGCATCACTTCTTCGAGTTTTTTTCCATCCATTTGTCCGTGACCAATAGCAATTCTCGCACTCGGTAACAAGCTTTGTAATCTTCCTGCAACTTCCATGATGTTGCTCACCTTGTTGTGCACAAAATATACTTGTCCGCCACGTTCAATTTCATGACGAATAGAATCTCTTATTCTTTCTAAATCGAAAGAAATCACATTCGTATCAACAGGATATCTATTGGGTGGCGGAGTGTTGATCACACTTAAATCGCGAGCGCCCATCAACGAGAATTGTAAAGTACGAGGAATAGGAGTGGCAGTAAGTGTAAGCGTATCAACATTCGCTTTAATTGTTTTCAATTTATCTTTAATGGCCACACCAAATTTTTGTTCTTCATCGATGATGAGCAAACCTAAATCTTTAAAAATGACATCTTTTCCAACGATGCGGTGTGTGCCAATAATCACATCAACTTTTCCGTCTTTTAATTTGGTAACAGTTTCACTTTGTGCTTTGGTGGAACGAAAGCGATTGATGTAATCTACCGTAACAGGAAAATCTTTAAAGCGTTCGCTAAACGAGCGAAAATGCTGTAAAGCTAAAATTGTGGTAGGCACTAAAACAGCGACTTGTTTGCCATCGCATACCGCTTTAAATGCGGCACGCATGGCAATTTCTGTTTTACCAAAGCCAACATCACCGCACACCAACCTGTCCATAGGAAATTCTTTTTCCATATCGGCTTTAACGGCAGCAGTGGATGATTCTTGATCGGGCGTATCTTCGTAAATAAAGGAAGCTTCTAATTCTTGTTGCAAGTAACTATCATGAGCAAAAGCAAAACCTTTTTGTGCTTTTCTTTTGGCGTAAAGTTTAATTAAATCGTAAGCAATTTCTTTAACTTTTTTCTTGGTGCTTTCCTTCTTGGTTTTCCAAGTAGTTGTGCCCAATTTATTCATCGAAGGTTCTTTTCCTTCTTTGCCCGAGTAGCGAGAAATTTTGTGCAGCGATTGAATGTTTACATACAGCAAATCGCTGTCTTTATAAAGGATTCGAACGGCTTCGTGTTTCTTGCCATCGTTCTCAATAGTTTCTAATCCGTCGAACAAACCAATGCCATAATCACTATGAACAACATAATCACCTTTGTGTAAGCCAGTGAGTTCTTTTATAGTAATAGTTTGTTTACTTTTTTTGTAGCGCTCTTTTAATTTGAAGCGATGGTAACGATTGAAAATTTGATGATCGGTGTAGACTAAAATTTTTAAATCGTGATCGATAAAACCTTCGTGCAAAGCCAACAACATCATCTCGTATTTCAGCGGAGTAGCTTGCGGATGATGATCGACGATATCTTTGAGACGGATTAATTCTTTTTGAGAATCACTCACCAAAAATATTTCGTAATTCTTCTCTTGATATTCGTGCAAATGTTGCAACAACAAATCGAAATTTTTGTTGAAGTTGGGTTGCGGAGAAGAACTAATTTTTACATCATCGCTACTATTTTCTAAGAAGATGATGGGATGATTTTTGAGTTCTTGAATGAAAGCAGTTTCAGTTAAAAACAATTCTTCGGGAGTCGCTTTTTTAAGTGTTGATGTTCCCGATTTTTCAAACAATCTTTCGGTTTTTTTGAAAGCTTTATCAACTTGCTCAATAAACAAAGTCGAATTGGCAATCCACAGCACGCTTTGTTTTCCGAGGAAAGTCAATAGTGATTCACGCTGTGAAATTCCTTCTTGTAAAATCATATCGGGCACCACTGTGATGTGATCTAATGGATCAACCGATAATTGTGTAGATGGATCGAAAGAGCGAATGGTTTCTACTTCATCGCCAAAAAATTCTACACGAAAAGGATAATCGTTCGAGAAAGAAAAAATATCGATGATACCTCCGCGCACAGCGAATTGTCCGGGCTCAGCCACAAAATCTGTTCTTGTAAAATGATATTCAAACAACATATCAATTACAAAATCTACGGAAAGAGTTTCTCCCTTTTTAATTTGCAAAGAATGTTGATGAAACACTTTTTCGCTCACCACTTTTTCGGCAATGGCCTCGGGATAAGTAATAATGAATTTATTTTTGTGCGCAGCTAAATCAGATAAAATTTCGGTGCGTGTTAAAACATTAGCATTTTGAATTTCTTCGGGCTCGTATGGATTTCTAAAAGAAGCAGGAAAAAAAAGTACATCTTCTTTTGCGATGAACTGTTGTAAATCATTGTAGAAATAAGCCGCTTCTTCGTTGTCGTTTAATAAAAAAATATGCGGTGAGTGATGTTTGTTCCAAACACCTGTGGCGATGAGTGCTGGCAAGGAACCTTTGGCCCCCGATAATTTTATGGGGGAGGGGTTGTCTTTTTTAAGTTTCGCAATCAACTCGGAAATAGCGGTGTTCAGCCGGTATTTTTCCAATAGCAATTTTTCTTGCATGGTTTAAAGATAGGACATATTATTCAAAAATCTTTACCTTACTTTAGTTTGAAGTGATTGATGAATAGGATCAATTAGCGCAGATGTTTGGGGAGTACTATTTACCATCCTTAAAATAATTATTTCCAGTTTGTAACTTTTTTAGCAATGCCGCATTTTACATCGAAATATACTTTTATCTCATGAAAAAATACTGTATGCCTTAAACTGCAAAGAGAAGATCCCCTGCTAAATTCCAATAGCGCAATTTCTTCATGTTTTTAAGCGATAAAGATATGGCCACACAAAGCATGGCTATGTAACCTATTATTTCTGTTGTTTCCGTAGTTTTTTTTTTATCGTCGAGTGATGATTACTTGCATGCCATCGCTTTTTACTTCTTCTGCTAAATCATCAATTTCTTTGCGGTTTACAGCGCTTCCGTAGGTTACCATGAACATGCCGTTGTCTCTTTCCAACACTTCAGAAATATAGCCTTTTTGCATCAATTGTTCTTGTAAATTTTTGGCATTTTCTTTTTCTCTAAAGGTGCCCGCAACAGCAATCCATGCGTCACTTTTGCTTGTTTCTGTTTTCTTTTTGGTGGCAATCACTTGCTTTTTTTCTACTACAATTTCTTCTTTAATTTCAGGTAAATAAACGGTAGTTTCTTTCTCAGAAGGTTTGCTCATTAAGCTTGCAATGTATTTATCGTAAGCACTTTTTTTAAGTAAACTCTTATCGCCAAAAACATCTATTTCTCCGCTGATGCAGGCCACCCAAATGTCGCCTTTTTTTTCGTCGATGCTAATGCCCACAGGTTGTTTTGCAGTGCGCACTTTTTGTTTAAGCAGCATACTATCTGTTTTAATTTTCACGGCAGAATTATCGGCGTAGTTCACCACATACAAATATTTGCCATCACTGCTAAGTGCTATTGTTCTTGGCTCTCTTCCTGTTTTTGCATATTGAGTAGCCTTGTTGTTCAGATTTATTTTTAGCACTTTTCCATCTTCTTTTAACGATGCGTACAGCGTGTTTTTTTTCTCATCTAAACACAAATCGTTAATAGAGTACCCAACATTTTCTATGAAGGAAATTTGCCAGTTTTTTATATTGATCACTGCCATGTTTTTTTCGCCCGCCAAGGCCACATAAATTTGTTTTTTGCTCTGATGAAAAACAATGGCGCTTGGGTATTTACCTACATTCAATTGCTTTATTGCTTTGTTTGTTTTGCTGCTAATAATGTGAATGTCGCCACTGCTGTAATTGGCCACTGCTATCATTTTTAGCGCATCGTTGGCCACAATGGCTTTGCTGCCCGAACCCACTTCCACCACTTTTTCTATCTTGAAATTCCAAGTGTTTATTTTGTACACAAAACTATGGTCGTAGTTTTTGCCGCTGCAACTTTCGCAGGGCGCATTTTTAAAATTACCACCTTCCATCTTAAAATTGCTTACCCAATAGTATTTTCCAAAATCGCTAAAGGTTCCTTCTTCCGGCGCTCCCCAAGTCATGATAGAATGGTAAGCGGTATCAAATTTCGATAAATCGATATCGTCGTAAACAACACCAACTGTTTCGTAATTTCGATTGAAAAAATTAATGCTGTGTGCGTTTTTGTTTTGTGCGGCAAACAAACCATCACCACTGTGCACAACAGATTTAGGAAAAATGTCATCGCTAATTCTGCGTTTCAAACGCAGTGAATCTTGTGACAATAGAGTAGAAGAGAGAAGTAAGAAAGTATATAAAACGGCTTCTTTCATTTACAAACGAATTATCTCGAAGTGTTTAAAGTTTTTAATTTCTCCCTGACGAACATCTATTTTATCCACTCTAGAAAACATAGAACCTTGGTAACATTTTTCAATCATCTCATCAACCAAAGCTTGCGTGCCTTCAAATTCTGCGGTAACGGTTCCATCCATTTCGTTGCGCACCCAACCTTTTACATTGCTAATGTTGGCTGCCATCATCACAAAATTGCGATAACCTACACCTTGCACTTTTCCTTGCACCGAAACGGTAACGTTGATGTTCATACTTCCAAGTTCAATGTTTAATGTTCAATGCGAACATATTGGGTTTGAAGTTAAGTAAATTGTTTTAAACTAACATTAGACTTTGAACATTGAACATTGAACATTAAACTCTATTTTTGCGCCATGGCAAAACCAAGAAGAAACAATTATCCTATTCTAGAAAATATTACCATTCTAGATATCGCCGACAAAGGCAATACTTTCGCTAAGCTTAACGAACTCGCATTATTTATTAGTGGCGGCGCACCCGGCGATGTGGTAGATATTCAAGTGACCAAAAAGAAAAAAGCTTTTATGGAAGGAAGAATCATTAAAACGCATTCTCTTTCTCCAAAGCGTGTTGATGCTTTTTGCGAATATTTTGGAACTTGTGGTGGTTGTAAATGGCAGCACATGGGCTATGAGTATCAATTGCAGTTTAAACAACAACAGGTGATTGATCAGCTTACTCGAATTGGTAAAGTGACTTTGCCTGAAATCACCCCAATTTTAGCTGCGCCAGAAACCGAATTTTACAGAAATAAATTAGAATATACTTTTAGTCATTTACGCTGGTTGGATAGTCGCGATATGAATGTAGAAGATCAAGGTGAATTGCGCGGATTGGGCTTTCATGTTCCAGGAAGATTCGATAAAGTAGTAGATATCAATAAGTGCTGGCTGCAACCCGATCCTTCCAACAAAATTCGCAACGCCATTCGCAAATTTGCGGTAGATAACAATTATTCTTTTTTCAATATTCGTGTGCAAGAAGGTTTGTTGCGCACCCTAATCATTCGCAATACCATGATAGGTGAGTTGATGGTGATTGTTACCTTCTTCGAGAACGATGGAGAGAAGATTGAAAAGATTCTACAATTCTTAAAAACTACTTTTCCCGAAATCACTTCGTTGATGTATGCCATCAACCAAAAGGGCAACGACAGCATTGGCGATCAAGAGGTGATTTGCTATAGCGGCAAAGATCATATTATTGAAGATTTTGAAGGAATTAAATTTAAGATCGGACCCAAATCTTTCTTTCAAACCAACTCTAAACAAGCTTTAGAATTGTACAAAATAACACGTGATTATGCAGGTATTCAGAAAGACGATATCGTTTACGATTTATACACTGGCACTGGCACTATCGCCAATTTCGTAGCGCATCAAGCCAAAAAAGTAGTAGGCGTAGAATACGTTCCAGAAGCTATTGAAGATGCTGTGGTAAATTCTCAAATCAACGGCATCAACAACACCATTTTCTTTGCAGGAGATATGAAAGATGTTCTTACTTCTTCATTCATCGCCGAACATGGAAAACCCGATATTATCATCACTGATCCACCTCGCGCAGGTATGCACGAAGATGTGATCAACCTCATCCTCGAAGCCGAACCCAAAGTAGTGGTGTATGTGAGTTGCAACGCTGCAACACAAGCAAGAGATTTACAATTGATGAGTGGTAAATATAAAGTCACTAAAGCGCAGGCTGTCGATATGTTTCCGCATACGCATCACACCGAATCGGTGGTTAAATTAGAGCTTCTGTAGGGGCAAAAAATTTTTT
>CAMBXP010000025.1 GCA_945871895.1 Chryseobacterium gleum | reverse complement strand
CTCAATGTAGAGAAGAAAGACAAAGCCGACAGAGCAATGTGCCTTTCATTTAAGAAACAGTTGGTGTTGATTTTTGACAAACTATTTTCTGCAGAAATAGAATACGTTCACAACAGCGAAGCCAAATACTGCCAATACTGTTAACTAACTATTTACCACCCAAATTCTCGTCTCTAATTTTAATCTTTTTCGCATCGGGATTTCGGTAGCTAAACAGCTTATGTTCTTTGATGATACGCGCTACGATTGGCGGCACCATTTGCTCCCAGTCTTTATCGTTGGCCTGAATTTTCTCTAACACTTTGTGCGAAAACACATTTAAATTGGTAGGGTCGTATTGCTGATAATCTATAATTCTATTGTTGTCGATTAAATACTTGTACAAACTCTCGTATTTAGGCGGAATCATCATGTTCGTAGAGTTGATGATTTCATTTCCAAATTTATAAGGATACAAATACAAACGAACATCGCGGTGGAAAAGAGTACCGAATGACTCTAACAAACCACCATTTAACTGCTTGTAATACTTATCGTTGAAAATATTTATTAAAGTATTAGCGCCTAATACCAAAGCCACTTGAGACCCTGTGTTGTAGCGCGTTAAGAAAGGTACCAATTTGAAATACTCTAAGAAAGATGACACCAAAACATACTGACCAAGAGAGGTTAAAATATCTACTCTATCTAAGAAATCTTGATCGTCTATACCCTCTTCACCAGCTAAATCTTTTAGGGTTAACTCGGTCACTACCACCACATTTTGCGGATTGGTCAATTCCTTTTCGAATTGCTTCAAACCGTTTTTAATCATGTCAAGATGAACATGGGTAACCGGACGGAATCTACCTCTTAGGGCGAAAATATCTTTTTTGTACAACACCTCTGTGGGGTGAATGGTATTGCCATCTGGACCAAACATACAGGCCTCGGCCATACCTGATTTAACTAGATATAGGCTTAGTAGGCGATTGTCTACTCTTTTAAAAGCCGGACCAGAGCAATGCACCATATCCACCTCAATTCTACCACTACGAAGGTTGTCTTTTAAACTTTTTAAAATACCCTCTGGGTCGTGCGTATCGAAATAACAACCGTACAGCAAATTCACACCTACCACACCAATAGCCTCTTGCTGCTGCAAACTATCACGGTTTAACAAACGTAAATGAACAATGAAATCGCTTGGTTCCTCACCTGCTTTGTGCTGAAAACGAACACCAACCCAACCGTGACTTTGATTTGTTTTTGAGTAGTTGATGGTTTCAACGGTATCACATAAGGCAAAAAATCTTTTTTCGGGATTGTTGGGCGCCAAATTCACCATCAACTTTTTGTACTCGTGCTCCATCATTTGAATCAAACGAGGCATACACACATATCTGCCCGGTCTTTTACCATAAATAGAATCACTCATTTGCATGTCGTAAGCCGAAAGAGACTTGGCTATCGTTCCCGAAGCGGCTCCAGCCATAAAGAAATTACGTGCAATCTCTTGGCCGGCGCCAATCTCAGCAAAAGTACCGTAAATGGTTCTATCTAAATTCAGCGCCAATGCTTTCTGACGGGTATCTAATGTTTGTTCAATCATAAGGTTTGGCTTTAACAAAGCGTCCGAAATTTACATAATTCTTTTAGAATTCATATCTCGACAAGTATTTTATATTTGCACTAATGAATTTTTCCTTTTTATATCCGCAGTTTTTATGGGCCTTCGCTTTGTTGGCCATACCTGTGGCCATTCATCTGTTTAACTTTAGAAAATACAAGGAAATATATTTCCCCAACACTTTATTCCTAAAATCGATTAAAGAACAAAGCAAAGCAGCCAATCACCTTAAGAACTTATTGATATTGCTACTACGCTTGCTGGCTTTTAGCTTTTTGATTTTGGCCTTCGCCCTTCCTTTTAGCTCCACAGGTGGTGCCAATACCAAACAAAGCAACCTGCATGCTTTTTATCTCGACAATTCCTTTAGTATGAACAATGCCGCTGAAGGAGGCCGACTTATTGACGAGGCCAAAAAGAAAATAGAAGCTTTGGTTAAAAATTTACCAAATAGCGATTACTTTCTTTTAACTACCAATGATTTTGAAGGAAAACACAGAAGACACCTCGACAAAAAAACCTTTTTAGAAGAGTTGAATCTGGTAGATGAATCGCCGCATTCAAGAACATTAAGCGAAATATATTTGCGCCAACAATCAGATTTGGGTGAAGAAAATGCCGAAATGTACTGGCTTTCTGACTTTCAAAAAGGAATGAATGACTTCAACAAAAAGAAGATCGATTCATTAAGCACTTTGTTTATTATTCCTATTGAAGCCTCTTTAAAAAACAACGTTAGCCTAGATTCTTGTTGGTTCGACTCTCCCATCAGAAAAACGCAATCTCCAGAAGAATTAAAAATTAAAGTCACCAACCATGGCGATAAAAACCTTGAAAACATCACTATTCGATTGAGCATCAACAACGAGCAAAAAGCATTTGCCACATTGAACCTAAAAGCAGAAAAAAGCGAAATTGTTGCGCTCACTTATTCGGTAGCCCAGCCACAACTTATCAATGGTAAAATTGAAGTTGACGACTCCCCTATACTATTCGACAATACTTTTTATTTCACCTATGATATCAGAAAAAAAACTAACGTGCTTCAAATCTCTGAAAAGATTTCCAATCCTTCTTTCGACAAACTTTTTTACAAGGATTCTTCAGTTGTATTCAGCAAACAAAATATCAGTCAACTAGACTATTCTGCCTTAAAAGAAAACGACTTAATTCTACTAGATGAACTACAAAATTACAGCTCGGGATTGGCTCAAGAACTGCTTAAATTCACACAAAACGGAGGAAGCATTCTACTCATCCCCTCTAAAAACAGCAACCTTTCTGCTTTAACCAGCACTTTACAAATAGACGAAATAAACCTTTGGGATTCGAGCAGCACTGCACTATCTCGATTCAATACCCAAAACGAGTTCTTCAACAATGTATTTGCTAAAAAAGACTTACCCGAAAACGAAAAACTAAATTTACCTACTGTTAAAGGACACTATATAATAAGCAACAACTTCATTGGTGGAAAAGAAATACTTCTGCCTTTTCAAAACAACGATCCTTACCTGGTGAGATACCAAAAAGGAAATGCGGCAGTGTATGTTTTAAGCTCTCCGCTAGCTAATTTTGCGCAGCACTGGCTTTTTCCTACGGTGATGTACCGCATTATTCTTACCAGTATTTCAAGCGATGTTTTGTTTCAAAACATTCATCAAAACCTGCAAATACCGCTTAAAAACAAAAACAATACAGGATCTGCCCAGTACACTTTGAGCGACAATAAAAACGAATATGCATTGAACATTGCTAAAACAGGCGACCATCCGTTTTTATTCAGCAGCAATAACGTTGAAGAAGCAGGAATTTACAATTTAACAAAGAATAAAATTGTGTTTGATGCACTAGCTTTAAATTATTCTCGTGAAGAATCGAGTATGATATTCATGAACGAAGACGACTTACAAAACACATTAGGAGAAGGTAAAAACGTGCATTTCATCAATGCATCTGAACTAAAGACATCGTCTTCTGCTGCTGATTTATTGAGTAAGAAAGAATACTGGAAACATTTTATTATTGCAGCTTTATTGCTGCTTTTGGCAGAAGTGTTGGTGATTAGATTTTGGAAAAATTAAACCAATAATTATTTCACCTCTTTAGCGAATCTTTTCACATGATTGGGAATACTCACCCGCCAGTAAGCCCAATTATGGTCTCCTTTGGTAGTAAAATAATCATGTTTAATTCCCAAATCATTTAGCTTTTTATCGAAACGTTGATTGTCTTGAAAAAAGAAATCTTCTGTACCACAATCTAACACCAATTTGAATTTCAACGATTCTTTGCTAATACTATCCACCATATAATAAGGAGAATGTTGTTCGTATACCTTTTCGTTCAACAACACATCTCCAAAAATCTTTTTAATTCCCCAATTTTCGGGGTAAGGTTTTAAATCTACACAAGCACTGGAGCCACCAACATAAGAAAAAAGTGTAGGATGTTTGAAGGCCAGAAACAAGGAACCAAAACCTCCCATACTTAAACCAGCAATGCCATGTTGTTTATTTGTTTTACCTACCTTATAATGCCCATCAACAAAAGGAATCAATTCCTTCACTAGGTAATCCTCATACCTCAAACTATCACGCTCAATGCTGTTAACATACCAACTCGTTTCTCCATTTACACAAACAACTAGGATTGCTAAACTGTCTGCCAACTTTTGCAAACCAGACAAATAATTATGGTAGCTGTTTTCATTTCCACCATAGCCATGTAATAAATATATCAGAGGTAAGGAATCTAAAGAATTGTATGTTGAAGGTAGAATTATTTTAAACCTCATTACTTTGTTTAAATACTTACTTTCTATAGTGGAATCTGCAGAAAAAGAGGAAGAAGATCGCGTAATTGAATCTTTACTTTCTGCCTTTTGTGAAGAACAAGCAACAAAGATAATGGCAGTCGAAATGAAAGCGAATAGCATTTGTTTAATCATAAGAATGAAATTAACTTCTAAGCCAAGTATCGGCGTCTTCAAAGTCGGTAAAAACACGAACCGGACAAGCCGTAGATTTAAATTTGAGCAAGAAATTGATGAAATTACATTTAAGATCAGAGCTCATGAAAATAGCCATTTTTGATACAGAAGAAAGATTATCTACAGTAAATAAATTAAATACCGATGCTGCAGAATAGTCATCCACAGAAGAAACATTTACCAACATTGGCATAAGGTTTTTTTCAGTAATCAAGCGAATTGTATGCGATTGTTCTAAAATATAGACTGGCTTAAAACCCGATCTTGTTTTAAAATTATTGATAATCAATCCTGCTTCATTAATCTCTATGGCTCCTGTAGTTATTTTTACCACGAATACTAATTTGTGAATAGCAAGATAGTTTTTTTTGAGAAAAAAAAGAAGAATTCTTAATTTTCAATTAACACCTCTTCTGTATAATCCCTGCTGGTATACTCAACAATTGTGTCCGTTATACTATTACTCGCCTCAATTTTATTATTGTTGATCACCCAACATGTTTCGGCTACATTTTCGATAAGCGCTAAATCGTGAGAACTAAATAAAATAATTTTTCCTTCTTCTTTGGCGAACAAACGGAGGATATCGGCTATCTCCTTCTGATTGGAAATATCTAAAAAAACAGAAGGCTCATCTAACAAACAAACAGGCGAATCTTTCATGAACATGGCGGCTATTTCTACCTTTTTTTTCTGACCCTCACTTAATGAAATGTAAGGCATTTCTAAAAAAGGATGAAGCTTCATCAAATCGGTAATTTTGTTCATTACCTCTAAAGTTCGTTTACTTTTTAGCACATCTTCGTCGTTAACAGCTGCAGCTGAGTAACTAAGCAACTCATAAACCTTCAAACTCTCTTCCATCGCTCTTCTGGCTGGTAACCAAGAGAATATTTTCTGGCGACTATTGAAAGAGAAATCACGCATACTAATGCCATTCCACTGCAAATCACCGCCCAACAATGGCGTAGTATCCATTAAGGTTTTAAACAAAGTGGTTTTACCCGAACCATTTAATCCCAATAGTGCAATAATTTGTCCCGAACGCAAATCGAAATCAAAATCACTTACCAAAGATTTCTCTTCGTATCCCAATGCTATACTTATTCCTTTTAAGTGGTTCATAACCCTTTATATCTCGATTTAAATACCATAATAATAATGATAGGAATACCAAACAACGAAGTAACCGAATTAATAGGAAGGCTGTGCGTCGACCATGGCATTGAAGAAATTAAGTCGCATAAAACAGCTACAACCGCCCCTAATGCAATAGAACCCAACAACAAATATTTATGGTTGGTGATTTTAAGTACAAATCGCAATAAATTAGGAATAGCAATGCCAATAAAAGCAATTGGTCCGCAATAAGCCGTTACAAAAGAGGTTATTACCCCCGCAATCACCAACAGCAAAAACACCAATCGCTTTTTCTTTTTTGGTGCAATTTCTTGCAATTCACCTATAAGGTATTGGTTCATTAAATTTCTTTTGTTGTATACCACTAAATAAGCCACTATCATCAATAAAAACATTATAATGATTTGCACATAATTCATTCTAGCAAAGCTACCCATTCCCCACAGTGTAAATTCTTTTAGGGCTTCATTATCGCTAACATAAATTAAAATATCAACCACAGCTCCTGCTAAGTAAGAAATAAGCATACCCACAATAAGCACCGAAACATTGTCTTTAAATCTATTGGCAACACTAAATAGTAGAAACAAAATAGCCAGCGAAAACACTAGCGCTGCCATTACTTTAGGAGATGAATCTTGATCGGCCAAAGTGCTATAACCAGCCAAGGTGACCAGCGCCACACCTAAGCTCGCTCCCGACGAAATACCCAGTACCGATGGACCAACTAAAGGATTTCTAAATACAGTTTGCAGTATTAGTCCCGAAAAAGATAAAGACGCCCCAATAATTACCGCTGTAAGTAAGCGCGGAATTCTAATTTCATAAAAAACTACAGAACTATACTCTTGCGAAGGAGAAAACAGCTCACCAATGCCAACTCCCGAACTTCCCCAATTTAGTTCTAAATAGGCTAAAATTAAAAAGACCGCCAACAACAAAAGCATCCAAATGTTGAATTTAGTTTTCTCCTTAATTAATATGTTTTTAATCTCACTCAACTTTTATCAATTTATAATAATTCATGCTATCCTTATTTTGAAAAGCATTTACAAAATCTTGCAATTCTTTTTCTGGCTGCAGCAAAACTGCATCAAAATAATTGACTTTACTAACATCGCAATAAATTAAAGCTTTCAACCTATCGGGATGCACCTGAAATTTCAATTTAATTTCGTCCTTGCTTACCTTTTTCACATCCCAAGTTTCTCTGCTCACTTTTCGCCAATATTCGGCGCTTTTTAAATGAGAAGAAAAAGTCTCTTTATTCATCATCACTACAGATGAATTTTCATTTTTTATGATGTACTCCCCACCCGCGTCGGCAACCAATGCGGCAACATAACTGTTCGACCCCGGCACAGTCCAAACTCCATCATAATACTCTCCTGCAATTACCTTAGGTTTATGCGATGAGTCATTTGAAGTAGGTTTAGCGGCCAAATAACGTTCTTCTATTTTTCTGAAAATTGAATCGGCCAATGAAAATTTACCAGATATCACTCCAAAAACTTTTATCCATTCAGCTTTTCCTAAAGGATGATTTTCTTGAAATTCGTTAATGGGAAGAATCGTTAAATTTAAATTCTTTACCATCACTGCATCTAAGTTAAAACTACTATAGCCCAATACGATACTTCCTGAATGCTTCACAAGTAATTCCCAATCAGGAGAATTCGCTTGCTTGAAATTCAACATCTCGCTCTTGGCTAATCGAGAGAAAATACTGCTATCATTAAAATAATTAGCATCAAACAAACCAATGATGGATGTATCTTCATTTAGCGCCTTTAGAAATTGCAGTTGCGTAACTCCCGACAAAACATATGTGCTATTTTTTAAATTTTTAGAAAATGAATATCTATTCTCTCCGATAACAATAACATAGTTGGTATCAAACTCGAATACCTTAAATCCTCTTGCATAGCTCACCAAAGCCTGCCCCGATGTTGCTTCAATTGGCACAGAATCACTGTCACATGCAACAAAAATTAACAAAAAAGAAATATAAAAAAGCATTAGTTTCACAGCGCGAATTTACATTAAGTTTGTAAAGATTTTAGCACAGTAGCCACTATGTTGAAAAACATATTCCTATGAAAACATTTAGAACCTTAATTATTAGCGCATTAACTTTAATTTTAATGCAAGGTTGTGCACAAAAAAACAATACTACTATGGAAAACAAAAAAACATCCTTCAACACTTTAACTCCCGCAGAGGAAAGAGTAATAGTTAACAAAGGAACTGAAGCCCCTTTTAGTGGCGAGTATTATTTAAAGAAAGATTCGGGCACTTATGTTTGCAAAAGATGTAACACCCCTCTGTATACCTCTAAGGATAAATTCAATAGTGGCTGCGGCTGGCCGAGTTTCGACGATGCAATACCTGGAGCTGTAAAAGAAACGCCAGATATTGACGGACACAGAACAGAAATAACTTGTGCGAATTGTGGAGGACACCTCGGGCATGTATTTAAAGGAGAGGGATTTACAGACAAAAACACCCGCCATTGCGTGAATTCTATTTCATTAAATTTTGAAGCACAAAGCAGCAACACAGGAGTTAAGAACAAAATAGACACCGCCATTTTTGCTGGTGGATGTTTTTGGGGAGTGGAATATTACATGCAACAAGCCGAAGGTGTAATTTCTGCTGAATCGGGGTATATAGGCGGACATATTAAAAATCCCGGATATAGAGAGGTTTGTACTGGAAGAACCGGACATGCTGAAGCTGTTCGTGTTATTTTCGATAATTCTAAAACTTCATTTGAAACCCTCGCCAAATTATTCTTTGAAACGCATGACCCCGAGCAAGAAGACGGACAAGGTCCCGACTTAGGCAATCAATACCGTTCTGGTGTTTTTTACACCTCTGAAGAACAAAAAGCTATCGCAGATAAATTAATTCAATTACTACAGTCTAAAGGATATAAAGTAGCTACCGAAGTAACTAAGGCCGATGTGTTTTACCCAGCAGAAGATTATCACCAGGAATACTATTTCAAGACTGGTAAGACTCCCTATTGCCACGCATACATCAAGAGATTTTAGACTCAAATTTCTTTTTCACAAAGTAGTGCGGAAAACTTTTCGGCACTACTCTATAATAGCGCCCTTTAAAGAACTACATTTGGGCAATTATTAAGTAAATGTCTTCAACAAAAAAAGAAGCTGATCAGGAGCTGCAACCTGAAAAAGGAAACACACTGAAAAAACCTAAAGAGAAGGTAGAGCAAGAGGAGAAAGTAGAAAAGGAAGTAACCGGTGCCACCCTTAAAAAGAAAAAAAACGATGATGCAGAAATTCCTGCTAAAGCATCGTCTATCTCTGATTTTGTAAAAAGTGAAAAGACCAAAAGCATTGCGGGCTTAGCGCTGCTAATTGCGGGTTTGTATTTACTAATTGCGTTTACATCTTATTTATTTCACTGGCAAACAGACCAAGATAAGCTAAGTGGTTCTTGGATGGAATTGCTTGCCGACAACAACATTCAATTAAGTAACTGGCTTGGTAAGCTGGGCGCCATTACGGCACATGTCTTTTTTCATCAGTGGATGGGTGTTATATCTTTCGTTTTTCCATTCTTATTCATCTTGTATGGCACAAGATTGTTCTTCAAAAAGAATTTATTGCCGCTAAGAAAAACAACTCGTTTATCACTTATAGCATTGGTTTTCACCTCTATTGCTTTTGGATATATCTTTCAAAGTTTTGAAGACTCGCAGTTTTCTGCTGGCGGTGGATTTGGTTATCAAACTACTTTGTGGATGCAAAGTATATTGGGAGGTGCAGGTGCCGGACTACTCATATTGAGTTTACTGATCGTGATTTTGATTTTGAATTTTAACTTTTCTATGCCGGCGGTGTACGAGCACTTCAAAAAAGATGCTGCCGAAATTGAAGAACCTATCATTGTTCCTACTCCGGTGCAAGAAATCGCTGAAGAAGCACCTATTGTTGTTCCGCCTGATTTACGACCAATAAAAAATGAAATCAAAAAGGAAGAACCTAAAATAGTTGAATACATTCCTGAACCAATCGCTGAAGTTGAGCCTGAACCTGAGCCTATACCAGAACCCATAGAAGAAGAAATATTTGTTACCCCAGTTGCAGCGGGCGACATCAAAATGGAAGTAGAAAAACCTACAACCAAAGAAGAAATTCTATCTCAAGAAGAAATAAATACATTGGTGGAGCAGTATGGCGAATACGACCCCACTTTAGATTTAGGCTCTTATACTTTTCCTGGTATCGACTTGCTAAAAGAATACGAAATTGCAGGAAACACTGTTGAAACCAATGAATTAGAAGCCAACAAAAAACGGATTATCGATACACTTAAAAATTACAGCATCGAAATATCGCACATCAAAGCAGTTGTTGGTCCTACCGTTACTTTATATGAAATTGTACCCGCTCCAGGCGTTAGAATTTCAAAAATCAAAAACCTAGAAGACGATATCGCCCTAAGTTTATCGGCTTTAGGTATTCGTATCATTGCTCCTATTCCGGGTAAAGGTACCATTGGTATCGAGGTACCCAACCAAAAGCCCGATTCTGTTTCAATGAAAACCGTAATCGCCTCTAAAGTTTTTCAAGATTCTAAAATGGAATTGCCTATTGTTTTAGGTAAAACCATTGCTAACGAAATTTATGTTACCGATTTAGCCAAAGCACCACACTTGTTGATGGCTGGGGCAACCGGACAAGGTAAATCGGTGGGATTAAATGCCATATTGGTTTCACTGCTATACAAAAAGCATCCAGCTCAGTTGAAGTTGGTGTTGGTTGACCCTAAAAAAGTAGAGCTTACGCTATACAATAAATTGGTGCGTCACTTCTTGGCTAAATTGCCCGATAGTGAAGAGGCAATTATTACAGAAACCAAGAAAGTAGTTAACACAGTAAACTCATTGTGTGTTGAAATGGACAACCGTTACGAATTGCTAAAAATAGCGCAATGCCGTAATTTAAAAGAGTACAACGAGAAATTTGTTCAACGTAAATTGAACCCAGAAAAAGGACACAAATTCTTACCTTATATTGTTTTAGTAATTGATGAGTTTGCCGACTTAATTATGACTGCCGGTAAAGAAATTGAAACGCCTATCGCACGTTTGGCCCAGTTGGCAAGAGCCATCGGCATTCACTTGATTGTGGCCACTCAGCGTCCGTCGGTAAACATTATCACAGGTACTATCAAAGCCAACTTCCCTGCTCGTATTGCCTTTAAAGTAACATCTAAAATAGATTCAAGAACCATTTTAGATGCTGGTGGTGCCGACCAATTAATTGGTAGAGGTGATATGCTCATTTCTACTGGTAGCGACTTAACACGCGTTCAATGTGCCTTTGTTGATACTCCTGAAGTAGAAAGAATATGTGAATTCATTGGCGCACAAAAAGGCTATTCAGATGCTTTTCAATTGCCTGAATACAATGACCCTGATGCAACATCTGGCCACGAAGACATTAACCCTGATGAGCGCGATCCTCTGTTTATGGAAGCTGCTAAAATGGTGGTAATGCACCAACAAGGTTCTGCTTCCCTATTGCAAAGAAGGTTAAAATTAGGCTACAACAGAGCAGGTAGAATTGTGGACCAATTGGAGTCAGCAGGCATCATTGGTCCTTTTGAAGGTTCAAAGGCTCGCCAAGTTCTTTTTCCAGATGAACATAGCTTGGAACAGTATTTGAATTCAAAAAATAACCCTTAATTTGTACACCGATAAAGATATTTGAATCATGAAAAAATTCCTCTTAGTACTCGCCCTTCTTCCTCTGACTTTAGTGGCTCAGCAAGATGCTGTAGCAACAAAAATACTAGATGATGTGAGCAACAAAAACAAAGCCTACACCACCACCACTGTAGATTTCGAATTCAATATTAGCGACACCACTACCAAACAAAACGACAAAAAAGTAGGTACCCTAAAACTAAAAGGAGCTAAATATGCTTACACTTTGTTTGGGGCTACTAAAAAATGTAATGGTAAATTCGTTTGGACTATCAATAAAACTGACAAGAGCGTTGATAAAGATGTAGTGTCTGCAAGCAGCTCGAGAGGAATTAAACCCAACGAAATCTTCACTATTTATAAGAAAGGATTCAAAAGCAAATTCATTGGCGAAAAGAAAATGAACACCAAAATCTACCAAGTGATTGAGCTGGTGCCCGATGCTACGAACAAAAGTCAGTTTAGAAAAATCACCATCTACGTTGATAAAGCAGCAAAACAGATTTACAAAATGGACTTTGCCGAAAAACGTTCAGCTAAAGTGATCACTATCATTTTGAAAAAATTGGTACCGAATGTTACAATGCCCGACGCCGATTTTGAATACAATGCAACTAAAGATTGTCCGGGCTGCGCTTTAAACGATGTCACATTAGAATAATAAATACCTCCTTATGAAAATTCACAAGAGGAATATTGCTGCGCTAATTGTTTTAGTGCTGTCTTCTGTTCAACTTTTTGCTTCTTCCCTATCTCTAAGTGGAACTTGGTTAGATGCCAAAGACAACAAAATGTCAATTTTACAAAGTGACACAAAATTAATCGTTAGCCGCCAGTCTATTAAAATGAATGGAAGTGTGAATGGTACAGCAATTAAGATGACTGTTAACAATACTACTTTAACCGGAATTCTTTCTGCCGACAACATGATTATTACTTGGAGCAACGGTAGCGAATGGTACCGCGAAATACGGGGTTCTTGGAAAAACAAAGACGGTGAAAATAAAAATGTTGAACAAGCAGGAAACATCATTAGAATAAAAAACACTAAAGGTGAAGTAGAATTTTTAGGCTTTATTAAAAGTAATGGATTAACGCTTATCAATAAATCAAACAGTAATTCTGTTTCTGGCACTTTAAGCTCTATTCAGCAAATCACTTGGAGTGATGGTTCTGTTTGGACTAAATAAATAACAGTATTATCTCTGCGTTTTGTGAATTTTCGATGACTACGCAATTGTTTTAACGTACTCATAACAACTAAATGGCGTAGCAAAATTCCTATAAAAAAACTACGTGCTAACTAAACACTAAAGTAAGCTTTCAATTATCTTCTCCACACTCACACCATCTGCCTCGGCTTTATAATTTCGTGAGATTCTATGGCGAAGAATTGGAACTGCAATAGCTTTAACATCTTCAATGTCTGGGGAGTATTTACCGCGTAACGCCGCATTTACTTTAGCGCCAATGATGAGGTATTGTGAGGCACGCGGACCGGCGCCCCAATACAAATATTTCTTAACATCTTCAGTAGCCTCTGCAGAATCTTTGCGCGTTTTACGCGCTAATTTAACAGCATAATCAAAAACATTGTCGGCAACAGGCATCTTGCGAATCAACTGTTGATAAAACAAAATTTGTTCGGCCGAAAGTACCGATTGAATATCGCCAGAAGTATTTACTGTTGTTCTCTTTACCACATCAATCTCCTCTTGATAAGTTGGATAATCAACCCAAATATTAAACATAAAACGGTCTAATTGCGCTTCGGGCAATGGATAAGTTCCTTCTTGCTCAATTGGATTTTGCGTAGCCAAAACAAAAAATGGTTGTGGTAAAGCATGAGAATGACCAGCATTCGTAACGCTTTTCTCTTGCATAGCCTCTAACAATGCTGCTTGCGTTTTGGGCGGCGTACGATTGATTTCATCGGCTAAAACTACGTTAGCGAAAATAGGCCCCTTAACAAATTTAAAATGACGTGATTCATCTAAAACCTCAGCACCAATAATGTCTGATGGCATTAAATCGGGTGTGAATTGAACTCTGTTGAACGACAAACCCAATGCTTTAGCGATAGAATTTACCAATAAGGTTTTCGCCAAACCAGGCACACCAACCAACAAAGCATGTCCGTTACTAAATATAGAAATCACCACCAAGCGCACCGCCTCTTGCTGACCCACAATCACCTTCCCAATCTCTTTTTCTAACTTCTCTGTTACCTCTTTTAGAGAATCCAAAGCCTTAACATCTGATTCAAAATTCATGACTTGCTATTTTTTGGTTATCCAACGTTCGCTTTGTTTGCATGATTGATAGTTGGCACTAACACGAGAATAGGTGCCATCCAATCGTTTTTGCACCCACTTCAACATGGCTTCTTGCTGTTTTTCTTGTAAAGCAGCATTTTTAATTTGTTCAAAATCGTCGTTTAAGTTGGCCTGATGCGCTTCAGTATAAGATACCAATTTGTATATTTTGTATGAACTTCCGCCTCCATAATCCTGTGCCATTTCAGGACGGGTAAACATTCCGGCTTTTAGCGGACTCACTTTCGCCGCAATCTCTGGATCTAAGTCCTCGGCCATAAATTTAGCATCACCTGTTTTAGGATTCATCAAAATGCCGCCATTTCCTTTTGAGCTCTGTTCACTTGAATATTTCGAAGCCATTTCACCAAAAGAGCTATTTCCCTCCAACAACACTTTGTAAATAGAATCGGCTTTGGCTTTAGCGATGGCTAAATCGAAACTATACATTTTTGGTTTTTTCAAAATATGGCGCACCTTCAACAACTGACCTTTTTTCTCTAGCACTTGTAATATATGGAATCCGAATTCTGTCTCAAAAACCTCAGAAACTTCATTGAGCTTCATTCTAAAAGCCACCGCAGCAAACTCGGCCACCACCTGATCTCTGCTAATGTATCCTAAATCACCATTGTTTGCTTTTGATCCATCTTCAGAAAAAAGGTAAGCCATAGTACCAAAATCTCTTCCACCTACAACGATATCGTTTCTAACACGCTGCATATCTTTTATCACGCGATCTCTTTCAAATTGATTCATTTGAGGCTTAATGGCAATCTCTCCTATTTCGTAATTTGCAGGAATAACAGGTAAACTGTCGCTAGGCATTTTTGCGAAATATTGTCGCACTTCAGAAGGTGTGATTTTAATATCTGAAGTAATTTGCGAACGCATTTGACGCACCAGCATCTCTTCCCTGATGATAGGCGTTTCCATCTGTTTAAACTCTACTATACTGCCGTAATTTTTTTCAAATTCAGCTTCAGAACCTCCCAAACGAGAAAGATGGTATTGTAAACGACGGTTGATTTCATCTTCCACTTCTTTATCAGAAACCTCAACACTATCTAGCTCGGCTTGCTGCAAAAGAAGCTTTTGAAACATATAATTTTCAAATAATTCACAACGAGAACCTTCAACGATAGGATACCCCTGAAGCTTCATTTGCTCCATTTGAATGTATATGTCCGACTCCAAAACCACGTGTCCGCCCACCACGCCTGCAATACCATCAATTTGCTGTTGCGCAGAGGCTACAGAAACTATGGCCGCCAATAATACACTAAACATTAACTTCATACTACAAGATTACCAATATTTTTTTTGTTTTTAATCAGCTGATTAATACTCCTCTACTTCACCATCATTTACTGCTTCCTCGTACACCAACTTCTCCATTTCTTGCACCAACTTTATTTTTCGCTGATTCAAAATAATTCTCTTAATTTTTTCTCGCTCAAATTCTATAGGAGAAGATCCATCTTTAATTTTAAAATCGGTGAAAGTAACAAGGCTATACTTAACGGAATCTTTAGTCTCAAAGTATTTAGACGAACGCAAAAATTCTTCTTTGTTGTAGGTTTCTATAGGCACTATATTCAAGAAATCATCAAAAAACACCCAAGTACTATCGTTCCAATAACCTTGTAACTTATTCTTTTTACAGAAATCAAGAAAATCTTTTTGAGCAGTTTTCTTTTTCGATTGCAATAATGTTTTAGCCTTCGTTTTATGCACACGTTTTTTATTCTCCAACAATACATAGCGCACACGCACCACATCTTGCTTCAATTCAAAATTCTTAGCGTTTTGATTGTAGAATGCTTGAATTTCTTTCTCTGTTACTACAGTATCTAGATGCTCTGCGATGTACTTTTTTTCGTACGCGTAACGAATCAATGAATTTCTGTATTCTTCTAGTTGCTTGCTAAATTTTTTCTCTTCTGCGTACAACTCTGTTTCGGCTTTTTGCAAAACAACGTGACTCTTAACCCAATTATTTACATACAATTTAACGGTGGCTGCACTGTCTTTATCGCCGTTAATTTGAACTGCTTCTAGTACATCCGACAAGTACAAGGTATACACGCCTACCTTAGCCAATTCCTTTTCGGTAGGGTCGTTATAGGCTGCAAAAGGAGAACAGCCCATAAAAATAGTAAAGCAACCGGCGTACACCAGTTGCTTTACTATTTTAAAGAAATAAGTATTATTTCTGTTTAAGCAATGCATTATATTCTTCGTTATTTACTGCTACTGGATACTTAGCGCGAAGCTCTTTCATCCAGTTTTCTTCCAAATAATTTTGGTAAGCAGAAGTGATGATACCTCTAGCCTCCTCAATTTTCTTCGGCTGTGGCGCGAGGATGTCATCAATTTTGAAAACATAAAACATCTTAGCACTTTCAGCAACATCACTTACTCCTTTTTTCCAGTAGAAAGTTCCTAAAGCAGGATAATCCTCTTTGCTGTATGCTCCTTGCAATACACGCACATTCAACTGAGAACTTTTGTTCACCAATTCTAAAACCTGAGGAAGGGTATTTCCTTTATCCAACAAATCTTTTACTTGTTTTGCCACATCGGCATTGATACAAATGTACACCTCTCCCTTAATTCTGTTAGGCCACATCCATTTGTCTTTATTGGCATTGTAAAACTCTTTTAATCCGGTAGTGTCTTTGCTGGCCTTCGACCAAACTTTAGCATCTGTAATTTCAAACTTCAACATGCCGTCTCTGTATTCTTTCATCGTAGCTTGAAAAGCAGGATAATTTTGCTCTAAGTTCTTGTTCTCAAACTCAAATACTTTTTCATGCTTAAAATTATCGTAGAACTGATTTACCAATTGTTTGTAAGTAGTATTTTTTCTTACGCCTTCATGCGTATAGATGTAATCGGCAAAATCTTTTTGAGTGTATTTTACTTTACCAATTTGAACCAAGGGTTTGCTCAATTCAACATTTGACGGAATTTTCCAAGCGCCCATCACTAAAGAAGAATCGGTAATATCATACATCTTTTTTAGGTTCTTTGGAAATTCTTTGAATCCGTTTTTCTTCATTATTCTTTTGAAAACCACATCTTTACTCAAATTACTTCTATCGTTTTTAGCGATAGATTTCTTCAACTCACCTTGCATCTTTTCGAAACTGTCCATTCCTTTTTTATCCACCAATTTAATGATATGCCAGCCGTAAGCCGTTTTGGTTGGTTTAGAAATTTCACCTTTTTCTTTCAAAGCAAAAGAAGCTTCTTCAAACTCTTTAGGAAATTTGTTTGGTCCGAAATACCCCAAATCACCTCCTTTTTGCGCTGTTTGATAGTCTTCCGACAAGCGAACCATGTCTTCCCATGTAGAGCCCGATTGCAATTTAGCGTAAACCTCGTTTATTCTTTCTTCGGTATTTTTGTTGTCATCTGCAGTACCGTTTTCTTTCAAACGAACCATGATGTGCGCTACTTTAACTTCGCCTACTGAAGAACGTTTTGCATGAACTTTAATAACATGGTAACCGAATTTTGTTCTAACAGGCTTAGAAATTTCATTAACAGGCGTATTGTATGCTGCACTTTCAAAAGGATAAACCATTCTTAAAGCAGAAAAGAAACCTAAATCACCACCATTTTGTTTGGCCGAAGGGTCTTCAGAATTTTCTTTAGCCAACTTAGCAAAATCTTCACCTGCTTTAGCGCGATTCATTAGTTCTAAAGCTTTTTTAAAGGCTTTCAAAGTATCTTCGGGCATATCATCGGGGCGACTCAAAATTAAAATATGACTAGCATGCACATCATATTTCATCCTTTCGTAAGCCTCTTTTACCAGCTCTTCGCTAACGCCTTTATCTGTTAAATACGATTCGGCCAATTGATTTCTGTAACCAGCCAATTCATCTTTAAACTTTTTAGTAGTATCAATGCCCTGACTTTCTGCTTCTTTCACAATCAGTCGGAATTTAGTGTACAAGTCCAAATACTCTTTCATTGACTCTTCTTTTGTTTTAGAAGTATCTTGAAAAGAAGATTTTTTGTTATACATCTGTAAAAACTCAGCAGAAGTGATTTGCTGATTTCCAATTTTGATTAGACTTTGTGCATTAGCACAAGCTGCGCTCAGCAGCAATGCAGATACTATTAACTTCTTCATTGTTCGTTTAGATTTTAAAGTTTTACTTGCTGCTATAGTTTGGAGCCTCACGAGTGATTGACACATCATGTGGATGACTCTCACGCATACCAGCAGCGGTGATTCTTATAAATGTACTCTTTTTTAACGATTTAATATCAGGTGCACCAACATAGCCCATTCCTGCTCTCAATCCGCCAATAATTTGATACATTACTTCCGATAAAGTTCCCTTGTAAGGCACTCTGCCTACCACACCTTCGGGAACCAATTTTTTAGAATCGCTTTGGTTGTCTTGGAAATAACGATCTTTTGAACCCGATTCCATGGCCTCAATAGACCCCATTCCTCTATAACTCTTGAATTTTCTTCCTTCAAACAAAATGGTTTCACCCGGCGACTCATCAGTTCCTGCGAATAATGAACCTGCCATTACCACATCGGCACCAGCGGCCAATGCCTTAACGAAATCTCCTGTGTATTTAATACCACCATCGGCAATTAAAGAAACACCAGTTCCTTTTAATCCTTCGGCAACATCTTGAACAGCGGTTAACTGAGGCACGCCTACTCCGGCAATTACGCGAGTAGTGCAAATAGAGCCCGGACCGATACCTACTTTCACTGCATCAACTCCGGCTTTCGCCAAGTCTTTAGCAGCCTGAGCAGTAACGATATTTCCAGCTACAATTTGTAAATCTTTGTATTTCTTGCGAACAGCTTTCACCATTTCTATCACACCTTTCGAGTGTCCGTGAGCAGAATCAATCACCACAGCATCAACTCCCGCAGCCACTAAAGCATCTACGCGCTCCATAGTATCTAAAGTAACGCCAACAGCTGCAGCAACACGTAATCTTCCTAACTTGTCTTTACAAGCGTTAGGTCTCAACTTAATTTTGATGATATCTTTATAGGTAATCAAGCCAATTAACTTATTCTTCGCCCCAACTACAGGTAATTTCTCAATTCTGTGTTTTTGCAAAATTACTTCGGCCAAAGAGAAATCGGTTTTTTCGTCGGCAGTAATCACCGTTTTGGTCATCACTTTTGAAATATCTTTCGATTTATCTTTTTCGAACCGCAAGTCTCTGCTGGTTACGATACCCACCAATTGATGGTCTTTATTTACTACTGGAATACCGCCAATGCCGTACTCGCTCATCAAGCGAAAAGCGTCGGCCACTTTAGCCGTATTTGGCACAGTAACAGGGTCGAGAATCATACCGTTCTCGGCTCTTTTAACCTTACGTACCTCATCGGCTTGTTTTTTAACCGACATGTTTTTGTGGATCACGCCAATACCGCCTTCTTGAGCCATGGCGATAGCCATAGCCGATTCGGTAACAGTATCCATAGCGGCACTCACCACGGGGGTTCTTAGCACTATATCTCGGGTAAATTTAGAAGACAAGTTAATGTCGGCTTCTCTTGGAAGCACTTCAGAATAAGCAGGTACCAACAATACGTCATCGTATGTTAAGCCTTCTTCAATAGAGTTTTTGATTGTTTTTGCCATGTGCAACTTATTAAGTTGCGAGCAAATTTAATAAAAAAAGTGAGAGTAAAAAGATTAAGTTTTTTACAACACTAAACAAGCCTATTTACTGCTATTGAAAAGACTAATAGCAATAGATTTCATGAACAGTTTACAATTGATAATAGAATAAGAGCGACATATATTTTTCCAATTTCTTTTTATATTCGCTTCACCTAACTAAATTTACTATTCATGGAAAATAACAGCAACGATTCTTTTGCATTGGCATCTCGCTTAATCAATCACAGCAACAAAAACATTTTTTTAACCGGAAAAGCGGGTACCGGTAAAACCACCTTCTTGAAATATATTCAAGAAAATACGCACAAAAAAACGGTAGTGGTTGCCCCTACAGGCATAGCTGCCATCAATGCTGGTGGCGTAACCATTCATTCCTTTTTTCAATTGCCTTTTGGTTCTTTTGTTCCCGATAAAAACCAAAATCACACACGATTTACAACTCCAGCAACTCTTTTTAAAAACCTTCACATTGCTGGCGTTAAAAGAAAAATAATGTTAGATCTCGAACTTCTCATCATTGATGAAGTGAGTATGTGTCGCGCCGATATTTTAGATGAAATAGATTTGGTGTTGCGTTTTATCCGTCGCAAATCAACGGTTCCTTTTGGCGGTGTGCAAGTGTTGTTTATTGGCGACTTGTTGCAACTTCCTCCTATTGTTAAAGATGAAGAATGGACAGTGCTTAAGAACTATTACAAGAGCGCCTATTTTTTCGATGCGCAAGTTTTACAAAAAGAGAAACCTGTTTTTATTGAGTTAGAAAAGGTGTACCGCCAAGAAGATGAAACGTTCATTCACCTCCTCAACAATTTACGCCACAACACCGTGAGCGAAAACGATATTAAACTGCTTAACCAGCATTACAAACCGCAACACGTATCTACCGATAGTGACAATATCATCACCATCACCACTCACAATTACAAAGCCGATAAAATAAACAAAGAACATTTAGATTCTTTGTCAGGCCATGCTTTTGTTTTTAATGCCGAGGTGCATGGTGAGTTTAGCGAAATGGCCTATCCTATTGAAAAAGAGTTAGAATTGAAAAAAGGTGCGCAAATCATGTTCATTAAAAATGATGCACAAGGCAAAAGGTTTTTCAATGGAAAGATTGCCAAGGTTTTTTCGGTAGACAAAAAAGAAATAAAAATACAGTTTGATGATTCTACAGAATTGCTCACTTTAGAAAAACAAATTTGGGAAAACACGAAATACACTATTAACGAAACAACCAACGAGATTGTTGAAAAAGTGGTGGGTACTTTCACGCACTACCCTATAAAATTAGCTTGGGCGATAACAGTGCATAAGAGTCAGGGCTTAACTTTCGACAAGGCGATAATTGATATTGGGAGTGCCTTTGCAGCCGGACAAGCCTACGTTGCTCTATCGCGTTTGCGCAGTTTAAACGGGTTGATTCTCACTTCTAGATTAAACGAAAACGCCATCGACTACGATAAAAATATCGCCGAATTCTCTTCAATAAAAGCAAGTGCTGAATCTCTTAAAACCTTAGCCAAACAAGAAGGCGAATTGTACTTTAAAGAATATTTAAACAAGAGTTTCGATCTTAAAAATCTAAATAGAATTTTAAAAGCGCACATAGAAACTTACGACAAAGACGAAAACAAATCGAATAAGCAACAATATATCAATTGGGCTATTCAGCTCAAAGAAATTATAGAGAAAGAATTGACGCATAGCGAAAAATTCATTCTTTATGTAAATGGCGTTTTAGAAAAAAAAGAAAACAACTTCCTAGAAACCCTTTACCAGCGTGCTGTTGCAGCCGAAGGCTATTTCAGGCCGCTAGTAAAGAAACTAAGCGCTAAAATTCTACAACACATTGAATTGGTTAAAACTGAAAAGAAAAACAAACAGTATTTAAAAGAACTTTTAGAATTAGAAACGGAGTGCAACGAACAAATTAAAAACTTCAACAAAGCATTAGCCATAGCCAATTCGATGCTCAACAACAGCGAGTTTTCTAAAAACGACATTCAACATCTCAATCAAGATATAGAAAGAGAAAAGCAAATTCATGATGCTTTAAAAACAAACGCTTATGTGGCTGCAAAAACAAAAGAGAAATCGGTAAAAACCGACAAAACAGACACAAGAGAACTCACCTACAACTTGTATAAACAAGGTAAAAAAATTGAAGAAATAGCCAAGGAAAGAAACTTCGCAACAACAACCATTGAAGGACATTTGGCGCAATTGGTTAGAGATGGAAAGTTAAACGCTGAAGATTTTATTTCAAAAGAAAAAGCAAAAGAAATTCGCGACCTTGCCTTTCAAATGAAGACGATGCAAATGGGCGCCATTAAAGCTGCTGTGGGAGATAAATATAGCTATACTGAATTGCGGTTCGGACTGGCGACCATTAAATAGATTTTGAAATGAATGAGCAATTGAATAAAAAAGTTATTCTGCTGCTGTCGTAATTCTGCTAGAAATATCCTACCTTTTGACGAGCTAAATGTACACTTATGAATTTCTCAAAACTATTGCTGCTTCCGCTCTTGTTTATTGGTTTCACTGCCCTATCGCAACAAAAATCACCCAAAGATTTAATGGTTCATTACATTGATTCGGCCTACAACGAAAGACCAAAAGAAATTTTAGATGAAGCCACTCATTACCTTGATTCTATGGCGATTAGCGACCAGTGTTTTAAAGTTATTTTCAATAAAAATCGCACTAAGTTTTTAGCTTTTTATGCGGTAGATAAAAAATCGAAAGCCTATAAAAGTCTGAAATTACAATACGGCGCGCACTTTCATTCATTTAAAACTGCGCCCAAACCCAAAGGCAAATTTAAAGCTATAAGCTACACCGTTGCTGGAATTTTACAAGATGGCAAATGGTATTTCGATGGCGAAGAATACATACGTTTAGCCGGTAAAGACTTATCTTCTTTGCAAAAAGAAATGATGTTTATGGTACTTGCAGAAAGAGGATTCTTTAAAGATGGAAAACTCAAAGAAAACAGCAAATTCTGGAGCAGCAATGGCTTTGCCGAAGAGAAAATGGAAAATGGTAAAAAAGACCTCACCATGTTGATTCATTCTAGAAGTGCCAAGGAGAAAAGAGAAAGATTAAAAGTGAATTTTAAATTAGAAAAAGTTGCAGAAATTAAAACAGATAGCCTTTGGGCAAAACTAAACGCAAAAGATAGCAGTCATTACAACAGCCGTTTTAAAGACAACGAAGAAGAAGATATTTATTACGTATTGTACAACAGCAATCGCAGTAGAGTATTGATTCCATTGATATATAAAGACAACAAAAAACAAATATTTTTATCGTATTACACCTTCACTCCTAGCGACACCACCAACAGCATGTATATTTGGAAAACTTATCCTGAAAGAAAAATAGAAAAGATTCAAGACCAAAAAATGGATGTGATTAAAGACATCAGGAAATTCTCTATCAACTGGTTGTGGAATACCCAAAACTTCATCAATGACGATGAATTTTGGCAAAAGAATTTTGGAAGTTCTCAGCTCGAATTAATCAAATAGGAAGCGATTTTTCGTATTCTTGTACTCTTGAAAAAGATTCTCATCATACAAACCGCTTTCATTGGCGATGTTATTTTGGCCACGCCACTCATCGAGAATTTGAAGGAAAAATTCCCGTCGGTTCAAATAGATTTCTTATTGCGAAAAGGCAACGAAGCGCTGCTTGAAGATCACCCCAAAGTAAACACTGTACTCGTTTGGAATAAGAAGGAGAAATACAAAAGTCTATTTCAAATCATTAAAAGAGTGCGCAAAGAAAAGTACGATGTTGTGCTTTGCGTGCAACGATTTTTCAACGCCGGATTGATCACAGCGCTATCGGGCGCAAAAATGAAAATCGGTTTCGATAAAAATCCTTTAAGTTTCTCTTTCACCAAAAAAGTAAAGCACGATTTAGAAAGCGGCAAACACGAATGCGAAAGAAATTTAGAGTTGATTTCACAATGGGTTAAAGAAGGTAAACGCCGTCCGCGCCTCTACCCTCTTCCCAAACATTTTCAAAAGGTGAAAGCTTTTCAAAACACAGCTTATATATGCATGGCTCCAGCAAGTGTTTGGTTTACCAAGCAATTGGCTAAGGAAAAGTGGATTGAACTCATCAAGCAAATGCCTCAACACCAAATTTATTTATTGGGTGCGCCAAGTGATGAGGCTTTATGCAAAGAAATCATCTCTGCATCAAAGCACGAAAAAATAGAAGCACTTTGCGGAAAACTAAATTTGCTAGAGTCGGCAGCGTTGATGGAACAAGCATTGATGAATTATGTGAACGATTCGGCACCCATGCACTTGGCGTCATCGATGAATGCATACACCACTGCCTTCTTTTGTTCAACGGTGAAAGAATTTGGTTTTTATCCTTTGGCCGACAACAGTATTGTAGCCGAAGTAGAAGAAAAGTTAGATTGCCGCCCTTGTGGATTGCATGGATTGAAAGCTTGTCCGCAAGGCCATTTCAACTGCGCTCACCATATTAAAACAGAAAAATATTTGGTATAAGGCTATAGTGAAATCAAACAATCTTTTGAAATACTTCTTCAGGAGTGATTTGTTTGATCAAATCATCTAATTCTCTATCGCTTGCGCCTTCGCGCGATTTACTAAGGTAAGTAGCATTTACTCCAATAGGCATCCATCTCCCAGGATGAATGGGCCGTCTTTCAGAATACAAACCAATTGCTTTTTTATTCATAGCTGAAGCGATGTGCAGCGGACCAGTACTTGCTGCCACCAGCACGTCACAAAATGCAATTAAAGCCATCAATTCCTCTAAAGAAAGTTTAGCTGTTAAATCAACAATGCCTTTCACCTTAAACAAAGTGCTATCGGCAATCATCTCTTTCTCTTTCGCAGTGCCGGTAACAATCACTTCATATCCGTTCTCTATTAATAGCGCGGCCAAAGAGGCAAAATGCTCAACACCCCACTCTACAGCACTACCTTGCGATTTAGGATGCAGAATAACTTTTGTTTTGTTTGAACCAATGAGTTGAGAAATAGCAGTAGGCAATTCAGTTTTGACAGATAATGCGAGGAAGGGAACAATTTCGTTTAGGCTCAAATCGACTTTAACATCTAAGGGAGCCAATAATTTAAAATTCAATTGAGCTTCATGCAACTCACTGTTCTTCCTAGAAAAATTAACAGTTTTGTTGCAGGTGGTCCAATGATAAAAACGATGACTAGTACCTATTCTAACAGGAACACCTGCCTTTCGTGCCGAATGAGCAATGTCTTTTCTCGGAAAAACATGCACTATAACATCGGCGTTCACCTGCGTTAAAAAGGAGGTTTGTCCCTCCCTATCTAAATTTTGAAATTCGTCGTAATTTAAAAACTCATCCACATATTTACATGCAGCAACAACAGGCTGAGTGTAACTCTTGCCAAAAAAAACAATATTAGTTTGAGGAAAACATTGCTTTAAATAACCTGCCAACGGTAAGGTAAGTATCACGTCACCAATACTATCTGTTCTGCTAATAATTATTTTCTGGTAAGTCATCTTCTCTAAAATAATAAAATTCATTTAGGTTTGTAGAAAAAAATCATGGCATTAGTATTCGCCACCAACAATCAAAACAAACTAAAGGAAGTCAAAAGTAAGCTAAAAGCTGAAATTCTTGGCTTAGCCGACATTCATTGCAACGAAGATATTGATGAAACGGGCAAAACCTTTGAAGAAAACGCATTCATAAAAGCCAAGTATGTGTTAGATAAGTACGGTTACGACTGCTTTGCAGATGATTCGGGCTTAGAAGTTGAGGCGCTAGATGGCGCGCCTGGTGTGTATTCGGCTCGTTACGCTGGCGAGCATGGCAATGCCGAAGCAAACATGAACAAACTCTTGGAAAATCTTAAAGGAATTGGCAATAGAAAAGCGCGCTTTGTAACTGTTATTTGTTTGATCAACAAGGAGAACACACTTTACTTCAGAGGCGAGATCAACGGCACTATCATTAATGAAAAAAGAGGTAATGACGGATTTGGTTACGACCCTATTTTTGTTCCCGATGGCTTTAACCGTACTTTCGCAGAGATGACTTTAGAGGAAAAAAACAAGATGAGTCATAGGGCTTTAGCACTTGAGAAAATGACACAGCACCTGCGCGCTACTATGTCATAAAAAAAATAAAACCTTAGTTTTCACTAAGGTTTTGTTTTTTCGGGCGACGTATGGGACTCGAACCCATGACCCCTGGTACCACAAACCAGTGCTCTAACCAGCTGAGCTAACATCGCCGTATGGCCGCAAAGGTAATTAAATTCTTAATTGATGCAAATATGTTGTAAAACTTTAAACATATTGATGCGATTCATAACGCTTACCGCCTTAATTTCCTACCTTTAAAGCTACATGGAAAAACAACGTTTAGATATTAGCGGAATGGATTGCACCAATTGCGCGCTTACCATTAAAAAAGTAATGGAGAAGCACGGTGCTACTGATGTTTCGGTAAATTTTACCACCGGCGAAGCAGCCTTTGTTTTCGAAAAGGATATTCAAAAAATAGTTAGTTCGGTAAGCGATTTGGGTTATGGAGTTAAAATCGCCGAAAAAGAAAAAATTCATCACGATCATGAGCACGCGGAAGACAAAAGCTTTTTTCGCATTCAAAATATCTTGATTATTTGCGCCATTTTCACCTTCCCTCTCCTACTTCATATGTTTGTGAGCAAAGATTCGATTTTAAACAATCCGTTCTTGCAACTCGCGCTTAGCACTCCAGTTTATATCATTGGTTGTTTTCATTTTGGTAAAAGTGCTTGGGGTTCTATTAAAGTGATGATGCCCAGCATGGATGTGTTGATTTTTATTGGTGCTACTGCCGCCTATTTTTATAGCATTGCGGGAGCATTTTTTCTACACCCCGACCATGCGCATCATTACTTATATTTTGAAACTGCGGCATCTATTATCACTTTGGTTTTAACAGGCAACTGGATTGAACACCTTTCTGTGCAACGCACCACCAGCGCCATTGGCGAGCTAAGTAAACTACAAAAAACAAAAGCCAAATTGTATTCGCGCTTTAGCGAAGCTGGGTATTTAGAAGTTGATATAAAAGATGTTCAGATAAACGACACCGTAATGGTAAGCGAAGGAGAACAAATTCCTGTTGATGGCATTGTGAGCGAAGGAGAATGCTATGTTGATGAAGCCATGATTAGTGGAGAAAGTGTGCCTGTTTTAAAAAAGAAAGGCGACCAGGTCATAGGCGGAACTTTATGCCGCGAAGGTAATTTTCGATTTGTGGTGAACCGAGTTGGAAAAGACACCACTCTTCAGCAAATCATTTCTTTGGTGAAAAGCGCTCAAGAAAATCAGCCCCACATTCAAAAAATTGGCGATAAAGTAAGCGCTATTTTTGTGCCTGTGGTTTTGGGTATTTCCTTGCTTACTTTCGCAATCACTTACTTTTTGGGATATGGCAGCGAAGTAGCGGTAATGAACAGTATTGCAGTGCTCGTAATATCTTGTCCCTGCGCCATGGGCTTAGCCACCCCCACAGCCGTTATGGTGGGTATAGGTGTTGCTGCCAAACAAGGTATTTTAATTAAAGGAGGAAACACCATTGAAATGCTTTCTAAAATTAAATGCATTGTTTTCGATAAAACAGGAACCTTAACCACAGGTGAATTTAAAATTGAAAACTTAGCTGTTTTTGGCTCCAACGATGAGATTTTGGTAAAAAATATTTTGTATTCTATCGAAAGTCAGTCAACACACCCCATCGCCAAATCTATTTGTAAAGAATTGAAAAATGGCGCTTCTTTTTTATCCCTTCAAAACGTTAAAGAGATAAGAGGTGCTGGTATCTCTGCAACATACAACAATAAAGAATACAAAATTGAAGCAGGAAGCAAAGCTGGCGAAATCGTTTTATTTGAAGATTCTGAGAAAATAGCCTCTCTTTCCATAAAAGACGATATTAAAAACGATGCGATAGAAACCATCAATTGGTTGAAAAAACAGGGCATCACTCCTATCCTACTTTCTGGCGACAAAAAAGAAAGTTGCGAAAGTGTAGCCCAAAAAATTGGCATTGAAACGGTATACAGCGAACAAAAACCAGAAGATAAATTGCGCATTATAGAACAACTCAACGCTAAAAGTAAAACAGCTATGGTGGGCGACGGCATTAACGATGCACCTGCCTTGGCTAAAGCCTTTATAGGCATTTCGTTGGGTGGAGCAAGTGATGTTGCCAAAAAATCGGCGCAAGTAATTTTGCTTAACAACAGCAGCTTAAAGCAAGTTCAACAAGCCATAGCCTTAGGAAAAATAACCTTGCGCACCATCAAACAAAATCTTTTTTGGGCCTTATTTTACAACGTTATAGCGATACCCATAGCGGCTGTAGGCTTATTAATGCCGATGTTCGCCGCTATTGCAATGGCATTTTCTGATGTGTTTGTGATAGGAAATTCTTTACGCATCAAAACAAAAACACTAATTTAACCGCTCAATTGGCCTATCGTAAAAACATATTATTTTTAAGCAGCTGGTATCCGCATAAAGCCGACCCCACCTTGGGTATCTTTATTAAGCGTCATGCCGAGGCTGTGCATCTTAAGAATAACGTCGTTATTATTTACGTGAAAAGTGTTGAGCATCAAAAAACACATTTCGACACCAACATCATTTCCGATAATGGGGTAACGGGTATCATGATTACCTACCATAAAAGTAAAAAAATGTGGGGCCTGCGTCATTTGATTAATTGGTCGAGGTTTTACATTGGTCATCAACTGGGCTGGCGAGCTGTTAGGGTGATGGGATTTAAGCCAGATATGATGCATGTTAATGTAACTTACCCTGCTGGTATTATTGCTTGGATTTGGAGCAAGACCAGACGTTTGCCTTATGTAATTTCAGAACATTGGACCGGTTATTTGCCCGAAGACAACAGATATAAAGACAGTAGAATTCAGCAATTGTTATCGAAGTTCATTGTAGGTGGTGCTAAAGAAGTGGTTACTGTTTCTGGCGGATTGAAAGAAGCCATGCGTAAACACGGCCTAAAGAATGAATACCGCATCATACCAAATGTGGTAGACACCAATTTCTTTTACTACAACACCCCCATGGAAAATAGAAAACACTATTTTGTGGTGGTGGCCGATTTGTACGATAAACAAAAAAATATTTCGGGAACCATATTGGCTTTCCGACATTTAGTAGAAAGATTCCCGCAGGCAGAATTAATAATTATTGGCGCTGGTAGAGATGAGACGTCGCTAAAACAGCTGACTTTCGATTTACAAATAGACGACAATATTAAGTTTTTAGGTGTTCAAGCACCCGTTGAAGTGCGCAATTACATGCAGCAAGCTTTGGCCACTATTCTATTTAGCAATTTCGAAAATCAGCCCTGCGTTATCGCCGAATCATTTGCTTGTGGTACTCCGGTAATTGCTACCGATGTAGGCGGAATTAAAGAACACTTGTTAGATGCCCATGGGTATTTAATTAATGCGAATGATGGCGAAGCCTTGTTAAACGCGATGCAAAAAATTATTCGCCATAAAGCATTCGATCCACATCTTATTCGACAATATGCTATAGAGCATTTCAGCTCTAACGTTATAGGCTCAAAGTTGAACGATTTATACCAAAAGCATATATAAATTAATGCTCGGTAAACTACTAAATAAATACACTTCCGCTGCCCAAGAGAAATCCTTTAAGGGAAAATATCTTAAGAATTTAAGTTCAAGCTTTATATTAAATGTAGGTTCTATCATTCTAACTTACGCTACCAACCTAATACTCACCAATGTTACCAGCAAAGCAGAGTACGGAGCATATGTTGCCGTAAACAACTTAGCAGCGATGGTGGCTATGTTTGCACCAATGGGATTGCATGTTTTGGTGTTGCGCCAGTTTTCTGAATACAAAAACAATCAGCAATTTGGTTTCATCAAAGGAATGAATCATTTCAGTTCTATTTTCATCTTCATCTCCTCAACTGTTTTGGCTTTGGCCACTTATTTCATTTCGCAACACTTTGAAATTATTCATGGAATTGAAAATCAGTGGTATTTAATTGTTGGCTTGTGTTGCGTTCCTTTTATTGCTTTAATGACCTATCATCAAGCGGTAATGGGCTCCATTCAACACACAGGTAAATCATTGTTGGGAGAGAAAATAATTCGTCCGCTCTTACTCGCTATAGGCAGCTTTATCCTTTTTCAATTTGCTATTCCAACAGGTGGCGACTTAATCAATATCTATTTCATAGCCAGTGTTTTGGTTTTCTTCATCAACTGGCGATTGTTACAGCGCGGATTGAGATTCGAAATTC
>CAMBXP010000024.1 GCA_945871895.1 Chryseobacterium gleum | reverse complement strand
CGATGGTATTATCATTCCCGATTTACCTATGCAGCAATATTTAGATGACTACAAAGCAATATTCGATAAATACGATTTGAAGAATATTTTCTTGGTAACGCCACAAACGTCTGAAGATAGAATTCGATACATCGATGAGCATTCCAATAGCTTTATTTATTTGGTTTCTTCTGCCAGCACCACTGGTAAGAAAACAGGTATTGACGGTGCTGAAGAATATTTATCGCGCATCAGTGCTATGAATTTGAAATCACCAACAGTGGTAGGCTTTAATATTTCAAACAAAGCAAGCTTTCAGCAGGCTTGCAAATATGCCAATGGAGCAATTATTGGTAGTGCATTTGTGAAATCATTATCAGGCACAAATGATGTTTATCTTAGTACTTCCTCTTTTGTGAAATCAATTTTGTAAGCCGTCAACTTTTCATTGCAATTAGCGTATTTCATCTATGAGAGGTTTTCTATTCTATATACTTCCCATAGCATTTGCGTTAACATTGTTTGTTAACTTATTTATCGGCGAGCCAACTTTTAAGTCGCCCGATGAAGAGGAGTTGCATTACCAAGTTATTCAAGATTACGAAGGGCAAGAAGATTTTTATCATCGCAAGATTTTCACAGATACTTTCAATATTTACTACCATTTTAATTTCATTAGCGCACACTTTAATAGAGAGCGAGAAGTAAGTAAATTGTTGGGTGCAAACATAGGTAGGTCGGATGATTCTATATTGGTTTTTTACGATAAGTATACCTTTCATCCTTTGGTTCAAGCTAAAGACATTGGCCATTTTGGTAAGGGGATGTGTTATTATAAATTAGCCGATTTTGATAATGCTTATAAGGAGTTTAAAGAAATTAAAAATCAAGATTTACCTTATTTGCATTTTATGTACGGCAATTTATTTCAGGCCAATGATTCTGCTTTATCTAAAGAAGAGTACGAAAAGGAAATTGCCAACGAAGCCTATTTAGAAGGTGCTTACAAAGGTTTAGCCGATTTATATAGCAACAATGTTGATTCTTTGTATTCTTTATGTGAAAATCCGCAGAGTGAAGTTTTTATGAATGCGTGGGTGAAAAGGCAGGTGTTTTTCGCGAAGAAAGATTACGCATCTTATGCAGCTGTTGTTTTTGGTAAGTTTTCTGAATCTTTTAATGTGTATGGTTTTGGAGCGGCTTTACTCATATTGTTGGTGTGGGTTTTTTACCTTATTAAACTCGACTTTTATCAACGCGAAAATTTTACTCCTGTTATTCTCACCTTGCTTTTAGGTATGCTTTTTTCCTTTTTTGTTTCTTACTTTTCTGATACACTTAAATATACTTTTGAATATACATTGAATGGTGAAGTTTTAAACGACTTGATATATTGTGTAGTGGGAATTGGCTTGGTAGAAGAGTTGATGAAAATAGTGCCTTTTTTATTGATATTAAAGTTTACCAATATCATAAAAGAGCCAATTGATTACATTATTTATGCATCTGTATCTGCCTTAGGTTTTGCCTTCATTGAAAATATTTTTTACTTCGGCTATAGCGGATTTCATAAGATTTTAGGCAGAGCCCTTTCGGCGGTTATTTTTCACATGTTTTTAAGTTCGGTGTTGGCCTACAGTTTAGTGATAGGAAAAAGTATTGCAAAATACAATGTGGTAAAAAGCTTCTTGCTTGCGTTGCTGTTGGTTTCTGTTTTCCATGGTTTATATGACTTTTTACTCATTAATGAAAAGTTGAAGTTTTTGTCTTTTCTTACTTTTTTTCAGTTGTTAATCAGCATGTTTTTGTGGTCGTCTATCATTAACAATTGCTTGAATAATTCCAGTAAATTCGAGAATTCGGAGTATTACAATTCAAAAGAATTGAACGACTATCTATTGTATGCACTTTCATTTGTATTTATGTTTGAATATATGGTTATGGCCATTCAGCATGGTGCATCAAATGCTAATAAAACCTTAATTAGCGATTTGCTGCAAGGTTCATTTTTGTTGGTCTTTTTAACAATTAGTTTAAGTAGGTTCGACATCATTAGAAATTACTGGGCGCCCTTGTCTTTTTGGAATTGGGGAACCATTTTGAATATGCACCGCATGAAGCCTCAGTACTTCAATTTACAAGAAATTATTAACAGAAAAATAACCTTGGCAGCGTTTCGAGACAGCAGTGTTTTGCATCAAATATTACCTTTATTGGGATCGATTAAGCAGCGAGAACTGCTTTCGTGGGAAAAAGATTGGTATTTAATTGAACTTGAAAAATCAATTGAATTAAATGGATGGAGCACGAAATTGGTGTTGGTAAAAATGAAAGATACTTCTTCTGTTATATTATCAAAACCTTCGCAAATAGTGAATTTAAGATTGGTTTTGAACGCAAACTTATTGAAAGAAAAGAAGAAAAATAAACGCGATTTCCCTTTCGTGGATTATGCTGTGCTGAGTGCTCTTTAAAAGCACTTTTAAAAAATTATTAACAGGCTTTTTTTTCGTTGTTGAAAAATACTATTTTCGTCCAAAATTTAGCAAATCATATAATTATACATAAACCATGGGCAAGATTAAGTTAGAGTACATTTGGTTGGATGGTTACAAACCAACTCAAAGTCTTCGTAGCAAGACTAAAATTGTTGACAGTTCAAAATTTTCAGGCAAACTGAAAGAATGTGATGTTTGGTCATTCGACGGTAGTTCAACAGAACAAGCTGCGGGTGGTTCATCAGATTTATTGTTGAATCCTGTATTTATCTGCAAAGATCCAGCAAGAAAATCGGCTTACTTAGTAATGTGCGATGTATTGAATTCAAACGGTACACCTCATCCTTCAAATGGCAGAGCAACTATTCAAGATGACGACAACGATTTTTGGTTTGGTTTCGAACAAGAGTATTTCTTGTGGGATAACGAAATTCAAAAACCTTTAGGTTTCCCGGCAAATGGTTACCCGGCACCACAAGGTCCTTACTATTGTTCAGTAGGTGCACAAAATGCATACGGTAGAGATATCGTTGAAGAGCATTTAGATTTATGTATTGAAGCTGGATTAAACATTGAAGGTATCAATGCAGAAGTAGCTGCTGGTCAGTGGGAATTCCAAATTTTCGCTAAAGGTGCAAAAGAAGCTGGTGACCAAATTTGGGTTGCTAGATACTTACTAGAAAGATGTGGTGAGAAATATGGTGTATCAATCAATTGGCATTGTAAACCACTAGGTGCAACAGATTGGAATGGATCTGGTATGCATGCTAACTTCTCAAACACAGCATTAAGAACTTCAGGTAAAAAAGAAGTGTATGATGCAATCTGTCAAGCATTTGCTCCGGTAGTTAAAGAACATATCGCAGTTTATGGTGCAGATAACCACTTAAGATTAACAGGTAAACACGAAACACAATCTATCGATAAATTCTCTTACGGTATTTCAGATAGAGGTGCTTCTATCCGTATTCCAATTGCAACAGTTGAAAACGGCTGGAAAGGTTGGTTGGAAGACAGAAGACCAAACTCTGCTGCAGATCCTTATAAAGTTGCAGCTAGAATTATCAAAACTGTTAAAACAGCAAAAGTTCCAGCTGGTAAAGTTGTTGCTAAAAAGAAAAAATAATTCTTTTATTTCAATACAAAGAAATCCTTCGTTAACAAACGAAGGATTTTTTTTGATTATACTTTTCTAAATGTGTAATTTCACTGCATGAGAAAAATCTTAATAATTCTACTTTTTCTATTTTCTCTGTCTCTATTTGCACAGCATAATATTTCGTTGTTGGCTAAATTGCCTTATGCCTATACATTAAGTAATGTGTGGGGGTATACCGATGAAACCAATGTTGAGTATGCCTTGGTGGGAGCAGAAGATGGCTTGTCGGTGGTAAGTTTAGCGAATCCGAGTAATCCTGTTGAAATTGCTAAAATACCAGGAAAAAGAAATATTTGGAGGGAGATCAAAACTTTAGGAGATTATGCTTATGTGAGCAGTGAATCGGGAGATGGGTTACTTATTGTTGATTTGTCGCCATTGCCCTTGTCTACAAGCTTGAATTATGTATATAAAACTTTTACAAATACCACAGGAACATGTACGCGAGCCCATTCCTTGGCTATTGATACTAAGGGTTTTTGTTACCTTTTTGGAACAAATAGAAATCAAGAAACCATTATATTAGATATTCATACCAATCCAATGAATCCGGTAGAAGTAGGTAGTACAGGTTTGTATTACACGCACGATGGAATTGTTGCGGGTGATACCATGTTTTTAGCGCATATCATGACTGGTTTTATTGGTATTTACAATATTAGTGACAAAGCCCATCCGCAGCTTATTACTACATTTGAAACACCCCTTAAATTCCCCCACAACATTGCCCTCTCGCAAGATGCACATTACTTATATGCAACAGATGAAAAAACAGGTTCTTTTGTGGCGTCTTATGACATTTCTGATTTTAACAATATTGTAGAGTTAGATCGCTTTCAAAGAGAGCACACACATTTCCCTATGGTGCACAATACGCATATGTCGAATGGTTATTTGGTAAATTCTTATTATTTAGAAGGGATTAATATAGTCGACGCTCATGATCCTCAAAATTTAGTGGAAGTTGGATTTTACGATACAACACCCAGTGATTCTGGTTATTTTATCAAAGGTGTTTGGGGTGTATATCCTTATTTTGCATCGGGTATTGTTTTGGCTTCAGATATACAGCAAGGTTTATTTGTCTTTTCTGCAAATTACCAGAGGGCATCGTATGTTTCAGGAACGGTAAAAGATGCCATTTCTAGCGCTCCGCTTTACAACGTTCTGGTAAATGTTCAAGGTGAAGAAGTATCCGATTATACAAATATTTCGGGAGTCTATAATTCTGGATTAGGCAAAGCAGGAAGCACAACCTTTCATTTTTCAAAGACAGGTTACTACGATACTTCGGTGGTGGTTAATTTATTGACTTCGAGCACTCAAATTGCAAATGTTGTAATGCGTCCTAAATCCACTTTTACAGCATTTTTTAAGGTTTTAGATAAGGACAGTAAACCCATATTTGCGGCGAAAATATTGATAGAAAGCGAAGAGGGGTCTTGGTTATTAAACTCCAATAATAATGGAATAGCCTCAGGGAGCCTCACAGGCACCAACTTCAAAATTAGTGCAGGTAAGTGGATGTATGCTAATACTTGCAATGAAAAAACAAGAGCTGATTTTGCCGATACATCGGTGCATGTTTTGTTAGCCGGAGTTTACGATGATTTTACTTTTGATTATTTATGGACAACAACGGGAGATGTGAACAAAGGAATGTGGGTGAGGGATATTCCTTTTGGAACAAATTACGATGAAATTCTTGTTAATCCTTCAAGTGATGTTAGCGTTGATTGCAGCGGATATGCAATGGTAACGGGTAATTCAAAAAATCCCGATCCGTCATTTAACAAAGTTGAAGGAATTAAAAGTGAATTACGATCTCCACTTATCGACTTGAGTTCATATGCTCATCCATTTATAAGTTTTTATTTGTGGTTTCAAGATGTAGATAAATGGGGTTTTGCTAATGATTCGGCTTTTATTTCTCTGCGAAACAACAATGAGGTGATTTATCTTGATACAATTGTTGGGTCGGTTTATGCGCACAAGGCAGAGTGGTTTTTTAAATACTATGATTTAAGCGCGTATCATTTGTCGTCTAAGGATTATCAACTTCAAATTTCGGCTGTAGATGTTTGGCCATACAATGCGATGGAATTGGGTTTAGATGTATTTAGACTTACCGAAGATTCTCCTACTCAAAAAGATATAGTGAGTTATCCTTCAGTTATCGTTTATCCAAATCCAGCCCATCAAATGTTTAGTTTAGAAAGTGAGAAGCCAATGCTTCAATATGTTTTACGTAATGTGGAAGGTAAAATCATTTTGAATCAAAAATTAGAGAAGCTAAAAAGTGCGGGTATCCCAGTAGAATCTATGTCTGCTGGAATTTATTTCCTTGAAGTTATCAACAGCGATAATCAGCGTTTCATCAAGAAAATTTTGGTTGTGCACCCCTAAGTTGCTCATTTCTCAAATGCAACTGCTTCAATTAATTGCTATCTTTTTGTAAACAAAACAACCTTTTTATGCTTTCAGGGAATAGAATGATTGTTCCTTCAACTATTGCACAAACGAAAAAAAGAAAGAAATCTATTTTGGCTTTGCAGCGCTATTTGAGAATGAAATATACAATTTTCATTAGCTCAACAGTGTTGGAGACAATAATGGATTTGCAGGCAGAAACTACTTAGGGGTAAGTATTTTCTATGTTTAAAAATTAGGCCCTTCGTGAAAGCGAAGGGTTTTTTTTATAATTTAGTCACCATGCAACCCAAAGTAATCATCAATAGCAAAGCCTTCAAATTAACCTTGAAAAGATTGTGTTATCAGTTAATTGAGCAGCATGATGATTTTTCAAACACAGTGATCATTGGTGTTCAGCCAAGAGGATCAATATTAGGAGAGCGTATACAACAAGAATTAAAAAACATCGCCAAGATTGAAGTGCCTCTTGGTAAATTAGATATCACTTTCTTTAGAGATGATTTTCGTCGCACAGAAAAACCACTAACGGCGAGAGCTACAGAGATAAATTTTCAAATTGAAAACAAAAAGGTGGTGTTGGTAGATGATGTTTTGTATACAGGAAGAACCATTCGTGCGGCAATGGATGCCATGTTGGGGTATGGTCGTCCTTCATCGGTAGAATTGCTCGTTTTCGTGGATAGAAGATTTACCCGCAATTTACCTATTGAGGCTACTTATGTGGGTAGAAGTGTGGATTCAATAGATTCACAGCGTGTATCAGTAGAATGGGCAAAAACAGAAGGCGAAGATAAGGTATTAATGTTTTCAACAGATAAAGAAAAGTGATGGATCAATTAAGTGTAAACCACCTTTTAGGCATTAAAGATTTAAAAAAAGAAGATATTGAATTGATATTTTCTACTGCCGATAATTTCAAAGATGTTATCAATCGCCCCATCAAAAAGGTTCCTTCCCTAAGAGATATTACTGTTGCCAATCTATTCTTTGAAAACTCAACAAGAACTAAATTGTCTTTCGAATTGGCTGAAAAACGACTTTCGGCAGATACAGTGAATTTTTCTGCAAGTGGTTCATCTGTAAAAAAGGGGGAGACCTTAATTGATACAGTAAACAATATCTTGGCAATGAAGGTGGATATGGTGGTGATGCGTCATGCCAGTGCCGGAGCAGCTAAATTCTTATCTGAAAATGTAAATTCAGTTATTGTTAATGCTGGAGACGGGGCACACGAGCATCCCACACAAGCATTGTTAGACGCTTATTCTATAAGAGAGAAATTAGGTGCTGTAAAAGGGAAAAAAATAGTGATAGTGGGTGATATTTTGCATTCACGGGTAGCTCTTTCAAATATTTTTTGCTTGAAAAAATTAGGGGCAGAGGTGATGTTGTGTGGACCCACTACATTAATGCCTAAGTATATTTCTGAATTGGGTGTGATTATTGAACACGATTTATTGAAAGCCTTAAAATGGTGCGATGTAGCCAATATGTTGCGTATTCAGTTTGAAAGAATGGACACTAAGTTTTTTCCGTCTACAAGAGAATATGTGATGCAATACGGACTCACCAAAGAGAAATTGCAGCGGTTGAAGAAGGAAATAGTAATCATGCATCCTGGACCGATAAACAGAGGTGTAGAGCTTTCCTCAGATGTGGCCGACTCTAAGAATTCTATCATTCTAGATCAAGTGGAAAACGGTGTTGCTGTGAGAATGGCGGTGCTTTATCTTTTGGCAAGTAAAATTAAGAGATAGCAAGGAAACGAAAATCACTTTTTTCAAATTAATTATTTTACATATATTTGTTTAAGGTCCACAATTAAATCATCTATCATGAACTTTACAATTGATAAACAAGAAAAATTTACAGCGATTAAACTACACGTTGAGAAATTAGATACCACTGTGGCTCCTGCATTGAAGTCGGAGTTGGTAATGCTAAACGCTAACGGTGCTAAAAATATTATCATTGATTTATCGGAAACAAGATATTGTGATTCATCTGGTTTAAGCTCAATTTTGGTGGCTAACCGTTTGTGTAAAAATGTTAATGGTACTTTTGTTTTAACTGGCTTGAAAGATTCAGTAAAAAAATTGGTTTCTATTTCTCAGTTAGATACTATTTTGAACATAACGCCTACTATGCCTGAGGCGGTAGATTTTTTGTTCATGAATGAAGTAGAGAAAGGACTTTAGTAACATCGTTTAAAACCCTAGCATATGAAAAAGATAATTTACTTATTTGTTTTAAGTGTATTTATTTCAAATATTGTTGTTGCACAATGCACACCTAACAGCAGTATAACATCTACAGGTTTTTACCCTTCAACTTTACCAGATGCAGTGGCTGGTGTGCCATACTCACAAGTAGTGCAATTTAAGATACCTAGTGACACTACATACCTAACCTATTATGCTGAGGTGGTAAGTGCTCAGTTAACGAGTTTAACAAATTTACCTTCTGGTTTTATTTCCACTTGTAATGTTTCTAACTGCACTTACAGCGGTGGATCTGTGGGTTGTTTAACTATAACTGGTACAGCACAAAGTAATCAAGTTTCATCGTATAATTTGAATGCGGCATTAACCATAACAGGTAATGTTCTTACAGGTCCCTTTGCTGGTACGTGGCCTATGCCTGTCAATGCTCCTTTGAATTTTAATGTAGTTGCAGGTAATAGTGTAGCAGTCAATCAAGGTTCAGCTTTTGCATACGTTAAGAAAGAAAATGAAATTTTGTTCAACAACTTATCTACAGGTAAGTTGAGCGTTAGGATTTACGATGTTTTAGGTAGTGAAGTAAGAAATGCTACTTATCAAATTGTAAAAGGTGAAAGTACTTCTATTAGCACCGCTAATCTAGAATCAGGTATTTACATCGTAACATTTCAATTGAACGGTAAACAAGAGACTTTTAAAATATCAAAAGGACTTTACTAATTGATTTCTATTCTCATTCTTGGCTCCGGTTCGGCTACTCCTTGTTTGAGTAGAAATCCCGCTGGTATATTGGTAAAAGCAGAGAATGCCTCTTATCTGGTAGATTGCGGTGAAGGAACACAATTACAGCTCAGAAAGTTTAAAGAATCCATTCAAAGAATCAATCAAATTTTTATTTCACACCTGCATGCCGATCATTTTTTAGGCCTGTTTGGTTTGCTTTCTACTCAAGGTTTATTGGGCAGAGAAAGACCTTTAGAGGTTTACGCCCCAAAGGGAATGAAAGAGATTATTGATGTGCAGTTAAAAGCTTCAGGAACCTATTTGTGCTATGATTTAAAAGTAATTGAAGTAGATACAAAGGTGTCTGCACTCATTTATGAAACCAAAGAAATAGAAGTGCATACTGTTCCATTAAATCATAAAATCGATTGTGCTGGCTTCGTTTTTAAAGAGAAGAAAAAAGATAGAAAGTTGATTCCGTCTAAAATTCCCTTGTACAATATTCCTATTTACATGCGCAATAAAATTAAGCAAGGAGAGGATTTTGTTACCGATAAAGGCAAGGTGATTAAGAATTCAGAACTCACCGAAAATCCGCCCAAAACCTATTCTTTCGCTTATTTATCAGATACAAAAGTGTTGAAGGAAGTGCCAGAGGTAGTGAAAGAAGTAGATTTATTGTACCACGAAGCGACCTTCTTGCATGAGTTGCTTGATAGAGCCAACAAAACCTACCATTCTACAGCTTTGCAAGCTGCCGAATTTGCGGCTAAGGCAAAGGTGGGTAAATTGATTCTCGGACATTTTTCGGCGCGATACATCGACCTACAGCCTTTTATCGATGAAGCCTCGCCTGTATTTTCTAATGTGAAATTCGCTGTGGATGGAAAAGAGTTTACAGTAGAAGTCCCTTCAATTTCTTGAAAGGACTTTCTTTGTTGTGAGCCTTATGTCTCCAGTGCTTCGCCTAAACTTTTTTTTGTGACCCTCGGCTCGTTAAATGCTTTCGTTTAGTAATTAGACACAAAAGAATAGAATAGTTGCCTCAACAGAGGAATTAAATTCTTAAGAAATTGTTAAATGATTAGGTCTTATTTTATTAACGATATGCCAAAAATTACTACCGCCGTTCCTATTAAATGAAAAACAGTAACGCTTTCTCCTAAGACAAACATGGACAGAAAAATTACTGAAACCGGACCAGCTGACGAAAGAATAGAAGTAGTAGAAGCGCCCAAACGTTTAATAGCTTCGCCTACCATGTAAGTCGGTAAAACGGTACAGAAAACGGCGAGAGTGAGTCCGAGAGCATATACCTGCCATTCAAAATCAAAAAACTTAGCAGGCATTTGTGCGAAAAAGTGAATCAATACTACAATGCACGAAACAATCATGATGTAGGTGGTAAAGCGTGCTGCTCCATATTTAGGAATCAAATTATCGCTACCTATTAAATATAAAGAGTAGGTTAGAGCGCTCATAAACACCAAGAAAACGCCTAACCACATATCTTTAGAATCATCGGCGCTATTGTGTTTGTAAAACGAAATGAAGATACCAGCATAACAAACTGCAATGGCCAACCATTTGCGCATGGTTATTTTCTGTTTTAGAACTATTGCCGCTAAAATGGTAGTAAGTGTGGGGTAAATAAAAAGAAGAAGTCTTTCGAGGTTGGCGGAGATGTATTGTAAACCCAAGAAATCGAGATAGCTAGAGAGGTAATAACCAATAATTCCCATGGCTATCATAATGAGCCAATCTTTTTTAGAGATGTTAATTTTATCTTCGGCTTTGCTTCTGTATAGATGAATGAAAATATAAATAGGAAGTGCAAAGCCCATTCTTAGCACCAAAACAGAGATTGTATCGGCATTGTAGCTGTAAGCAAGTTTAACAAATACTGCTTTTGAAGAAAAGATGACTGCCGCCGAAATGGCGAGCAGGTAGCCAATCGATTTATTGTCTTTTATCGACAAAATGAAAGATTAAAGAAGGTTCTTTCTTTGCAAAATAGCCTCTAAAAACTTAATGTCGTTCTCTGTTCTAAAGATGTCGAAAGGCAAATAAAAGAATTGCGCTTTAGAGAAAGAGAAGATATAAGCATCTTTGGTTTTAACCACTTTCTTCAGCATTTTCCAGTCAAGAGGCATACCGCGTTGCGCATCGAATTTCATTAAAATTTGCTTGCCGTCAATTTCATAGAAAACATTGTAAAACATCATTTTGCCCATCTCGTGTTGGGTTAATCCAGCAAACTGAATCATCCAAAACAATAAGTAAACAATAGCTACTAGGAGTCCGATGATGAGGAAAGTCCAGAAGTAATTGGTAATAAATGCTAACGAAATAATGGCTAGCGGACCGACCCCGTACCACCATTCTTTTCTCAACAACATGCCCATGGCCACACTTATATATTTACCTTGTTGTAATTGATATTTCTTTGTTTTAATTACCATGACGCAAAAATTTAAGTGGCGAATTTAAGTAATAGTTTTTGTGTAACACTAAAAATTATTCACCGAATTCTGTAGGGGCGAGCTTAGCTTAGTCATGGTCGGAAGAAAAATAATTCGTTTTTTTTTGATTATTATCTTTACGAATGGATCACTAACTTCACTTCTCCCTTTATAAAAGGGAGAGCGCGAAATTGCTTGTGTTGGGGCAAGAGGGATTTCCTATTTTGTTTTTACACCAACAACTCTATTAATAATATAAATATTAGCAAAGTATGGAGGAGAAAAATCCCTCTTGCCTTTGCCCTCATAGCTTTACACACTCTCTCCGTCAGCTGACGGAGAGAAGTGGAGTTAGTGACTCTAGGCTTAATTCCATCAACACAGATGCAGTACAATTTCTTCCGACCATGACTAAGCTCAGCTCGCCCGAGTGATGGTGTTATTGAATTTCGGGCGAGCGCAGCTCGCCCCTACGAATGATGTATAATGTTCTTATTTATAGGTTTTTACGTATTAATTCCCCAATAATTTGTTTAATTGCCTTAGCAAGATTAGATTTGTGAGCATCAAGAAAGAGGTATGGCCAAAAGTATTTCATTGACAATAACTAGTTTACACTCAAAGGTGGAGAAATTGATTATTCTCAATAAAAAGAATGGCGATGATGTAAAACGATTCAAAGAGGAAAATGAAGCCTTGCGTGATGAGTTGAAACAATCAACCAAAAAGAAACTCGAACTTGAAGAGAAAGTGAAGATTTTAAGTTTGGCAAAAAGCTTATCCAACGATGAAATTGGAAAGAATGAGTTGAAACTTAAAATAAATGAGTTGGTGCGTGAAATTGATAAGTGTATTGCTCTTACAAATGGTTAAAAATGTCAGCTGTATCTATTAAAGTAAACATCGCCAATAGAGATTATCCCATGAAAATATCGGGGGATGAGCAAGATTTGGTGCGAAAAGCGGCGAAATTAATAGAACAAAAGATTAAGGAATTTGAACAAGCTTATGCGGTGAAAGACAAGCAAGATGTATTGGCCATGTGTGCTTTGCAGTTTGTAGTAGAGAAGTTGAAGCTAGAAGCAAAACCTACCGTTGAAGATGATTCTGTAGCGGAGAAATTGGAGGAATTGGAGAAGTTTGTTTCCGACTATCTGAAAGATAAGTAAGACAAGAAATAGTTCAATGTTTCGTGTTCAAAGTTCAATGTTAGCTAACTTTGAACATTGAACTTTCAACATTGAACAACTATTAAGTATATTCGCACCAATCTAGTCAGTCAGCCGATTGACGGTTTGGTGCATTTTTTTTATAAATAAGTAAATATGGAAGCAGTAAGTATAATATTAGGAGTTGTAGGAGCCGCAGCAGGAGCTGGGGTAAGCTACGTTCTCATCAATAAAAGCAACAATGGTAAAGCTAAATCTATCATTGAAAATGCCGAGAAAGAAGGCGAAAGAATTAAAGCCGATAAGCTTTTACAAGCCAAGGAAAAGTTCTTTCAGTTGAAAACTGAACACGAAAAGGCAATCAATGAAAGAAACCAAAAGGCGCAGCAAAAAGAGAATTCTTTAAACCAAAAGGAGAATACTTTAAATCAGAAACAAAACGAAGTAAAGAAGTTAGAGAAAGATGTTGAGGTAGGCAGAGAGAAATTAACTTCTCAGTTAGAGTTGCTAAAAAAGAAAGAAGGCGATGTTGATAAATTGCATAAGCGTCAGGTGGAGCAATTGGAAGCCATGGCTGGTATCACTGCCGAGAAAGCCAAAGAACAATTGGTAGATGCTTTGAAAAATGAGGCTAAAACCAATGCGATGGAGTTTATTCAAACGAGCATTGAAGAGGCTAAAATCACGGCTAACAAAGAAGCTAAAAAGATTATTATTCAAACGATTCAGCGTATGTCTACTGAGGTAGCAATTGACAATGCTGTTTCTGTTTTTCATATCGAATCAGACGAAATTAAAGGTAGAATCATTGGTAGAGAAGGTAGAAATATTCGTGCTTTAGAAGCAGCAACTGGCGTTGAAATCATTGTAGATGATACCCCTGAGGCAATTATCCTTTCTTGTTTCGACCCAGTGAGAAGAGAGTTGGCGCGTTTGGCTTTACATCAGTTGGTGACAGACGGTAGAATTCACCCCGCTCGTATTGAAGAGGTGGTTTCTAAAGTGAAGAAAAGTTTAGAAGACGAGATTGTAGAGATAGGTAAAAGAACAGCAATCGATTTAGGTATTCATGGTTTGCATCCTGAATTGATTAGAATGGTAGGTAGGATGAAATATCGTTCTTCTTACGGCCAAAATTTGTTGCAACACAGTAGAGAGGTAGCAAATATGTGTGCTATCATGGCGGCCGAATTAGGCTTAGATCCTAAGATTGCTAAGAGAGCCGGATTGTTGCACGATATAGGTAAGGTGCCTGATGAAGAGCCAGAATTACCGCATGCTATTTTGGGTATGAACATCGCTGTTAAGTTTAAAGAACGCCCCGAAGTTTGCAATGCCATCGGTGCCCATCACGATGAAATTGAAATGACTTCAATGATCTCTCCAATTATTCAGGTATGTGATGCTATTTCAGGTGCTCGTCCGGGTGCACGTCGCGAAATCTTAGAATCATACATCAAACGTATCCACGAGTTAGAAGGCTTAGCGCTTTCTTACCCAGGTGTACAAAAAACATACGCTATTCAAGCAGGTAGAGAATTACGTGTAGTGGTAGAAAGTGAAAAGGTAAGTGATAAAGATGCGGAAAAATTAGCTTTCGATATTTCACAACAAATTCAAACAGATATGACTTATCCTGGTCAGGTTAAAGTAACTGTGATTAGAGAGGTAAGGGCTGTGGGGTATGCAAAATAGTTTTTACAAATAAATCAATAAATAGCCTTTTCGAAGGCTATTTTTGTATATGGGTATATTCAAGAGATATTTAGGTAAATCAGAACTCTTCAAAAATGTAGCTGTTCTAGTGTCTGGAACCGCCATTGCTCAAGCTATAACTTTATTGATTTCACCTGTTTTAACACGTTTGTTCACTCCCGAGGATTTTGCTGTTTTCGCTCAGTTTTCTGCTATTGTTTCAATTATAGGTGTTGTAGCTGCAGGCCGATACGAAATGGCCATTGTATTACCTAGAAGTGATTCGCATGCAGAGGAGCTTTTGTTTCTTTGCGTCTTGTTTTCTTTATTGTCTTTTGTAGTTACCCTCTTGGTCATTATTGCCTATGACTTCTTTTTTTCGAATGATCCCGAAAGCTATTTTACCAATTGGTTTTACCTCGCTCCGCTAGCAGTTTTGTTATCGGGCTTGTATGCGGCTTTTAATTATTGGTCGTCTCGTCAAAAAACATTCTATTTAAACTCGGCAGGAAGAGTTGGTATGGCTTTGTTGAATGCCGCTATGAGTTTGTTTTTTGGTTGGTTGGGTTATGCTTTTAGCGGTTTGATTTTGGGGTTTGTTTTAGGACAGCTTTTAGGCGTTTTAATTATGTCGCATAAGCATTTGTTAAATTTTTTACGAGATATTGGTAGCCTTCGCTTTTCTCATCTTAAAGAGAGGGGGATTGAGTATAAGAAATTCCCCATGGTTAATGCACCACACGCTTTGGTTGATTCTATTCAAGACAATGGTGTTGTGTTTGTGTTGTCGTATTACTTTCTTTCTCCAATTGTTGCGTTTTATGCCCATGCTTTCCGATTGTTAAAGGCTCCTGTAGGTTTGATTGGTTCAGCTTTTTATCAAGTAAGCTATCAGAAATTATCACAAATGAAAAACAATCATGAGAATGTTCGTCCCTTTATTCTCAGTATGTACAAGAAAATGTTTTTAATAGGCTTTCCTTTCTTCTTGCCTTTATTTTTGTTTACTCCCGAAATATTTGCTTTTGTTTTTGGTGAAAAATGGCTTTTATCGGGTGAGATAGCTCAAATACTAATCCCATGGATTTTTATAAACTTCATTATTGCGCCAATTTCATGTGTACCACTAGTATATGGCAAGCAAGCTCAGGCGTTCTATATTACTATAATAGATATTGTAGTTCGTTTTTCTGCTTTGATATTAGGTGGGATGTTAAACGATTATAAACTTTCATTTATCATCATTAGTGCCTTTTGTTCTTCATTGCTTATCTTCGCACTTATCTGGTATTATTATATTCCACTTAACAATGAAGTTCAAAAAAATAATTAGTATATCGAAAGAAATTATTGGTTTAGATAAACTCACGATCTTTTTTGATTCTTCGGAGGAAGGAAAAAGAATATATAAATACTTCAATTCACGTCACCCCAGATATTTAATTATTAGAAACAAAACCGTTGGAGTGGCTATTATTAAAACCACTGATTTTACTAATGAAGAGGGTTATTTAAAATCGGTAAATGGTAAAAATTCAGCTGCTTATTTTTCTAGAAAGGCTATAAAATCGGGATATGTTTTTTCAGAGATTGATCCTGTAAAATACTCTGATGCTATTTATGATATCAATAATAGCAGTAATTCTCGACAAGGCAGAGAAATGGATTCAGCTTATAAAAAACGTGATTTGGTGTACCCAATTAACAATCAAAATGTGTATTTCGGCATATTTAAAGGTGATGATTTGGTAGCTTATGTTTGGTTTGTTAAGAGCGGAGAATTGTTGCTGTTAAATAGAGTTATGGGCCATGCTAATCATTTAGATTTTGGTGTGGTTTACTTGTTAATGACGTCAGCTGTTCAACATTGTATTAAGTACTATTCTGAGGTAAAATACGCTATGTATGATACTTTTTTTGGTGCATCTGATGGCTTGAAGTTGTTTAAGAAAAGATGTGGTTTTAAACCATATAAAGTTGTATGGAAAATAAAATAAGATGGCCATTTTCAACAGAATATATTCCGATTATTTACTTCCATCAAGATTGAAGGAATACGATTCTTTGCTTCAAGAGGCGAATACAAACGGTTACCTGCATGTAACCATTTCTCATTTTTACAGCCTTATTCAAAAAGGGGAGCTGAGCGCAGAACAAAAGTATTTTATTCACCGTCATGACATTGATACCGATGTGTCGACTGCCAGAGCAATGTTTGAAATAGAGAAAAAGAATGGGGTAAAGTCCTCTTGGTATTTTCGTCGCTCAACATTCGACATTGAATTGATGAAAGAGATACATAATTACGGAAGTGAAGTGGGATATCATTATGAAGAGCTTTCAGACTTTTGCAAAAAGCACCGAATGAAATCGGTAGACAAGGTAAAAGAAAATTATGAAGCAATACGTGCCTTATTTAAAGAGAACTTTATTGATTTGGAGAAGCGCTGCGGATTTAAAATAAATAGCATTGCCTCTCATGGTGATTTTGTTAACCGCAAGTTAGGTTTGCCTAATCATTCATTTGTTAATAAATCTTTGCTGCAGGAATTAGATATTGATTTTGAATGTTACGATGATATTTTGCTAAAGAATTACCAAAATATATTATCAGATACCATCTATCCATGTTTTTATAAACCACAAAATCCCTTGCAATTAATTGATGAAGGGAAAATACGTATATATTTGCTTAGCCATCCGCGTCACTGGAGAAAGGCAATTTGGATAAATACAGTAGATAATATTCAGCGTTTTATTGAAGGGATTAGATATTGAAATGATTAGAAGGAAACTATTATTTTGGATGAATAAGTTATTTAAACCTACCATGATTGGTGGGTTTAAACGATTTGATGGCGTTTTCTTGAAGAAAACACGCATTTCTAATACCACTTTCATTGATCATCCAGAATGTTTGCTAATAGAGGATAATGTATTTATAGGTCATCATAATTATTTAGAGGCGAGCAACGGTTTGTCGATAGGAGAAGGATGTCAGATTACTTCTTTTGTTTCTATTACCACGCATTCTAGTCATCAATCTATTCGTTTGTATGGTGCTAATTATGCTGCACAGAACATGCATGCTTATGTAAAAGGTAAAGTAGAAATAGGAAAATATACTTTTGTTGGCCCGCACAGTGTAATTATGCCCAACACCAAAATAGGCAAGGGAAGCATTGTTGCTGCTTATTCTTACGTGCAAGGCGAGTTTCCCGATTTTGCTATCATTGCTGGTAATCCTGCTGAGATTAAAGGTGATACAAGAAATTTAGATAAAGAATATTTAGAGAAATATCCTGAACTGTTGGAGAATTATAAGCAATGGAGCAATTAGCAAAAACTTCACAAATTAAGTGTGGGTATATTATTTCTTTAATTATTGGATTGTTCGTTTTCTCCACTTTACTTCTGCCCGAGGTTATGATTAATTCTTCTTTTCCTACGTTGCAAATTAGCGATTTACTTCTCATGCCAGCCTTTGTTTTATTGTTTTACAACCGCTCTAAAGTGCTTTGGTTTTCTAATGTGAAATTTTATGTTTTATGGTTATTATTCGGACTGATAATGCTAATTTCCTTAATCGTTAATGAACGATTTTTTGTTTTGCAAGATTTGTTTGAATTATATAAGTTATTTAAATTCTTATTTTTTGTGCTATTTCTCAGCACTCTGGGTTCGGCAGCTAATTTAGAGCAAATTGTAAAAGTTTCTTTTGTTGGTGTGCTACTTTTTAACTTGTTACATTACTTTGATGTGTTAGGTTTTAATGAGCATTTCATGTCTTATTACAGTGCGGAAGTTCAATGGAAAACTTTTGGTTTAAATTCTGTTGGAGAGACTGATACTAAAAGGCTTTTAGGAACATTGGGAAATCCAAACACAAATTCTGTTTTATTTTTGTTTTTTATGTTTTATTTCCAGCCCTCCAAAAACACATTTAAGTTGGTTGATTTATTTCATTTTAGCGCTGTTTTGGCTTTTTTTGCATGTCAGTCGAGAACGAGCTTAATTGCACTTGCTGTTTGTGTTCTTTTCATAATTTGGACTGCAGATAGAAACTGGATACTATTTGCAAAACGTGCGGTTGTTTATTTTCTTTTAGGTATGTTGGTTTTTGTAGGTGATATTTTCTGGTCGCAGAAAGAGAGCAAGCAAAATTATTTAACCACACTTAGCGGCGAGGCTTGGAAATCCAAATCAATAAAAGGGAGAATGGAGGTTTGGGGAATGCTATGGGACAATATCAAGGAAAAACCAGTTCTTGGTCATTCGCCTAATAAAGATTTTTTTTACTCTAATAATATTTATGCCGAGAGTCAGTACGTTTTGTATGCCTATAGATATGGTTTTGTTGGCTTAATTTTGTTTTTAATTATTGGATTTTATGTTTTGAATATGTCGTATTTGGCCTTTAAGAACAAACAAAATATTGTATTGTTTTTAATTACTTTAGTATTTATGATTTCATCATTTACTAATATGCCGTTTAATGACTCTAGATTAATCATGATTTATGCGCTAGTTGTAGCTATATTTTTTAATTATAAAAACTTGAGTCATGAAGCCTAAACTTTTATTAGTTTCATCCAATATGGCTCATTTGATGAATTATTATCATTTAGTGAAAGAATATTTTTCTGAAATTTTGGTGGTTACTAATACTAAAATTGAGCAGGAAGATGTGCATTATGAACTTCTGGATTTTTCTTTGATAAAGTTGACTAATCATTTTCAGATACCTAGGAGAATTAAAGGAATTGTAAAGAAATTTAAACCGGATATAGTACATGTGCATCAGGCTAATGCTTATTCCTATTACACTATTAGAGCTTTATCGGGTTTTCACATACCGATTGTGGTAACAGCGTGGGGAAGTGATATCTTGGTTGCCCCTAAGCGAGGCTTTCTATTGAAAAGAATGGTGCAATATGTTTTGAAGAGAGGCACAGCATTTACTTCTGATTCTGTTTTCATGGCAGAAGAAATGCGCCGCTTGTTTCCTTCTTTAAAATTAAAGATTCTTATTGCTAATTTCGGTATTGGAATAGATCCTCAGCAATTACCTAAAGAGAATATTATATACTCGAACAGATTACATTTCCCTTTGTATAGAATAGATCAGGTAATAAAATCATTTAACTTATTCTCTAAAACAGATCAGGGAAATTATTACAAATTAATTATTGCCGCTACAGGAGCCGAAACTGAAGAATTAAGAACTTTGGTTAAAACCTTAGGGATTGAAGATAAAGTTGAGTTTGCTGGTTGGGTTAATAAAGAGAAGAACGCTGAATATTATGCAAAAGCTAAAATATATGTTTCGATTCCCGAAAGCGATGCAACAGCCATTAGTCTTTTGGAGGCAATGGCAAGCGAGTGCATTCCTGTAGTATCTGATTTACCGGCGAATAAAGAATGGATAAATGATCAAATTAATGGAGTTGTAGTGAGTGATATTCGACAAGATTTTTTTTCTGCTGCACTAAATGTGCAGGCAGAAAAAGCGATAGCGATTAACAAGAAAATGATTGAAGAAAACGGGACTAAAGTAGTGAATAGGATGAAGTTTTTTGAATTGTATGATTCATTGATAAAGTAATTAGTATGAAGATTTGTCATGTTACATCGGTACATAATTTCAACGACAATAGGATTTTTTACAAAGAAGTTATCTCTTTAAAAAAAGCTGGATTCAATGTTTGTCTTATCGCTCCCGGTGAAAGGGATTTTGAATTCGAAGGAGTTAATATATTTCACTTAAAGAGAAAAGGTGGTAGAATATCGAGAATGCTTAAGATGTCGATTGCTGGAGTGCTTAGAAGGGCTAAAGATGTAAATGCAGATGTTTATCATTTGCATGATCCTGAATTAATGATTGCGGGCTTAATACTTCGATTAAAGGGCAAGAAAGTTGTGTTTGATGTGCATGAAAATAATCCAGCCTCGATTTTATCTAAGCCTTATATTAAATCTAAAATTCAAAAGGTACTTCTTTCTAAGGCGATGATGCTAATGGAGCAATTTGCCTTCACGTTTTTTAATAAGATAGTAACAGCGCGGCCCGACATCTCGGAAAGTTTAGGGCGCTTTAGACCCATCACACTGCGAAATGTACCAATTCTGCCTTCTTTGAACACTGCTGATAAACCAAATTTTGTTAAAGAAAATTTCTCCCTAATTTTTGTGGGCGGCATCACCTCAATAAGAGGAGTAAAAGAGTTGATACAGGCAGTAGACAGAGTGAAAGATTGTGAGTTGTGGTTGTTAGGTCCTTTTGAAGATAAGTTGATCGAGTGTGAATGTAAAGCGTTAATTGGATGGCGAAAGGTAAGATATTTAGGTGTAGTTCAACCTTTCGAAATATTTAAGTTTATCTCTTATGCAGATGTTGGGGTTGTTACATTTTTGCCTTTACCCAATCATTTAAAAACATTGGCTACCAAGCCATTTGAATATATGGCCTGTGGAAAACCTATGATTATGTCTGATTTTCCTTATTGGAAAGAATTTTTTAAGGATTCTTCTCTTTATGTAGATCCTACGAATATAAATCAGATCGCGGCAACTATTGAGCATTTGAAAAATGACAAAGTCCTTTTGAAAAAAATGGGAGAATTAAATAAGGTTTTAGCCTACAAAGAATATTCTTGGGATTCTGAGGTTAGTGTATTGATTGATTTTTACTCTCAGTTGGAAAAAAGATAATAAATGAAGTGGCATTCAATAAAATATCAACTTTTTTTATCGCTAAGCATATTTTCGTTTTTTTTATTATCCTGGAATGGATCTATTCCTGAGTTTATTTCACCAGCTTTATCAAAATTGAATTTGGTGTCATATGCTATTGGATTGTGTTTTGTACTTTGTTTTTTTCAAGATGGTTTTCAATCATTTCGCCCATTTAAAAATTGGTTGTCTATTACTGTTTTTGTCTTTTATTTACTGTATGTTGTTTCTGTTTTTACCTCAAAAAATGTGGCGATAGCATTGAAAGCATTAGAGTATAAATTGAGCTTTATCTTGGTTTGTTATACCTATTTTTCTAATCCTCTATTTTTTAGAAAAAATAAGGCCGCTTTATTGAAATCATTCTCGCTTGGCTTGATTATTTTGCTTTTATTATTAGATTTTAGAGGTATTTTAATATACTCCGAAACAGGTGAATTTCCAGTTTACACAGCTTTTACAACATCTTTGCATCCTACTTATTTAGGTTTATGCTCTTTTATTGTAGTTGTTCTTTGCATGAAAAAGATGCAAGATTATTCTTTTGCTATTACTAAGAAATCAATAGTTATTCTGCTGATAGGATTGTTTTTAATTTTACACATATTATTGGTTCAAAGCAGATCGGCTCAAATTTCGCTGCTTCTGGGCTGTTTGCTGTATGCCTATCAATTGTATTTTAAGACTCGTTTTTTACAGTTAGCTTCTTTTTTGGGGATTGTCGCTATTTCTTTCTTTGTTTTAATGAGATTTCCTGCCGGACAGCGCTTCAAAGAAATGTATGTGGCTTTAGTTTCTCCTCATCCTGATGGAGATATGTCGGGAACTAATTTTAGAATGAATTTAATTAAAAGCTATCCAGAAGTGTTATCGGATATTTGGTTGTTTGGCGCAACAAAAGGGGATGCTCAAGAGCACTTAACTAAGTTTTATTTAACGAAAGGATGGACACATGCTGCTGAAGAGAATTATAATGCGCACAATCAATTTATTCAGGTATTAATTGAATTTGGTATTATTGGTTTTTTGCTGTTTTGCTTAATTTTCTTTTTGCCTTTTTTCTTATATCACGGTTTTTACTTTCGAATAATATTAATGGGGTTTACTATCAGTTTATTGTTTGAATCCTTTTTGGAAAGACAAGCAGGAATTTTTCTTTTCATCTTCATCTATTGTTTGTTCAATGCTCCTATTGAAAATATAAAAAATGCTAAACTTATTTCACGATGAAAATGTTAATGCTCACTCAGTATTTTCCACCCGAGGTGGGGGCTCCTCAAAATAGATTGTTTGAGAATGCTGTTCGTTGGAAAAAAATGGGACTTGAAATAGATGTGCTCACTGCAATGCCTAATTATCCTAAGATGGAGATTCATCAGGATTACAAAGGTAAATGGTTTAGCAAAGAGAAAATAGATGGACTTACAGTTTATAGGGCATGGATTTTTGTGAGTAAAAGTAAGTCGATTGTTTTTAGATTGATGAATTATTTTTCCTTTGTATTTTCTTCAATGTTAGTCGCTCTTTTTAAGTTAAAAAAATACGATGTTGTTTTTGTTGAATCGCCTCCTTTGTTTTTAGGAATATCGGCACGATTTATATGTAGAATAAAAGGAGCCAAGATGATTTTCAATGTAAGTGACTTGTGGCCTGAAAGTGCTGAGAAGTTGGGTTTGGTGACCAACAAAACTTTTTTGAAAATGGCAACTGTTTTGGAAGAGCATTTGTATAAGAAGTCGGCAATTATTACTGGGCAAACACAAGGTATCGTTAAAGATATTCAAAGCAGGTTTCCCAATAAGAAAGTGTATTGGCTGCCCAACGGAGTCAATTTGAATTTGTATGATCCTGAAAAAAAATACGGTAATTGGAAAGAAGAAAATGGATTCAAAGAAAGTGATGTTTTGTTTGTTTACGCAGGAATTATTGGTCATGCGCAAGGTTTAGAAGTGATATTGAAAGCAGCCAACGAGTTGAAATCACAAACTAATGCCCATTTTATTTTAGTAGGAAGTGGTCCTGAAAAAGAAATACTTCTTAAAATGAAATCGGAAATGAATTTAAGCAATGTTCATTTTTATGATGCCGTTTCAAAAGCAGAAATGCCTGCAATCATTGAGTCATGTGTAATGACAATTGTTCCATTGAAAAAACTTGACTTGTTTAAGGGAGCTATTCCTTCTAAGATATTTGAAAATCTAAGCATGAAAGTTCCAGTAATCTTAGGCGTTGATGGTGAAGCACGTGATTTATTCGTTGAAGATGGTAAGTGCGCTTTGCACTTCGAACCTGAAAATGAGGTTGCCTTGGCAAAAGTGATAACAAATGTTCTAGCAAATAAAGTTGGTCTTGAATCTATGAAAGAGAATGCTCGAAAGTATGTGGGAGAGAAGTTTAATCGAGATAAAATTGCAAATGATTTTTTTTACTATTTGCTAAAGAAAATTCATGAAAAGGACTTAGTTTAGCATGGTTGTCCTTTTATTTGAGATTAGCATTTTTTTCTATTTATTTATACGATTACAGTAATTTCAAATCTTTTTTCCCAATTCCTTTCCCTATTTTTGAAAAAAACATCAAATGAAAATTCTTACCATCATAGGCGCTCGTCCGCAATTCGTTAAAGCAGCAGTGCTTAGTCGTGTATTCTCTAAAATGAATGGAGTAGAGGAACTTTTGGTGCATACTGGCCAGCATTTCGACGATAAGATGTCGCAAATATTTTTCGATGAAATGGAGATTCCTAAGCCGCACTATAATTTAGAAATAAATAGTTTGGGTCATGCAGCCATGACTGGACGAAGGTTGGAAGGTATAGAGAGTTTAATCATAAAAGAAAAACCAAATTGGGTAATGGTTTACGGCGATACCAATTCTACCTTAGCAGGTGCTTTAGCAGCAAAGAAAATTCATGTTAAAGTGGCGCACGTGGAGGCTGGATTACGTAGTTTCAATATGCAAATGCCCGAAGAAATTAACAGAATTTTAACCGATAGAATAAGTGATGTTTTGTATGCGCCCACACAAACTGCAGTGGATAACTTAAAGCGCGAAGGCTTCGATGATTTTCCGTCTCAGGTGGTGATGTCGGGAGATGTGATGCAAGATGCGGCCCTTTTTTATGCGCAAAAAGCCGAAGAAAAATCAACTTTAGATAAAGATTTACTGAAGGGTGATTTCGTGTTATCTACGATACATCGTCAAGAAAATACCGATAACCCCGAAAATTTAAAAGCCATTGTTAAGGCCCTCAATAAAATTAATAAGCAAATGCGTGTGGTGTTGCCATTGCATCCTCGAACACGCAAGATTATCTCTAATCTCAATCTCAATCTCAATGCTTCTATAATCGATCCTGTGGGCTATTTCGATATGATTCAGTTACTAAAAAATTGCACTTTGGTAATGACCGATTCTGGTGGTTTGCAAAAGGAGGCTTTCTTCTTTAAGAAGCAATGCGTAACGCTGCGAGAACAAACAGAATGGGTGGAATTGATACAAGGCGGATTCAACGTTTTAACAGGAGCTAATGAACACTTGATTGTCGATGCTTTTACAAAAATGTTGAACACCAAAAGTGATTTCAGTGTTAATTTGTATGGCAATGGCAGTGCCGGAGAGGCTATTGCCAATCACTTATTAAAAAATACGATATGATTCCTTTTTCGCCACCCAGAGTAGATAAAAAAACAACCGATGCAGTAACTGCCGTTTTATTGTCGGGATGGATTACCAGCGGTCCGAAAACAAAAGAGTTTGAAAGCAAATTGGCCGATTATAGCGGTAACCCCACCACCTTGTGTTTAAATTCTGCAACAGCAGGTTTAGAATTGGTGTTGCGTTGGTTTGGTGTTGGACCTGGTGATGAAGTAATTCTTCCTGCTTACACCTATTGCGCTACGGCTAATGTAGTGATGCACTGCGGAGCCAAACCTGTTTTGGTAGATGTAAATGCGAATGATTTTAATATAAGCGTTAAAAATATTGAAGCGGCCATCACTTCAAAAACGAAGGTGATTATGCCAGTTGACTTTGCTGGCTTGCCTTGCGACTACGATGAGATTAACAATTTGGTAAAAAAATCAAGCATTGTTTCATTATTCAAAGCCAGTTCTGAGGAACAAAAACAATTGGGAAGAATTTTGGTGTTGAGCGATTCTGCTCACTCTTTTGGTGCACAATATTATGGTACTAAAGCCGGTACATTAACCGATGTTTCTGTGTTTTCTTTTCATGCCGTAAAGAATTTAACAACTGCAGAAGGTGGAGCCATCGCCTTAAATTTTCCTGCGCCTTTCGATAACAAAGCCATTTATGAGCAGTTGAGAGTGTGGTCGCTACACGGACAAAATAAAGATGCGCTTAGTAAAACCAAAGCGGGTGCTTGGGAATACGATGTGGTTAATGCAGGGTACAAATGCAACATGACCGATATTCAGGCTGCCGTTGGTTTGGTTGAGTTAGAACGTTACGACAGCGAGAATTTACCAAGACGCAAAACAATATTTGATGCTTATTCTGCCGAATTATCTAAACATTCATGGGCTGAACTTTCTCCTTATTTAAACGATACTAAAGTGTCTTCTTTTCATCTTTTTCCTTTGAGAATTAAAGGTGCTACTTTGGAACAAAGGAATTCGATTATCGAAGAAATTAGCAAAAATGAGGTGGCTGTTAACGTGCATTTCAAACCATTGCCTTTGCTTACTTTTTATAAAAATGAAGGCTATAAAATGGATGATTATCCGGTGGCTTACGATAACTTTAAAAGAGAGATTTCATTGCCGGTTTATTATGGCTTGAGTGATGAGAATGTGAAAACGGTATTGAGTGTTGTGATTGCTGCGGTTGAAAAAGTGATGGGGTAGTGGCGTGATGATTAAAGTTTATCTATATTTATTACAAAATCAATAGAATGAATATTTCATCTACTAAATTGGAGTTGGCTAAAAGACTTTTAGATACTCAGGATAAGGATGTTTTGAATTATATTAAAGCGCTTTTCGATACGCGTTCTAAAGACTGGTGGGATACTCTTCCAACAGAAGTTCAACTTTCTATAGAACAAGGGATCGCTCAAGCTGATAGAGGTGAAACTATTCCTCATAAAGAAGTGATGAAAAAGTACAAGAAATGGCTAAAGAAGTAAGGTGGACCAAAGAGTCGGTTGCTGCTTACGATAGAGTTATTGACTATTTGGAGAGGGAGTGGTCGGAGAATGAAATCATTAATTTTATTGAATGCACAGAGTTGGTTTTGCAATATGTTTCTTCAAACCCATTAATGTTTCGAAAAACAAGCAAAAAGAGCGTTAGGGAGGCCCTCATTACCTCACATAATTTAATGATTTACAAAATTTATCCAACGCATATTTCTATCATCACTTTTTGGGATACCAGACAAAATCCACGAAAGAAATTTTTAAAAATCAACAAAAAGTAATGAAACGCCTTTTCGATATACTCTTTTCTGCAACTGCGCTTTTGGTGTTTTCTCCTTTCTTTGTTGTGATTTGTATTTTGATTTTGTTTTCGGGTAAAGGAGGCGTGTTTTTCCGTCAGGTTCGTGTAGGTCAAAACAACAAAGATTTTAAGATTTTTAAGTTTAGAACCATGAAGCCCGATTCGCATAAAAGCGGACTCCTCACTGTGGGCATGAAAGACAATAGAATTACGAAAGTAGGCTATTGTCTTAGAAAGTTCAAGATGGATGAAGTGCCTCAGCTCATCAATGTATTGCTTGGCGATATGAGTGTTGTTGGTCCGCGACCAGAGGTGCGAAAGTATGTCGAACTGTACAACGTAGAACAAATGAAGGTGCTATCTGTTCGTCCAGGTATCACCGATTTCGCATCCTTAAAATATTTCAATGAAAATGAAGTGTTGGGTAAATCCACTAATCCCGAAAAAACATACATCGAAGAAGTAATGGTGGAGAAATTGGCCATTAACATGGAGTACATTAACAATCCATCTTTGTTCACCGATTTAAAAGTGATTACAAAAACTATTTTTAGGATTTTTGGATTCTAAAATCCCTACCTTTGCCCCATGCAACCAGAAGAAAAAGAAAGATTAGATTTATTGCGACGCCTTCAAGGTTCGGTGTGGGCGGCGGTGAAAGATTTTCAAATGATTGAGAAGGGCGATAAGGTGATGGTGTGTCTTTCGGGCGGTAAAGACAGTTATACTATGTTGGATATGTTGATGAAGATGCAGAAGTCGGCTACCATGGATTTTGAAATCATTGCCGTTAACCTCGATCAAAAACAACCCGGATTTCCAGAACACATTCTTCCAGAATATTTAACCAAAGTGGGCGCCCCTTTTAGAATTGTTGAAAGAGATACTTACAGCATTGTAAAAGAAAAAATACCTGAAGGAAAAACCATGTGTAGCTTGTGTTCGCGCATGCGCAGAGGTACTCTGTATGGCGTTGCCGAAGAGATGGGTGTTACTAAAATTGCTTTGGGGCATCATCGTGAAGATATTATTGAAACCATGTTTTTAAATCTTTTCTTCAACGGAAAGATGGAGGCAATGCCTGCCAAATACAAAACCGATGACGGTAAGCATGTGGTAATTCGTCCGCTTGCCTATTGCAAAGAAGCCGATATTGAAACGTATTCTGAAGAACAAAAATTCCCTATCATTCCTTGTAATTTATGCGGCTCGCAAGATGGTTTGCAAAGAGTTATAGTGAAAAAAATGTTGGCTCAATGGGACAAAGAATTCCCTGGTAGAGTAGAATCTATCTACAATGCCATGCAAAATATTCATCCGTCGCATATGTTGGATAGAAATATTTTTGATTTTCATTCTTTGGTAAGCGAACAAATGAAGGCGAATGGCGTAAATAAATAGGTTCAATGTTTGAAGTTCAAGGTTCAATGTTAGCTAAGTTTTTAAAATTCTCTGCAACACCTTGCTAACAGTGAACTTTAAACATTGAACATTAATTATGAATGCACTGTGGCAACCTTCTTCAAATTTTACAAGAGGCTCTAATTTATTTCATTTCGCACGTTTTTTAGAAAAAGAATACGACTTAAAATTCGATGATTACAATTCTATTTGGGATTGGTCGGTGACTGATGTTGATGCCTTTTGGAAAGCCATTTGGAAATACTACGATATTCAGCATGATGGTTCTTTCTCTCACTCTCACATCTCATCCGGCGGTGGACGGACAGGCTCTGATTTCATCTCCACAAAGTGGTTTGAAGGAACAAAAGTAAATTACACCGAGCACGTATTTAAAGCCAAAACAAAATATTCTCCAGCCATTATTTTTCAATCAGAACATCTTCCATTACAGGAAATATCGTGGGCTGAGTTAGAACAACAAGTGGCTTCATTTGCTCAATATTTAAGAAAAAACGGAATTCAAAAAGGGGATAGAGTAGCGGCTTACCTACCCAATATTCCGCAAGCTTTGGTAGCATTTTTAGCCACCAATGCTGTTGGTGCGGTTTGGTCGAGTTGCTCTCCAGATTTTGGTACGCCAAGTGTTTTAGATAGATTGACTCAGATAGAACCTAAGATATTAATCGCTTGCGATGGCTATAGCTACAACGGCAAAAAGTTTTCTAAGATAGATGCGGTAAACGAATTAATAGCCAATTTGCCTTCTTTAAAAAAAGTGGTGTTGGTGAACTATATTGGCGAGGTAAAGCTAGAGGGTGCAGATTCTTATATCGATATTCTTACATTACCTGCAGAGGCTCTCCGCTTTGAAAGAGTAGATTTTAATGACCCAATTTGGGTGTTGTATTCATCGGGAACTACAGGTAAACCCAAGGCCATTACGCATAGTGTGGGAGGAATGCTCATTGAACATTTAAAAGCATTGGGCTTGCATCAAAATTGTAAAAGAGGAGATAAATTCTTTTGGTATTCAACTACTGGTTGGATGATGTGGAACTACGCTAATGCGGCATTGTTGCATGGAACTACGGTGGTGATTTACGATGGAGCACCAGCTTATCCAAACATCAATGTATTGTGGGATTTGGCTAGAGATACACAAATCACTCATTTTGGAGCTGGGGCGAGTTTTTACATTTCATGCATGAAAGAAGGGGTAGATAGAAAACAGAAATTAGAACATATTCAATCGTTGGGAAGTACTGGTTCGCCTTTGCCTCCAGAGGCTTTTGAGTGGATTTATAAGAGTATCAAAAAAGATTTGTGGTTGGTTTCCTTAAGCGGCGGAACAGATATTTGCAGTGGCTTTGTGGGTGGAAATCCTTACGATGCGGTATATGCAGGAGAAATTCAATGTAGAATGTTGGGCTGTAAAGTAGAAGCTTACAACGAAAAAGGTATCGCAGTATATGATGAGCTGGGCGAAATGGTGATTGAAAAGCCCATGCCATCTATGCCCATTTATTTTTGGGGCGATACCAACAACGAAAAATACCGAGCAAGTTATTTCGAGATGTATCCTGGCAAATGGCGTCATGGCGATTGGATTAAAATTACCGATAGAAAATCGGTGATTATTTTCGGACGATCAGATGCCACATTGAATAGAGGAGGAGTGCGTATTGGAACCAGTGAAGTATACAGCGCAGTAGAGAGTGTAAGCGAAATAAAAGACAGTATGGTGATTTGCACCGATGAAGACGGCGGTGAACATTACATGCCTTTGTTTGTGGTGTTGAAAGACGGCTTTGTTTTAAACGACGAACTCAAAGCGAAAATTAAAAGCGAATTGCGTAAGCAATATTCACCCCGACACGTACCCGATGAAATCATAGAAGTAAAAGAAATTCCATATACCATCAGCGGCAAAAAGATGGAAACACCTGTGAAAAAATTGTTGATGGGCATCCCCTTAGAAAAAGTAGCAAGTGCCGATGCGATGAAGAATCCAGGTAGTTTAGCCTTTTTTGTTGGATTTGCTAATCGAAGAAAAACTTAAAAGAAATTCTTCTCTTTTTTTTTACGGCAGTGCGTCATTGCGAGGTACCCCGAAGCAAACATATTAATTGATTACACAAGTGATAAGGTTGCTTCGGGGTACCTCGCAATGACGAACTTTGCGGTAAAATAAGTCAGCATTAAACAATAATAAATCTGGTTCGTCATTGCGAGGTACCCCGAAGCAACCCTATTACTCAGTATTCAAATTCTTCATTATATAACTCTTTCCAAGAAATGTAGATTCCGGGGTATGTTGACCCACCCATTCCATTTCAACGTGACCCAGGTATTCCTGCGGAAGTTGACCCACCCTTTAGTGTAATTGGAATTTTTGAAAAACACAGATATTCCGGGCTAAGTTGACCCACCCTTAG
>CAMBXP010000023.1 GCA_945871895.1 Chryseobacterium gleum | reverse complement strand
CGAGCTTTTTCTTCAGATGATAAATAAGTGAAAGCAACTGTAGCTCCATTTTGAGCAAATTTCATAGCAATGGCTCTTCCTATACCTCTTGAAGCGCCTGTAACAATAGCAACTTTTCCTTCTAATAAACCCATAATAATTTAACTTTAATGTATTCTGTAGATTTTGACTATGAGACAATAAATGCTATTATTGGCTCTCGAAATTCAAATATATGAGAAAAATACTTTTTTTAAGCCTGTTTTTAAGCCTTTGTCAATTTAGCAAAGCGCAAATGTTTTTTGATTTTGGTGCTAAAGCAGGATTTGGTGGAACTTGGTTGTTCAATAAAATAATGATGAACGACAACAAAATAAGTTATGGCTTAAATCCATCTTATGCCTTTGGTGGAAAAATTAGTGTAAATTTCAACGAAACTTATGCTGTTTCTGCCGAGTTCATTTACTCAAATTTAGTGTCGCAAACCTACAAGTTTACCAACTTGGCGAGTGCCGAAGTGAATAGAAAAATAACTTTTAACATTTATGACGTGCCTTTGTTGTTTAGAAAAAATGGCGAAAATGGCAATTTCTTTGAAATTGGACCCCAATTTAGTTTTGTGCAAAAGGTGAAAGACGAAGCTGGAACCGATGTTGCAGAAAACTTTAAATCAACGTACACCAATGTATTGTTTGGATTCGGCCACTACTTATTTGGAATGAATAGTTTTTATGGCACATTGGGGGTGAGATTTACCTTTAATCCCACAGATATTATCACTTCTGTTGGTGGCAAAGGCCAAACAAATTTTTATCCTCTTAAGAGTTCCGAATACGCATCAAGCTACACGGCTTATGCTTCAACAATTCCTATTACAGCAATGTTGATGATGGAATTCAACTTAGATTTTGGCTATTTTGCAAAATCGAAATGTAAAAGAAGAGCGTTTATTATGTTTTAATGAATTCTCAAAAAACAGAAAAGCCATTCGTTAGTTGACGGATGGCTTTTCTGTTTTTTGCACCATCTTGTGCACTACATACATCAGCACCAATGTAATAATGATGGCGCCTGTCACTACATAACCTAAAACATCATAATTCCCCAATGACTTATTTGGCATCTTAATTACGATGAGTCCGGCAATAATAGAAGAAATACCTCCCGACAATTGCTGAATAGATGAATTCACACTCATGAAGGCACCCCTGTCTTGAGGCTCGGGAATTGCCGACATTAATGCTTGGGCTGGAGCAATTCTGCTCATAATACCAATAAATAAAACGATATTAAGAACTACAATCCACACGAATGGAGTTACATCCAAATTGCAGTAGATAAGCAGCATGCCGATACTAAGTACAGAACCAACAAAAAACACTTTGTATTTGCCTACTTTATCGCTTAAAAAACCTGCTAAAGGCATTACAAAAATAGTTGCTACGCCTGTATACAAATACAAAAGTGGTAATTCATTCTTTTCATCTAAGCCTAAATTGTGCACAGCATAATCACTTCCAAAAGGCATTAACATATAACCACCAGTAGCCAACAAAGTAGTAGCCGCAAAAGCTTTTAAATAGCGAGTTCTAGAGACAACATGCAGCAAGTGCATAAAAGCATTTTTATCGGTTTTAATTTTAAGATGGTCGTCGATAGGCTTTAAATAAAAAGCCAAAACAGCAAACAACAATGCGCTAATCACTACTATCATGATAAATGGAAAATGCCAGTTCCAACGGCCTGCTAAGACTAAACCGGCAGGTATACCTAAAACCTGACTAGCCGCAAAGGCCATTTGAATGAGCCCCATTACTCTACCTCGCACTTGCAATTGAAACATATCTGTAACAATCGACATCACTATAGATGCAATAACACCGCCAAACAAGCCTGTAACTACACGCGCAAAAAGTAAAAACGAATAAGTATCGGCAATACCGCATAGCAATGTGCCTCCAATAAAACCTGCGTAGAAAAACAACAACAATTTCTTTCTGTCAAACTTATCGGCGAAACCAGCTGCCAGTAATCCCGAAGCAAAAGCACTAAAAGCATAAGCAGAAACTACCCAACCGAATTGCGCAGTATCAATTTTTAATTCGGGCATTAAGATATACCCTAACGGAGAAAGAATCATAAAATCTAACACTACAGAAAATTGAAGTATAGCCAATACTACAATGATGAAAATTTGATACTTGGTAAATTTTGCTTTTTCGACAGACGCTTCTTGCATACATTTTATTTAGACAGTAAATGTATGTACAATTAAATAACCAATCTTCTTTTGAAGATAGTCTTTATCTATTTCACAAAGATAATGTTTAGAAAATAACACATCCATGACATATTAACCCACATTTGAAATATCTTTGCGCCCATGGCGCGCGAAAAAAGACCCAAAGTTGATTTTAAAAAAGCAAAGAGTTTTCTCTCTTTTATAAAACCCTATTACCCTCAATACGCTTTAGGTTTTGTGTTTTTAGTGGGTACATCTTTAATTTCAGTAGCCATGCCAATGCTCATTGCCAAACTGCTTGGAAGTGATTACGCAAGCAATGTTCCTTTTGAATTTGAATTTGGCGCTACCGATACCGTGTATGGTGTGCTTATCACCTTAGCTATTTTGATGCCTGCTCTGGCCGTATTCTCTTTCTTCAGAGTGTATTTGTTTAGTTTAGTAACACAAGGCACCTTGCGCGATTTGCGCTTGGCGGCATTTACTCACTTGGTGAGTTCACCTATATCATTCTTCGATAAAAATAAGGTGGGTGAATTAACTTCTAGAATAGCGACGGATACTAATATGATTGAAGAAACTTTAACCACAAGCATAGCTGAGTTTATTCGGCAACTTATAGTAGTGGCATTTAGCGTTGTTATCATTTTTATTTACAGCACTAAACTGGCTTTAATCATGCTTTCTGTAATTCCAATTGTAGCTATTGTTGCTATGATATTTGGCAAATACATTAAGAAACTATCAAGAGCTGCTCAAGATGAAGCAGCCAAATCCAACTCTGTGGTAGAAGAAGCATTGATGGGAATTAAAAATCTTAAAGCATACACCAACGAGTTTTTTGAAATCAGCTCTTATAAAAAAACGGTAGATGAAATTAAAAAACAATCGATGAAATCAGCGCTATGGCGCGGACTCTTCATCGCTTTTATCATGGTAGTAATGTTTGGCGCTATTGTATTTATTATGTGGCAAGGTATTGAACAAGTGAAATCGGGTGATTTAGAACAAGCTCATTTTTTTCAGTTTTTATTTTTAACTGTGATGTTAGGAACATCTATTGGATCAATCCCTGACTTATAGTCAAAGATTCAACAATCATTGGGCGCTACGGAGAATTTAATGAGCATGATGCAAGAAACATTGGAACCTGTAAACACCTCTCACTCTGTAATCTCTAATCACCCCTTAAAGGGAGATATTGAACTTAAAGATGTGTCATTCCGCTACGAAACCCGCGAGAATGTTTTGGTATTAAACAAATTGAATTTGAAGATCAATCACGGAGAAACAGTAGCTTTGGTAGGGTCTTCAGGATCAGGAAAATCAACCTTAGCCTCTCTCCTACTAGGTTTTTACGAGGCAAGCGAAGGAGTTATATTGTTTGATGGAAAAGAAAAAAAAGATTACGATTTAAGTGAACTTCGAAGCAATATCGCTTATGTTCCTCAAGATGTAATTTTATTTGGTGGCAGCATCGAAGAAAATATTCGCTACGGCAAACCCGCGGCAAGCAAAGAAGAGGTTATAGAAGCTGCAAAGAAAGCCAATGCGCACAATTTCGTTACTGGATTCCCTGAAGGATACAGCACCTTGGTGGGTGACAGAGGAATTCAATTGTCGGGTGGACAAAAGCAGCGCATCGCTATTGCTCGTGCAGTTTTGAAAAATCCTACCATTTTAATTTTAGATGAGGCTACAAGTGCCCTCGATTCTGAATCGGAACAACTGGTGCAGGAGGCTTTAGATAACTTGATGAAAAACAGAACCTCTGTTGTGATAGCGCACAGATTATCTACCATTAAAAATGCCAATCAGATTTTAGTGCTGCAAAATGGAGAAATTGTAGAGAAAGGAACTCATCACGAATTGTCGCAAAAAGAAGGTGGCGTTTACAGAAGATTGAGCGAAATTCAATTTAGCTAATCACTTTAATCGAAACTTAAATCCTTGTGATTTCAATACCTCGCCCTTGTCGTTTACATAACTAAGAAAATACTTACCATCTTCCTCTAATTTTAAAAAGGCAAACTTAGGCTACTTAATATCTTGAACCACTTTAAGAGCATCTTCAATAGTTGGATTATAAAGTATGGGTCGCTGAGCGTAATACAACATCATTGGCCAAGGCTCTTTAGATGAAAACACTATTTCGTCGGCCGAGGTATTCGCTTTAATCACCTCACCCATCTCCAATTGCTCCCAAGGAAAATCTTTCATACTATTAACTTCATGGTATTCATGAACAGAAAAATATAGGAGAACAAAAGAAAGATGCGTCTCAACGCACCAGAATAGAAAAAGCAAAAAGAACGAAAAGTATAGTAAGGTTAATCGCCTTCAATTTCATTATTTCTTTTGCAATCCGGTTTTGGTAATTACCGATGATTCTTGATAGCTATCGTAATCGGTATTGATTTCCCACAAATTGTGTTTTTTATTCTCCAAGATATTTTCTGCGGCCAATATCCCCATCAAAATGCTATGATCTTGATTATTGTATTTGAAAGCACCGTATCTACCTATAACATGAAGGTTTTCAATAGTAGATAAATAATCTTGTACAATCTTCAACTTAGCCTGATAACCCGATGAATACACAGGGTAACAACGGGGAATTTTATATACCGAACCTGCAGTAATTTGAGCAGCACCAATCAATCCTGTTTCACGCAATTCTTCTTTGGCAAGAGCTATCAATTGTTGCTCATCCCATTTCCAAAAATCATCTTCATCATAACACCAATATTCTAAAGCGCATATGGTGCTATTTTCATTGCCAAACAACTGAGGCACCCAATTTCTAAAGTTGGTAAGTCTTCCCATTTTCATTTTATTTGAATGGATGTAAAGCCAATTGTCGGGAAACAAATCTTTTTGATTTATATTCAAATAAACGATGATGGTATTTCTAAATTTCAAACTCGCCGCAGCTTCGTTTACTTTATCGGGAACTTCTGGTAAACGTTGCACCATTAAAGTAAGTGGCATCGATGATACCACATGGTCATAATCTTTCACCGTACCGTCCTCAAATTCTAATGCCTTAATTTTATTGTTCTTAGTAATGATGCGGTGCACAGGAGTGCTTATATTAACTTCACCTCCTTGCGTCTTCACAAAAGCACTCATTCTTTCGTACACCATTCCTGTTCCACCGTGCGGATAAGCAAATTGATCAACCAAAGTTTTGTGCTCTCCCTTATTACCAAACAAAGCTGTTTTAACGGCTTCACCTAAACTAAATTTTTTAATTCTTTGCGCTGCAAAATCGGCATCTAATTCATTACACGGTATACCCCATAATTTCTCAGTGTAGGTTTTAAAGAAAATTTGATACAATCTTTTACCAAAGCGATTGGTTACCCAACCTTCAAAAGACGAAATATCTTTTGTTGGACTTATTTTTTCCAGACCGTAATGGGTCATGCAACGCGCAGCTTCTATAAGCCCCAAATTCTTAAGTGCATCCATTCCTTTGATAGGATAGTGGAAAAACTTTTTGTTGTAATAAATGCGCGTTAAACGATCAACCATTTCATAATCTCTGCCTACTACTTCAAGCCACAATTCGTTGATTCTATTGTCGGAAGAGAAGAATCTATGCGGACCAATATCTACTTTCTGATTCCACAGTTCTATGGTTTTAGACATTCCACCAACAGATGAACTTGCTTCAAAGACCTCAACCTGTTTGATTTTTTTTGATAACTCGTATCCTGCGGTCATACCTGCGGGGCCAGCACCAATAACTGCTACTTTCATGAACTTTATCGTTGAAGAAAATTTTCTTCTTTAAAATGTCTTGTTGTTTTAGATTTGAAAAATACTCAAAATCTTTTCACATACACAACTTTCTTTGTGTCGAAGAATTCTTCACTAAAGAAATCGCTAATATTAAAAAGCTTTGTTTTGTTCACTACAGATGCAATTTCCTCATCGAGGTTACCTCCTTTGAGATAAAGAAGTCCGTTAGGCATATCATTAAAACTCTTCACCAAGTACTTGTTTTGCACCCAAACCATAAAATCGGGTAGCGTTGTAACCGCTCTACTCACCACAAAATCAAACTTCTCATCAACCCCTTCTGCTCTGCTGTGCAATGCTCTTAAATTTTGCAATCCTATAGCAGAGGCCACTTCATTCACTACCTTAATTTTCTTACCGATAGAATCCACCAACAAGAAATCAACCTCAGGAAATAAAATAGCCAACGGAATGCCAGGAAAACCACCGCCGGTGCCCACATCCATTATTTTAGTACCTTTTTTAAATTGAATAACTTTAGCGATGGCTAAGGAATGTAGGATGTGACGTTCGTACAAATGTTCAATGTCTTTGCGCGAAATCACATTAATTTGCTCGTTCCATAAAGTGTACAATGGAAGACATTGTTCAAACTGTTGAACCTGCAGAGGGGTTAAATCGGGAAAATATTTTTGAATGAGTTTCATTAAGATTTAGTTCAATGTTCAATGCTAGCTAACTTTAAACATTGAACATTGAACATTGAACATTGAACATTGAACTAATTTTAAACATTGAACATTGAACTAATTTTAAATACTTCCTTCTGTATTTTTCATGATTTGAAACAAGAACTCACGCGCTCTAAACAACTGCGCTTTCACTGTGCCTAAAGGCAAATCCAATTGTTCTGCAATTTCTTCGTAAGATAATTCTTTGAAATATCTTAATTCTACCAAAGTGCGGTAACGTGGTTTTAATTTTTTTACCACATCTTGCATCATTTGAATTTTTTGGTCTCTGATGTAATTTTCTTCTGGATCTAAAACGTCGGCTTTAATATCCATTTCCATTTCACCGCCATCCTCATCTACCGAACGATTTAGAGAGAAGGTGTTTTTCTTTTTCTTTCGAATGAAATCGATACAGTTGTTAGATGCAATTTTGAACAACCAAGTACTAAAAGCATAGTTGGGTGTATATTGATGTAATTTTCTAAATGCTTTTCCAAAGGCTTCAATAGTTAAATCATCGGCGTCATCTTTACTGTTCGCCATTTTCAAAAGCATGAAGTAAATGGAATCTCTGTAACGATCCATTAATTCAGCATACGCTCTTTCAGATTTATTATTGATCGCTTCTTGCACCAAACGATAATCGTGCATCGCTTTGTCAGAAAGATTCGGGCCTGGTACTACCATTTGTCTTTTTTAATTATCAAATTTCTATAAGCTACAGCTTGATTGAGTATCATTAGTATATTACCAAAAATAAGAGATAAAATCAAATTCACTCCTGAAGTAAGTCTAAGTAATGCAGATTTAAAGATATAATAATGTAAGATAAGTTTCAGCAACCAAACGGCCAAAACTACCAACACTAAATTGTTTAAAAACACATTTAACCATAACAGCAAAGGAAAAGATAAGAAACTAGTACTGATGACAGAAAGATGAAAAAGCAACTTTCCCTTGTACCATTTACCTGCAGATAAGTGGCGGGTTTTTTGAAACCAATACTGATCAAAACTTTCTTTTCCTACCGAAATTGTGTGCGAATCGACATGCATCATCACCGATGTATTCTCTTTGGTGGCCGCTTGCATAACAAACAAATCATCGTCGCCACTAGCTATGTTCTCATGTGAAGAAAATCCTCCCTGACTTTCAAATAAACTTTTTTTGTAGGCTATATTTCTCCCTACCCCCATGTAAGGCAAACCAGATAAAGCAAAAGAAAAGTATTGTATGGCCACAAAAAAAGTATCAAATTGCACCAATTTATTCACCCATCCTGCCCTCTTTTCATATTTACCAAAACCCAAAACTATCTCCTTACCCTCTGCAAAACCACTCATCATGTAGCTCATCCAATCTTTGCTTTGCGGACGGCAATCGGCATCGGTCATTAAAAGATGTTCATGCCTTGCTTCAGCTATTCCCCTGCTTAAGGGATATTTTTTACCCAACCCCTTTTTTTCATCAACTGAAACATCTACCAATTTAAGATTAGGATATTGCTTCATAAAATTAAGTACCACCTCACGCGTAGCATCAGTCGACCGGTCGTTTACCAATATCACTTCATACAATGCATAATCTTGCTCTAATATAAACGGAAGATTTTTCTTCAGATTTAATGCTTCGTTGTGCGCGCAAACAATTACAGAAACAGGAACACTGCTTTTAGTAAGCGGCAACTCTTTGCACTTATTGATTCTTCTTACAAAATACAACAAGAAAAAGACAATGGAAATGGCACAAGCCAAATAGAGATAAAATATAACACTTAAGAAAACCGACATACCCCGTAAAAATAAAAATCTTACGCTTACTTTCCGCTTTTCTTAAAATAAAGGTGCATTTTCTGTTTATATTTGCCTCCTAATGAATTTCACTCTTCAACATAAAGACGCGAACAGCAAAGCCCGCGCAGGTTTAATTGAAACCGATCATGGCGTTATAGAAACGCCCATTTTTATGCCTGTTGGTACAGCTGCTACCGTAAAAACTGTGCATCAGCGAGAATTGGTTGAAGATATAAAGGCGCAAATTATTTTAGGCAACACCTATCATTTGTACTTGCGACCAGGCATTGAGGTGATTCGCGCAGCAGGTGGATTGCATAAATTCAATGGGTGGAAAAAACCATTATTGACAGATAGCGGAGGATATCAAGTGTATTCCTTAGCCGACAAAAGAAAGCTCACCGAAGAAGGAGCTAAATTTCAATCGCATATTGATGGTTCTTACCATATGTTTACTCCCGAAAATGTAATGGACATTCAGCGCGTAATTGGCGCCGATATCATTATGGCTTTTGACGAATGCACGCCTTACCCTTGTGAATACAGCTATGCAGCAAAAAGCTTAGACCTAACGCATCGTTGGTTAAAAAGATGTTTTGATAGATTCAATAGTACCGAGCCCTTGTATGGCTACAATCAAACGCTTTTCCCTATTGTGCAAGGAAGCGTTTACAAAGATTTACGTCAGAAATCAGCTGAAGTAATCGCCAAGTTTGAAGCCGAAGGAAATGCGATTGGCGGACTTTCTGTTGGAGAACCACATGAAGACATGTACGCCATGAGCGAATTGGTTTGCAACATTTTACCAGAAAATAAACCACGCTATTTAATGGGGGTTGGTACTCCTATAAATATTTTAGAGAATATCGCTTTGGGTATTGATATGTTCGATTGTGTTATGCCTACTAGAAATGCACGAAACGGAATGTTATTCACCAGCGAAGGCATCATCAACATCAAAAATAAAAAATGGGAAAATGACTTTTCTCCGCTAGACGCAAGCGGTACAAGCTATGTCGACCAAGAATATTCTAAAGCTTATGTTCGTCACCTTTTTGTTTGCGATGAAATTTTAGGAAAACAAATTGCCAGCATTCACAATTTGGCTTTTTATGTTTGGCTTACCAATGAGGCACGCGCCCAAATTTTGAACAACACTTTTGCTTCGTGGAAAAATACCATGGTTAAAAAACTAGCCAATAGATTGTAGTGCTTAAGAAAATCGACATATATATCATCAAGAAATTTTTGGGGACTTTCTTCTTCATCATTGGTATTTTTATTTTAATCACCATAGTGTTTGATGTAAGCGAAAAAATTGATGATTTCTTGGGAAACAACGCTCCGGTTGAAGCTATCATTTTTGATTACTACTGCACTTTTATTCCATGGCTATACAGCATTCTAAGTGCGCTCATCATCTTTTTAGCTGTTATATTTTTTACCTCGAAGTTGGCCAGCACCAACGAAATAGTGGCCATTCTAAGCTCGGGAATCAGCTATCAACGTTTTTTGCGCCCCTACCTCATCGCAGCAGGTTTCCTTTTTCTCGTCTCACTGTTCACCAATCATTTTGTTATTCCCATTAGCAACAAAACCAAACTAGAGTTTGAGAACAAATACTATAGAGATGATCAAAATATTGATGTTGGTTCAAACATCCACCGCATTCTATCTCCCGGAGTAGATATGTACATTAGCAATTACGGTAAAAATACCAATACTGGCTACAACTTCAGTATCAGAAAAATGGAAAATGGAGAGCTTAAATCAATGTTCTCTGCCGATAGAATTGTTTGGGATACTCTAAAAGCCAAGTGGATTGCTAAGACCTGGCGAGAAAGAACCCTCAATGGAGTGGAAGAAAAAGAACTGAGAGGCGATAGCAAAGACACCATCTTTGCATTCTCTCCCGAAGATTTTAGTTCTAAACCAAGCAGTATTCAAACCATGAACTACTTCGAAATCTCTCAATTTATTGATGAAGAAGAAAAAAAAGGTTCCAATTTGGTAAAAAGATTTCGATTAGAACTTCACAAAAGAACAGCTATTCCTTTCTCGATATTGATTCTAACATTAATTGGAGCTTGTATTTCTTCTAGAAAAATAAAAGGAGGATTGGGAATGCACTTGGTGTATGGTATCGGACTCGGACTGGTTTACGTTTTCCTATCTAGGGTAGGCGAAGTTTTTGCCACCAACAGCAGTCTTTCTCCTATAGTGGCGGTTTGGCTGCCCAACATGTTCTTCTCTGCAATTGCCTATTTCATATACAAAAATGCTCCAAAATAATCTCTAGTTTTTATTGTTTTACTAATTGCTTTTAGTGTATTTTTGCAGCACAATTGGTTCACTAAGCAGAATGAGAAAAATTCTTTTAACAACAGATCTCTCGGGAGCAGCAGCAAATGCAGCTGATTTCGCTGTTTATTTAGCCAATAAAACAGGCGCAGAACTACATTTACTTTATTGCTACAAAACAAAGTACGAAGACCACATTCAGCGAAAAATGGATGAACTCGACCCCGAAAAAATGTTGTACGGGGAAATCACTGATTTTAGAGATGCCGCCTCTTTTTTGCTGCGTCGCTACTCTGCCGACTTAAGAATGCGCGTTAAATCATCACTTCACGAGCGCATTGTAGATGGGTCTTTTCAAGATATTGTTTTTGATTTTATTGAGAACGAACAGGTAGATTTAGTGGTGATGGCTTCACAAGGAATCAACTCTATTGAAGACCGCCTTTTTGGTTCCAATGCACTTAAAATATTGAGAAGTAGTGTTTGTCCGGTACTCATTGTTCCCCACAAATACAACGATGTTAAAATTGAAAAAATACTTTACTCTACTGAAATAAGCAACAAAGACAAGGCCATCGAACATTACTTAGTTTGGTTCGCAGAAATGTTTGAGGCTCATTTAACATTGCTTCATATAGACGATGGTAAACATATTATTAATGCAAAAGATTTAGTGCAATTTCAAAGAAAAGTGTTGCACTTCAATTACCATAATATTTCAGCTGAAATTGAACCTAGCGTTAGTATTTCTGATGGTATCGCAGAATACATTGATAATAACGGCGCCGATTTACTTTGCATCACCTCTCACACCAACACCTTTATAGATAGGTTTTTTAAAACAAGCACTGTAAAAAATACTTTAGCCAAAATCAGTATTCCCGTTTTAGGCTTCAACATAGAAAGCTTGAAACGCATAGAAAAGAACAGAAAAAAATAACCTTCGCTAAAAACATTTAATTACCATCTCTGCTGTTGCCTCATTACATGCCACCGGCACATTGTAAACATTACACAGTCGTAGTAAAGCCTTTACATCTGGATCATGCGGCATAGGTTCCAAGGGATCCCAAAAGAAAAACAAAGCATCTAATTTCTGTTCTGCTATTAAAGCGCCTATTTGCTGATCACCCCCCAAAGGCCCACTTTTGTACTTTTTCACCTTCAAAGTACTAGCCTCTTCTACTCTTTTACCTGTGGTTCCGGTAGCCACCAAACTATATTTCTTCAACTTATCTACATGTCGAATTGTCCATGCTACCAGCACATCCTTCCTATTATCGTGGGCAATAAGCGCTACACATTTCTCTTTAGTATCAATGTTTTTCATAACAAAATCTTACTTTTTAAAAGTTGTCTTTACTCTAAATTTAATTTAAAAAAACATACAAATTGTGAAAAAATAAATTTTGAGAACTTGACTTTTTTTCTAACCTTAGGAATCCCTTTAAGAGGGGGAACTATTAATTAATTATATTTTTAACTATGAAAAAAATCAATTACTACTTGACTTTGTGTTTTGCACTGGTAGGCTTCGGCTTGTTTGCGCAAGGCAAAAAGGTAATCGGCTACTTCCCATCGTACCGTGCTACAACAAATGTATCGGCGCAATGTGAAAAGCTTACTGACATTATTTTCTCTTTCATCAACCCAAACACTGATGGAACATTAATCACAAGCAATCCTAGTGATGCCTTGTATGGTTTCGACATGAACAAATACCTTATTGTTCGTGACGCTGCTGCAGCAAAAGGAACTAACCTATGGCTTTCTTTAGGTGGAGCAGATGCTAGCGAACTTAGAGCTGCTCGTTTGAGTAGTGTTTGTCAAAACTCTACTTTCAGAAACACCCTGGCAACAGCCTTGGTTAACTTCGCAACCAGCTCTTCTACTAGTTGCTACGGACTTTCTATTGACTGGGAGTTCCCTAAAGATAATGCTGCAAAAACAGCTCACAAAGATTTTATGGTGTTATTGAAGCAAAAAATTGCTGCTTCGTCTAACCCGAACTTAAAAGTAGCTGTTGCTGTTGGTGGTGAGACTAAAAACTCGATTAACCACGCCAATTACCTAGATCCAACAATGTTTACTACCAATATCAACACTGTTGATGAATGGCATATCATGGCGTACGATTTCCCTAGCGGAAACAACTATGATGTTACTAATCACTCTACAACAGCCGATGCGCAAGCTTCATTAGAAGGCTGGAACTTAAAAGGTGTTCCTTACTCTAAAATGGTATTAGGCGTTCCTTTCTATGGTCGTGGAACAGGCACCAGAAGCTTTGAAAGTATGTACAATGAGTACCCTAAGAATAATACTACTTATACAAGTGATGTTGTAACCTACAATAGTGTACAGTACGGTTACAACGGTATCAATACATTAAAAGCAAAAATTGACTTAATGGTTAATAAAGCTGCTATGGGTATATTAATTTGGGATTTGGGTCAAGATCATGCTCCATCTGATCAATACTCTTTGCTTGGTGGCATGGATACTTACCTTTCTACTTTATGCAATATCCCTAAACCGAACTTAGGTCCGGATAAAGGTGTTTGTGCCCCAAACAGTGTTACTTTAGATCCAGCAGTTGCTGCCGCAAACGGTAGAACTTTCGCATGGTACAAAGATGGAAATTTGCAAAACGGACAAAGCGGAATTACCTTCTCTGCATCTACAGCAGGTACTTATAAAGTAGTTATCTCTCAAGGAAGCGGTTGTTCAAAAGAAGATGAAATCATTGTTGCCGCTGGTTCTCCTTTCACCACTACTGGTGCAAGTGGCTGTGTTGGAGATAATCTAACACTTTCAGTTAACAATCCTGCTGTTGGAAAGAGTTACAAATGGTATGATGCTGCTACTTCGGGTGCATTGTTATACACAGGAACATCTTACTCAGCTATTTTTAATGCTAACACTACGGTGCATGTTGAGGAAGCTTCTGCCGGTGTAAGCACTTATACAACATCTCCTTCAGATGTTCCTGCTGGTAAATTCTATGCTTGGGCTGGTACTCAATACACTTACAGATGCGCTCAATTGCTAGATGTTGAAACTGATTTAAAAGTTAAATCTTTAAGAATGATTACGAGCAGATTAAATGGAATTACTTTCTCTGTTAAAGTAATTAATGCAACGAATTTAGCTGCAGTAACGACTGTTGGACCATTTACTAAAACTGGAACACCTGGTGCTGCTTCGTCAGATATGGATTTCTTGGATTTTGATGTAAATATCACTTTAACTCCAGGAAAATATTTTATCTATCCTGAACCTACATCTGGAAACGAAGGCAACTACGCTATTATCAACGGCTACTTCGAAGAATCAAAACAAACAGGTGTCTATACTTTGAAAGGTTCAACTTTCCAAAGATCTTCTTCTGTAGATTTCACAACAACTGACGAAGGAAAATCTTGGTGGGCTGCTCATGGTCCTTTCTTGAAATGGGTAATTGAAACTGGAGCAAATGCTTCATGCGGAAGAACTGCTGCTACAGCTAGTGTTGTAACATGTGGACCTCCAGCAGTTACCATCAACACACCAACTCTTAACCAAGCATACGGACTTCAAGATAACGTTAATGTAAACGCTACCGTTACTGATGAAGGTACAGTTTCTAGTGTGGTTATGGAAATTTGGTTCAATAGCGCTAAAGTTACGACCTTAAGTGTTAACCAATCTGGTTCTACTTATACCGCTACTTGGCCTACAGGCTTAAACACGCCAGGTAATTACACAGTAAAAGTTATCGCAACTGACAATAACAGCAATACTAAAACTGAAAATCAAACTTTCACTGTATCTGTAACGCAATCTGTTAATACCTTTAACAGCGCAAATGAAGTGGTTATTTTCCCTAACCCTTCTGCAGATAACATGAATGTAAGCGTTGATTTAATTAAAGGTGGTCAAGCATCTTTAGTTGTTTATGACTTAGCAGGTAGAACAGTTTACTCCAATGTTCAATCAATGAACTCTGGTAAAAACTTATCTACTGTTGATGTTAGCTCTTTAGCTGCTGGTTCTTACTTATTGAACATCTCTGTTAACGGCGAAACTGTTAACAAAGCTTTCTCTGTAGTGAAGTAATCTTTAGATAAAAAATAAATGGCCCCCGTTCGTCCGGCCGACGAACGGGGGTTTTTTATTGGCTTATACGCAACAATACTCACCTTTTGCAAGTATAATACTCTCGGGCAAATGCCTTATTTTTGACATACAAACATCAGCAACAATGAACGAACCTACAGTAGTGATCGATTTAGAGAAAGAAAAACAAGAAATTCTTAAACGATACCGCGGACTTCTTAGAGCCGGTAAAAAAATAAGAACCGATCAGGAAAAGAAATTAATTAGAAAAGCCTTAACGGTTGCGATTGACGCACACAAAGACATGCGTCGTAAATCGGGCGAACCCTATATCTACCACCCAATTGAAGTGGCTCGTATCACCGCCGATGAAATTGGTTTAGGCACTACTTCCATTATTTGCGCTCTGCTTCACGATACAGTTGAAGACACACACATCACTTTAGACGACATCAATTCGATGTTCGGTGCGAAGGTGACCAACATAGTAGACGGCCTCACCAAAATATCTTCCATGGCCGATACAGGAGAAAATCAGTTCTCTATTCAGGCCGAAAATTTTAAAAGAATTTTACTTACTCTTTCCGATGACATTAGAGTAATCCTTATCAAACTCGCCGATCGCTTACACAACATGCGTACCATGGAGTTTATGCCTCGCCACAAACAACTTAAGATCGCTTATGAAACTCTGAACATATACGCCCCTCTGGCCCATCGCTTAGGTTTGTATGCTATTAAAACTGAATTAGAAGATTTGGGCTTGAGATATACCGAACCCGAATTATATAAAAATATTGAAGAGAATCTTGCCTCTACGCAAAAGAAAAGAACGCGATACATCAATAAGTTTAGCTTACCTATCATTAATGTGCTTACCGATAAAGGATTTGATTTCGACATTAAAGGTAGAACCAAAAGTATTTTCTCCATTGCCCAAAAAATGAAGAAGAAGGATGTCACTTTTGATGAAGTTTACGACATTTTCGCCATCCGTATCATTTTAAATTCGAAGCCCGAAGACGAAAAAACCGATTGCTGGAAAGTTTACTCAAGCGTTACAGATTTATATACTCCTCGTCCCGATAGATTGCGTGATTGGATTTCAACACCAAAAGGAAATGGATATGAATCTTTGCATACCACCGTGATGGGGCAAGATGGTAAATGGGTAGAAGTTCAAATTCGTACCAAACGAATGGATGAAATTGCCGAAAAAGGCTTAGCTGCTCACTGGAAATACAAAGCATTAAACGCTGAACAAGAGAACCATTTAGATGTATGGATTTCTAAAATCACCAAGATGTTAGAATCGGGTGACAACAACGCTTTAGAGTTTATTGACGACTTCAAAATGAACTTTTTTGCAGATGAAATCTATGCCTTTACTCCAGCAGGAGACATCAAAAATTTACCAGCAGGTGCCACCGCACTCGATTTCGCCTACGAGATTCACTCACGTGTGGGCGACCAATGTATTGGTGCCAAAGTGAATCATAAATTAGTGCCTTTAAACTACGAATTGCAAAGTGGTGAACAAATTGAAATCCTCACTTCCAAAAAGCAAACGCCAAAAGAAGAATGGCTCAATTTTGTAGTTACAGCTAAAGCCAAAAGCTGTATTAAAGAATCATTAAAAGAAGATCAGAAAAGAATTGCTATAGAAGGAAAAGAGATTTTTAAAACTTGGATGGATAAGCTAGAGATATTGGTAAATCCTAATGTGCTCGGACAGTTAATTCTTCATTTCCAGGTTAAAATTGCAACTGATTTATATTTCAAAATAGCTTCTGGAGCGATTAAATTTGAAGAATTTGAAAACTTCTTCAAACAGAAGGAAGAAAACAAAAAGAAAAAATCGACTAAGGAGAAAGAGCCAGCGAAACCAGGGAAAATTGGTATATTGAATATCGGTGCCGATGAGAATATTAAATACTCTCTTTCACCATGTTGCAACCCTATTCCTGGAGATGAGGTTTTTGGTTTCAATAGTGCTGATGAAGGCATTAAGATTCACAAAACCAATTGTCCGAATGCCATGCACCTCCTTTCCAACTTCGCTTCGCGCACCATCAAAGCACAGTGGCATGGTAATCAAAATGTAGAATTCTTAACGGGTATTCAGTTTATTGGAATTGATGATTTTGGACTATTAAATAAGATAACCACTATCATCTCTATGGAAGAAAACATCAATATCAAATCGATATTTTTCACTTCTGAAGAAGGATTTTTTGAAGGAAAAATCATGTTATATGTCACCAATACCGATCATTTGAAAAACTTGATGGAGAAATTCAAGGTGATCAATGGCGTGCATAAAGTGGATAGAATAATGGACGTAGCGGCTTAAGCCACCATCTAGTTCGTCATTGCGAGGTACCCCGAAGCAAACCTATCAGGCAATTACTAATTAAATTCAATGAGGTTGCTTCGGGGTACCTCGCAATGACGCATTTGAAAATAAAAAAACCTCCATCAGTCAACCGACTAATGGAGGTTTTTATGTCTATCTATTTGAATTACTTCTTCAAAGCGAAAACCGTAAGGTTTTTCGATTTAAAAGTAGATCTTGTGATTTTACTTTCCAACCACAATTCCATTAAGTAATTTTCTACTTTATCTTTATTTTGAGCAAACACTTTAGGTGCTTTAGCTTTAAACTGACTCATCACCCACTCCAAAGATTTAACTGGCTCAGTCTCATCAGCCAACACAGCTAGTAAATTTGTTTTTACATCATCTGTCTCCTCCACCACTTTTTTGGTGAACTGACGAGCCACAGCAGTCAACTGCTCCATAAACTCTTGTCCGGTCATTACATCCTTAAAACGAATCTTCACAGCACCTTGCTTATTTTTCTCATCGGTACTTGAAAACAAATACTTCTTATCAATTACTCTGCAGTACTGACGTCCGCCAGCAGTAGCTTTAGGATTATCAAAAGACAAAATCCTATTGTTCAGATACTCCGTATCCTTGATGATTTTTTGAGCTTCAGTTTGATTCATGTTGTTTTACTAAGGTTAAGGTAAAGTCCCTCTCACTTTACGGGAGTCAAATTTAAAGGTAAAAACACATACCAAGCAAATTTTTCAACAACTTTAGTTACAATTGTTAATATTGGTGGATGAAATTCATTTTCAAACACTTGATGACAAAGGAAATTTATTTTTTGTCTTTGAAAAAATAAATGAGAAGTACAGGCAGCAGTAGCATTTCACAAATAACTGCTATTAACAAAGTCAAGCCTACCAGCAAGCCTACATAAAACGAACTGGTGAAATCAGATAGTAGAAGTGTTAAAAATCCACATGATAAAATGATTGACGTTACCACTACGGCTTTACCTGTAGACAAATAGGTTCGTTTTAAAGCATATAGAAACGACTTTCCTTTGTTGCGCTCTTGTTTCAATCTGCTCATAATATGAATAGTATCATCTACTGCAATACCAAAGGCAATGGAGAATATGATAGATGTTGAAACCCTAAGATTTATATCGGCGATCCCCATAAAACCTGCCACAACAAAACCAGGGATAACATTAGGAATGATACAAATAATGATCATTCTAATGCTTCTAAACTGCCAACCCACTATTAAAGCGATAAAACCCACCGACAGCCACAAACCATTAATCATGTTTTTAGATAAGCTTTCATTGTTTAAGTCGAGTAAATGTCCGGTTCCCGTTAAATGAACTGTTAGCAATTGAGGATCGATATTTTGTGCTAAATAACCATAGAAGGCAGTATTAAGTACTTTCATTTGGTGTCCGCCCAAATCCAACATTTTACCGCTTATTCTCACCGAATGGCCATCTTTAGAAATATAATTTTTAAGAATATCGGCTGTCTTATCAAAGGCGCCAAAAACATCGAGTTTTTCTTTTAAAGACAAGTACTTTTCTTTTGAATCGGGAATGGCATAAAACTTCTGACTAGCAGAATGTTGCGCCTTATTGGCTTCCTTAATGAATGTAAGAGGCGAGGTAACATTGCTCAAATGATAATGCTTAGCTAAGTACTTTTCAATGCTGTCTATCGCACACAACACCTCATAATCGAAGGCAGTAGCATTAGAATCTTTAAGCTCCAATACCGCTTCTAAAGGCCGAGCGCCACCAAATTTATTTTCAAAATAATCGAAATCTTGTTTTACGGGATCACTGGCAGAAAAATCCTCCAATAAGAAATTATCAATTTTGATGTTCAACATAGCCACAACACTCAAGGTGGTGATGATACCTGCAATTAACAATATTCTTTTGGGATACTTGATAGTCCACAACAACGTTGTGCGCAAAGCCTTCTGCCACAGTGCATCATTACCTTCACGCAAAACAATTTTAGGTGTTTTTACATTCAACAAAACACTAGGCAATAAAAGAAAAGACATTACATAGGCTATAATAACACCAATACCGCTGTAGAGTCCGAAATCTTGAATAGGCTCAATATTCGCCGTCATCAAAGTAAAGAAACCAATAGCGGTAGAAACACAAGTAAGAAATGTAGCAAAACCTACTTCTTTAACCGTAGTTCTAATGGCTTCTTCCTTAGTTTTACCCGCACGTAATTCTTCAATATAATTGGTGAGGATATGCACCACATCCGACATACCCACAATAAAAACCATAGTGGGCAATAAAGAGGTAAGTACGTTTAAATCTTTGCCTGTAAAGTACATCACTGCTAAAGTCCACACCAAAGAAACAAGCACTGTAACCAAAGGAATAATTACACCAATTCCCGAGCGAAACGAGAACCACAACACCACAATCAACATCAAAATAGAAGCACTAATAAACAAGGAAAGCTCATTGCCTAAAACTTCTATGAAATGAAACTGGGCGCGAATTCGCGATACGGCATGGAACTCATCGAAAGTAATTTTGTTCTGCAGCCTATCTAAATCATTCAGCAATCTATCTGAAGGCTTTTTGGCCAGTTTATCTTTCGTTTTAACGTAAATGCTTACCGCCTTTCTATCATTAGAAAAGAAGGTGCCAACCAACTGCGGATTATTAAAAATTCGCAAAGAATCTTTACTATACATTTCGGGTTCGTTGTAATGTAAATATGGCAACTCACTAATGTCGCCAAAATCGCCAGCCTTGTAATAATTTAAATTTCTGGTAGGAGAAATCACCTCGGTAATACTGGGCAATGAAGCAATAGAATCAGAAAGTGCACTTACTTTTTGTAAAAAATCATGGTTGAAAATTCCCGATTTATTTTCTACCCCGATGATTAAAAAATCATTGTCGCTAACAAACTGTTTAGTAAATTTTTGAAAATACTCTAATTCGGCATCTCCCTTGGGAAAGAAATTCTCATAGCGATAATCCACCTTAACTCCCGTTATTACCAAATAGGTAAAAAGCGCAGTGGTTAAAGTCAAAATAAGCAGTATGATTCGGCTAGTTTTTAGCATTGCGCGCCAAAGATAACTTTTAATACCTTTGCCACTGTGAATTCAAATTTAAAATATCTTAACCTCGATTTCTCGAAGCAAAGCGATGCAGAAATAGAACATTACTGTGATGTACTTAAAAACAGTGCTGACGAATGGATAAGAAAGGCAGCAGAATTCACTGTTTCCTGGCTCAATGATGCTGATTGCATAATAGCCCAAAGCTCGGGCACAACGGGAGCAGCGAAAACATTTAGTATTCCAAAAATAAAAATAAAAAACAGCGCGCTACTCACAGCTCAAACCTTTGATGCAAAAGAAGGCACAAAAGCGCTGTTGTGCCTATCTACAGATTTTATTGCAGGTAAAATGATGCTAGCGCGCAGTGCCGTAAACCGTTGGAATTTATTTATCACCGAACCCTTATCTAATCCGCTAAAGAACATCGACATCGAATTGGATTTTGCTGCCTTTGTACCCAATCAGGTTTTTGAAATTTTAAATTCAGAGGAAAAAACAAAATTCGATGCGATAAAGAAAATCATCATAGGCGGAGGAGAAATCAACGAAAGTTTACATTCGTTATTGAAAGAAGTAAAAACAGATGTTTTTCAAACTTTTGGAATGACTGAAACAGTTAGCCACATTGCAATTAAACAAGTTTGCCCGCAACACCAAACACAATACCAAGCGCTAAAAGGAATTCATTTTAGCAGTGATGAAAACAAGCGACTTATCATATTTGCACCTCAACTAGAAACCAATGCCATTCAAACCAATGACTGCATTAAACTCATCGACGAACATACTTTTGAGTGGTTGGGTAGATTCGACAATATCATCAACACAGGAGGGATTAAAGTAAATCCGGAAACCATAGAACAAAAAATTAAGAAGCACATCAAAACTGAATTTATTGTAGGCTGCAAACCCGATGAAAAGCTAACGCATAAACTTATTCTAATAGTAGAAGGAAAAGAAATTGTATCACTCGAAAAAGTGAATCAAGAACTCAATAAATTCGAGCAAATTAAAGAAATAAAACACATCGAAAAATTTGAGAGAACTAGCAGTAACAAAATTAAGCGGCAGTAAGAATTTAAGCGAAAATAAAATTGCTACTTTCTTAAAATTATGAACTCAATTCTTCTGTTTTTAGCCCTACCCGCTTCTGTTGTATTTGTATCAACAGGATAGGTTTCGCCAAAACCTTTGTAAGGTAACCGCGAAGCATTGATACCATGAGCCTTTAAATAATTCACTACTGCTTTGGCGCGAGCCAACGACAATTTTTGATTGGCATCATTACTGCCAATTCCATCGGTATGCCCGTGTACCTCCATGTAAACAGAAGGATATAGATTTAAATACTTTACCACATTATCTAAAGTTGCTTCTGAATTCTTTTTAATGATGGCCGAATTGAATTCAAAACGAACATTTTCTATTACGTAACGCTCACCACGTTGCATGCGGGGTTGAAATTCAATAGAATCTCTTTGCGAATGAATAGTAATTTCAATCATTCTTAGAATTCTTATAGAATCGAGATAAGTAATTTGCATATCCTCCACCTTCAATACTCTTTTTTCTAAAGATTGCTTGGCTGAATCGAGCATTCTATTTTTGTCTTGCAAATCGTGAATAGAATAAGCCAAACTATCTACTTTTCTTGCCAATGATTCTTGATCATTTTTATCTCTACTACGAATCAACATTTGCAACATCACCTCATGCGTTCCACCTGAATAATTAGAAATACCCTGCACGCCATAGCCATAAGAATAGGCAAAAGAGAAGAAGTCATTTATTTTATAATTCACCGACGCTGCAACAGTTTCCTGAGTTCTATAAGTGATTGCAAAAGCAATTTTATTTCTCCAATCCAACATACACCCTAGATCAGCTTGTAAGTAAATTCCAGGCAAATAACGCAAGCCAACACGGGGCTGCACATCTACATTACTGTTTACATGTAAGCGCTGCATCACATAGCCCCCATAATGAGCTTGCAAACGGTAAGAGTTGAGTGAATTTTTAAAAAAAGATTGTGATGAATTGTTGAAGATTTGAGCATGAAAAGCACCAATTTCTAAATTTTTATACTTGTAGTGCACACCAAAATCGGCGCCTAAAGAAAGTGCCTTGTTGCTATTGCCTATCGTTAAAATATCGTCAGTATAATCTTCGGCTTTTACATTTACAAAATTAAGATAGGTATCGTAAACACTACTTTGAATACCCAAGGCCAGCGACTGATTAGCACCCAACTTTAATTTATAACGCAGCGATAAAGACCCTTTGATATTGCGCAAATAATTGGCTTGGTCGTGCATTAAATTCAAAGCTATTCCAAAGTTTTTTTGAATAGGCATATCTATAGCAGCACAAGAGGTAATTGGCGCTCCTTCAATACTCACCCACTGCCGGCGGTTCACCAATGCTAAACGAGGCACAGCGGCATCACCAACAGCAGCAGGATTCACTAAAGAAACATTATAGAAATACAAATCGGTGGCGGGCAATTGCTGCGCAATAGAATCTGCGCATAAGAAAATTCCTAAGCAAAAAACCAACAAATATGCACGTAAATCATTTCTCATTCTCTCGATCTCAAAACTGTTAACGGTCCGGTAATATCTTTCTTCATCCCCGAACAAGTAATTACATAATAATAAGCTCCATCGGGCAATTCGTTGCCATTGTTTGCTACCCCACCCCAATTGTTTTGATAACCACCTGCAGAGCGATACACCTCTTGACCCCAGCGATTAAACACAATCACATCACAATCGGGATACACCGTGATGTAATTAATTTTCCAAACATCATTTTTGCCATCACCATTGGGCGTAATAATATCGTTGGTCACCAAATTGTAATCTTTAATTACGTTCACATTAATAAAATGCGTGGTACTGCATTCTTTATCGTTGGTAGCTGTTACCGAATATTGTTGTGTTTCAAAAGGTATTAAATCAAACTCTGCTTTTTGATTCACCGTATTGTTTTGTTCATCTTTCCAAATGAAATCATAAAAACCATCGGCATAAAGACTGATTGGGGTGCCAAGCGTAACTGTTGTATCTGCAGAATGATTAAAATTAGGCACCTCTTTCGTCATGATGCTTATAGAATCTTTCGACCAACAATTGTTGTTATCAAAAACAATTAATTCGTATTGATCGGCATGCTTTACATAAATTCCTTGATCTGCAGAACCAGTGCTCCATACGTAGGTTTTTCCCGACAAATTAATTCCTTGTAAAAAAACACTATCACCCTCGCACAAACTAGTAACTCCAGCATAAATAGAAGCATCAGGCAAAGCAAAAACATGAACAATTTTATGCGTATTGGCCACACAACCATCGTTACTCAATACTTCTAAAGAAACATCGAAAGAGCCAGCATCTTTAAAAACATGAGATGGATTTTGTGAAACCGTACCCGCACCATCATCGAAATTCCAGGTGTATTTTTTAATTCCTGAAGCAGAAAAACTGGCATTTGTGAAATGCATTTCTTTTTTTAAACAAACATCAACGGCAGAAAAGTTAACTGAAGGAAGTGGATAAACCTCTATCTTTTTTACAATAGAATCGGCACAACTAAAAACAGAATTTACTTTAAGCTTCAATGCATAGTTACCAGCATGTGCATACGAATGCGCGGGCTCAAACGAAGAAGAAGTATCGCCATCGCCAAAAGTCCATGAATAACTAAGTGCACCAAAATCGGTGAAAGAAATATTACTGATATCGATGTTAGATTTTTCACAGGCATCTTGATGGGCAAACATGGCATGCGGCCGAGGGTAAACAGCCACCGACGTTGAAGTATCGTGAGCACAACCTTTTGCACTCAACACCCTTAATGAAACAGGCCAGTTACCTGTAGAAAAAAAAGCGTATTTGGCAGCTATACCAGATGCATCAGAAAACTGACCGTCACTATTAAAATCCCATAAAAACTGACTCACCGTTCCCGAGTTGATGGTAGATTGAGAATTAAAAAATGAAGTATCTCCAATACAACTGTTGTTTACACTAAAGTTGGCTTTAGGTATAGGATTTACCTGTACATTTTTATGCACCGATGCGGTGCAGCCAGCTTCAGTAATTAGATCCAAACGAATATCATGCAAGCCTTCTGTGCTAAAGAAATAATTTGGCGCATTACCTAGAGAATCTAAAACAGAAGCTACTGCATCGAAAGCCCACTTGTAAAACTTAATTGTTGCACCATTGTCAACCGATTGATCCACAGTTTGAATCATTTGATTCATACACACCTCTTGCACCGAAAAATCAGCAACAGGCAAAGGATGAACAAAGATATCTTTGCGCATATAAGCGGTATCAGAATTTACCGACACAATTCTTAAGCCAACAGAAAAATTCCCACTACCCCCAAAAACATAGGCCACTAAAGCACCTGAGGCATCGTTGTATTGTAAATCATTGTTCAAATCCCAAGCGTATGCAACAATACTATCGTTGGCTAATTCTACAATATAATTGATTTGTACAGGCGAATTTTCGCAAGCCATTTGGTAATTAAAATCGACTAGCAATTGCGCGTTAGCGCCAAGCGATGAAATCACCAGAAAAAGAAATACTATTTTTTTTATTTTCAGCATTAATGAATAACCTCAACAGATTTAACAATAGTAAATTGATTGTTTGATAGATGAATGAAATATTTACCCGACGATAATTCTGTGGTAGACCAATTTAGCACTAACGATCCATCTTGAAAAGAAAATTGCTTGTGCAGCAATAAATTACCCAACATATCATAAAGGCTTACTACACTATTCTCTATCGGTAAATGCACAGAAGAAAAATCAAGAACAAAATAATCATCGCAAGGATTAGGGTACAAAGACAAAGCCTTATTTACTTCCTCATCCACCCCAACAGAACCAATATTTAGTATTGTTGACACAGAATCGCTATTGCATTGATTGCTTACTTTTAATGAAACTGTATAAATTCCCTTACTGGCATACTGATGAATAGGAAGAGCCGCAAATGATTTTGTTCCATCGCCAAAATTCCATTCCTGTGCAAGCGCATTTGATGAAGAGTTGTTAAAGGTAATTACCCTGCCTGCAACAAAAGGTGAAAAGTCTGCTTTGGCCAAGTCGTAAAGAAAAGGAATATCAATTAAAGTATCAATGGTACAACCTTTATCGTCGCTTACAAAAGTATAGTGTTCTCCGCCTGCCAGCGTATTGAATAAACCCTGAATTTGGTATGCACTCCCTGCCGTGTAAGCATAAGGAGAAGTTCCTCCCAACACTTTAATATTTGCTACACCAAAAGCATCATTTTTACATGAAACACCGCTAATCAACACACTATCAAAATACAGTTTTGAAGGCTGCTGCAGCGTAACCCAATGAGTATCCAAACAGCCATTTGCATCTTTTACTTTGGTTAAATAAGTTCCCGCAAACAAATTTTCAAAAGTATTATTACTTTGAAAAAAATTAGAGATAGAATACTTAAGCACTCCTGTGCCGCCATTAGCCACAACAGAAGCAGACGCATCACTATTGCCATAACACAAAGCATCTATCCCAATAACATTTTGAATGCTTAAAGGATTGGTAGGCTGACTAATTGCAAATACAACAGAATCTACACAATTGTTCTCATCTATAACATAGGCCTTATGATTGCCAAAAGGTAATTTGTTAAGTAAAGTTGTGGTAGAAAAAGAATTTTGTTGATCTAATGAATATTGAACAATACCTGTGCCTCCGTCACTGCTCAAAACTACAGTTGCTGTGCTGTCGCCATAGCATTTCACTTGCTGTATAACATTTGCCTGCGCGCCTAAAGGTAAAGCGGGCTCAATTAAATTAACATTAAATGAAGCGCCACAGCCGTTGCTATCCTTTACCGAGACCAAATAATCATTTGCAGATAGGGCGCTAAAGATATTGCTGCTTTGATAATTCAATCCTCCATCTATTGAGTGAGCAAAGTGACCTACACCACCAATAGCAGCAACAGCTATTTCTCCATCACTAAAGCCTTTGCAGCTAATATTTTCATATTGAACAGAAAGCGCTACTGGTGAAGGCTCTGAAATAGACACATTGAATCGTGTTTTACAGCCATTATAATCTAGCAAAATATTGCGATACAATTTAGCATTCAAATTTGCAAAATAGCCCGTATCGGCAACATCGAATTTATAGATATTGGTATCTAAATCGATTTTGTTTTGCAAAAAAGAATAGGGAGGCGTACCTCCTTCCGGAACTACAAGATAGGAACCTGTGTAAGCTCCGGCACATTTAATATCGGTAATATTTTCAACGGTAAACTTCAATTGATCGGGCTGTGTTAATACTACAACATTATTGGTGATACAATTTCTATTGTCCATAACCAACAACGTATAAGTACCCGCACCCAACAATCTAAACACTGGCACCAAAGTAAAACTACCACCATTTAACGAATAAAAATAAGGAGCCATTCCCTGAGACGAGTTAGCACTTATAGACCCCGAAAGCGCATTATAGCAAAGAGGATTAACAGCAGTAACAACTAAAGCAGGATTGCGAAATACTTTAATCTCTTTCACCACACTATCCGAACAAAACTGGTCACTCAGCACCCTCAATTGAACATGATAAGTTCCATCTCCTACATACAAATGCATTGGATTAATTTCATTGTAGTTGGTATCTCCATCGCCAAAATCCCAAAAATGAACAATGCTACCCGAACTAATACTACTCACCCCTTGAAATTTAGCTTCGGTAGAATCGCATATGTCGGGCACCACAAAATTGGCAATAGGTGATGGATTAACAGTAATGGTTTGATTTTTAGAAGTACTACATCCCTTATTAGAAGTTGATGTTAAGGTTAAATTATATGAATCGGTAGATACATATTTGTGACTAGGATTCTTTTGAATGGAAGTAGAACCATCTCCGAAATTCCAAACATAGGATATTGTTCCTGCATTAATAGTTGTGTTATTTAGTGGTTTTAGTGTATCTACAAAACAAATATCACCTGCGGTAAAATTTGTTTGCGGATAAGGATTTACAACCACTGCTTGCAGCAAAGTATCGGCACAATTTTTATCACTTGTTACAATGAGCAACACGTTAAATGTTCCATCCGCACCAAAGACTCTTGATGGAGAAGCCAATGAAGACACCATATTATTGTCATCAAAATCCCATGAATACAGTGCAATATTATCGTAATCTATAAGCGATGTATTGGTTAAATTTGTTGTTGAACCCACACAAACTTCGTTACTGGAAAAAGAAATTTGAGGAGTAGCATTCACCACTAAATTAACTAAGGTGGAATGATATATTCCAGCAGGATTTGTTACCTCACATTGATAGGTACCTGCATCTAAAGCAAGTGAGCTATCAATTTGCAATGAATCATTTGTTGCTCCTAAAATGGGAGAACCGTTATGCTTCCATTGATAAGTCATTGGGTTGGTTCCGGCAGTGTTCACATGAAACAAATGGCTTCTCCACTGACAAATTGTGGCACCAACCGTTTGCGTAACAAATGAAACTGCAACTGCATTTACGGTGATATCTACTGACTTATTAATAGTTATCACACCATTGTTATTTAAACCATAATCTCTAATTCCAACCAACACTTGATCTGAACCAACATAATCATCATTGCTTTTGTAAAGTAGAGCAGAAAGCGCAGCGCTTACATTTGCCACCGAACCAAAAAATCCTATTAGTGTATCATCAACTCCATCGCCCGCCACGAATCTTAAACCTGTTGTACTAAACAAGGTGATTCTACCATGATTACAAGTTAGAGAGGCCCACATAGAATCGGTGCTCAAATCCTCATCATTGATAACAATCGGTGAAATATTTAAGTTCGTAAATTCATTCACCACCTGCGCACCCGGTACGGTAAAAACAGGCGAGTCATTTACATTGGTAATTGTTATGCTTATTGCAGCATTATCAAAGAGAGAACCTGTGCCATTATCAGTAGCACGAACCACCAAACTAAACAACGGTGTGCCTTCGTAATTCAAGGCAAAACTATTTGCTACTGAAATTTGACCGCTAGAGGAATTAATGCTAAATGCTCCGCCAGTATTTCCTGAAACAATAGAATAGGTTAGCACTTGTAAGCCATCTACATCAGTCGCAGAAGTATTTAAAACATTGGAAGCATTGCTCAAATTCTCCACAATAGAAACTGCTGCATCATGATACAAGGGAGCTTCATTAACATCATTAACAGCTATGCTGAAGGCTTTTTGATAAGTTCCACCATTACCATCATTGGTTTGAATTCTAATAGAATAACTGCTTTTAACCTCAAAATTAAGAGCAGTGGCAGTAAGCAGTTGATTTCCTGAAATTGTAAATGAGGCATTGTTAGCACTACCAGCGCCAGCTACCAAAGTATAAGTATGCACATCGCCAACATCGCCATCCAAAGCACTCAAATTGCCAACCAAAGAAGACAAAGAAACATTTTCATTTACTGAGGAATTTGAAAGAACAATACTGTAGGGAACATCATTGATATTGTTTACCGTAATCACAAAAATCTTTTCGAATACACCGCCATTTCCATCGTTCGTTTGCACTCTGATAGAGCAAGAAGAAACAAATTCATAGTTGAAAACAATATTACTTAACAATTGATTTCCTGCAATAGTAAAAGAGCTATTGCTTCCTCCTCCTGCACCCGCAACCAAAGAATAAGTATGCGAATCATAAACATCAGCATCCGCAGTAGATAAAGTACCTATAACAGTGCCAATTACCGAATTCTCATTAACGCTACTAGATGATAAGAAAATATTACTAGGAACGCTATTCGCAGCGCGCAAATGCATTGAAAAAGAGAGAAGAAAAATAAATAATAAATGTTTAAGCATTAGCTTGCTTACGCCAGGCTAAAACAATTAGTTACAAGCGAAATAAATTAAAAATATAATGTATGAAAATACGCGCCTTTACCAGGTATTAACTCTAAAGTTGGGGCTGGAATTTTAATAAAACCGACGGTCTTGCAAACCGCTTTGAGAAAACTGTTCTTAATTTTTATCTTGTTTAAATTAATATCGAACGATAAGAAATACTGGCGATGCCGATCGAAATACGGAATTGATTTTCCATTTACTATCAAAGGATTTGAGCTACCACCTGTCATACCATCGGCACCATAACCCAAAGCTAAATTCAACCATTTGGGATATTTGCTTGTTTTTGGCAAAAAAGCGGCCACATCAATGCTCAACCAGTATGTCTGACCGTTGTAATCTTTCAACCACTGTTGAGTCCAATCTTTACCTAGTACATTCGGCCGGTATTGCGCGTAGGGCGATGGCATGAAAGTCCATTTAAAAAGTATGCGCTGCTCTTTCCACAGGGCTTGCTGACCAATAAACAAAACGGTACCCGAAGCATCGGCAATAAAATCGCCCATAGAAAAACCCCATTGTGATGAAACGCCATCTAACACTTCTACTACCGAGGTAAACATCAAGCCCAAAGAACCACCATACCACATAGCATTCTTCTCCTTCACTCCTGCCCACTTCAAAAGACTATAGCCGCTTTGTCCCAAAGAATAAGATGTTTGCGCATGGCCCATTTTGTCCATTTGCAACCACTCGTCATTATCGTTAAACAAATGCAATGGAGAACGCGGGTAGTTGGCATACCACAATCTATCTAAACCAATTAGGGTTGCAGTGCCTATCAGCAACTCGCCTCCCACCACAAGATTTCTGCGCTTTTTATTAATGACTTCACTCGTCTGAAAAAGAGATGGCGCAGAAAGGGAATCCTGCGCCATTACATCTATAGAAAAACTTAGGCAAAAAATAAATACCAATGCCTTCGCTTTCATTAACTCAACAATAACTGATGTGATTTTTTCAATAAAGAAAATGCTTCTTCACTTGATGAAGATTCGCAATATGTTCTTAAAACTGGCTCTGTACCGCTAGGTCTAATCATCAACCACTCGTCGTCACCAAAGAAAAACTTAAAGCCATCTATCTTTTCTACTCGCGTGATTTTTCTTCCAGCAAATTCAGTGTATTTGTCGTTTTTACAATTGACCATCACCTTTTGTTTGATGGCTTCGCTAATGTGTAAATCTATTCTTTCGAAAGCGAATTCACCCACTATTTCGTACACTTCAGCCACTAAATCATCTAAAGTTTTTCCTGTTTTCGCCATGTATTCCCAAATGGTTAAACCCATCCAAATACCATCGCGTTCAGGAATATGACCTTTAATAGCAACACCACCCGATTCTTCTCCACCCAACAAAACATCGTCGCTCAACAATTTATCACAAACGTATTTGAATCCGATTTTGGTAGTCACAACCTCTAGGCCTAAAGCCTTGCACAACTTCTTAATTCTATCTGATACAGAAAAAGCGATTACCACTTTTCCATCCATTTTTTTGTATTGTTTCAGGTAGTTAATCAACAACAAAATAATATGGTGAGAATCTACAAACTCTCCTTTGCTGTTGTACAAACCAAGTCTGTCTGCATCGCCATCGGTAGCTAAACCGCAATCAATATCGCCAGCAATTTTAATCATATCAGAAAACTCACCTAAGTTTCTGTGGATAGGCTCAGGAGCTGTACCATCGAAACCCGGATTGTAATCGCAGTGCAAGAAAGTGATATCAGGCAAGATACGACGCATCGCGAATTGTCCTGCACCATACATCGCATCGTAAGCGAAACTCATGCCCGATTTTTTGATCAACTCTAAATCGAAATTAGCTTCTACTCTTTTGATGTAAGCCGTTTCTAAATCAACATATTGAAGCAATCCGTTTTTCTTTAAATCTTCTAAAGAAATAGATTCTAAATCGTAAGTGTGTTGAGCGGGAATTAAGGCCTCTACTTCGTTAACATGAACATCTAATAATGGTCCGCCAAACTCTCCTTTTAATTTATAACCATTGTAATCAGGCGGGTTGTGACTTGCGGTAATCACCACACCAACACCTGCGCCCAACTCCAAGGTTCCTAATGAAGTCATTGGCGTAGTAACAATTCTATCGCTTAAAAAAACCTTAATACCTTCTGCGCCCAACACCTTCGCCACTGTTTCAGAGAATAATTGTCCGCCAAAACGGCAATCATACCCTATCACCACCCCTTTAGAAGCTTTATTTTCTTTTTTCAACCAATGCACCAAACCAACAGTCACTCTTGCTACATTATCAACCGTAAATTCTTTTGCTATTATCGCTCTCCAACCGTCGGTACCAAATTTAATCTTAGTCATTTTTTGTATTTTGAAATGTGAGGGGGCTAATTTATAAAAAGTAAGGGAGAAATAAGCAATAGTATTTCAAAACAAGTCAAGCTGCTGTGTTGTAGAAAAATAAATACCGTATGTCACTCTTTTCCGATTGTGATGAAAATAGCAAGTCACGCCTTCCCTCTTAGAGAAGAGGGGTGCGTATTGCCTTGTGCGCTGCAGGGAGATGGATTATTACTCACTGCATCGTACTTGTTGACTTTCATTCTTATTATCCAGCTCAGCTGCTGTGTTGTAGAAAAATAAATACCGTCTGTCACTCTTTTCTCTTTATATTCCCACGCCGAACCTGTTAATCGATATACCTCTGCGTTCTCTCCAACAGCATAATCATCGGTGGATGAACTTGCGTATA
>CAMBXP010000022.1 GCA_945871895.1 Chryseobacterium gleum | reverse complement strand
AACTAACGCCACAATATGTGCTGGTGATGCAGCAGCAACTTTCGATGCAGGAGCTGGTTACACCACTTACGCTTGGAGCGGAAATGGAACAGGTGCAGCGCAAACCACCAGTGGTACCGCAGCTGGAACCTACACTGTAATTGTAACAGATGCTAATGGCTGTAAAGACACAGCAAGTGCAACCTTAACTGGAAATGCAAAACCAACTATTACACCTGCAAGTGCAACAATATGTTCAGGAGATGCAGCGGTTAACTTCGATGCTGGTTCTGGCTATGCGACGTATGCATGGAGTGGTCCGGCAACAGCTTCAACGCAAACTATATCTGCAACAGTAGCAGGAACCTATCAAGTAATAGTAACAACAGGATCAGGTTGTAAAGATACCGCAAGCGCGACTTTAACGGTTAACACAAAACCTAATGTAACACTTACCAATGCAACAATATGTTCGGGAGATGCAGCAGCAACTTTCGATGCTGGCGCAGAATATACTTCTTACTTATGGAGTGGAAATGCCACAGGCACTGCTCAAGCAACAAGTGGAACAACAGCCGGTAATTACATCGTTGCGGTTGTAGATGCAAATGGCTGTAAAGATACCGCATCAGCGATTTTAGTAGTAAATGCATTACCAGTAGTAAACTTAGGTGCTGATGTTGAGGTGTGTTATGGCACAGCGGCAACTACCTTTGATGCTGGTAATTTGGGCTTGTTATATGATTGGAGTAACGGTGCAAACACTAAATCTATTTCAACAACTATCGACGGTGATTATATTGTTCAAGTGACCGATTTAAATGGCTGTAAAGGAAGAGATACAGTTAAATTAACTGTCAACCCTTTGCCTGTCGTTAATTTAGGTGCAGATAGAAGTATTTGTCTGGGAAGCACCACAACATTTGATGCAGGCTCAGGCTTTTCGCTATATCTGTGGGAAAACAATACGATGAATCAAACATTAACTGTTAATACTGCTGAGAACGTCTCTGTCATCGTTAAAGATGCGAATGGCTGTACAGATGCAGATACTGCTTTGGTTACGATAAGCACAAATTTAACAGTGACGTTAGGTGCCGATAAGGCAATTTGTATAGGCTCACCAGCAGTTGCTTTTGATGCTGGCAATACTGGAGCGACTTATTTGTGGAGTGATGGTAGCAGCAACCAAACACTTTCAACAGCTACGGCAGGCACTTATTGGGTATCGGTTAGCGATGAGAATGGTTGCGCAGGAAAAGATACGGTAGCCTTAACCATTAATCCATTACCAGTGGTGGCCTTAACCAATGCTTCTATTTGTGATGGTTCTACTGGTGCAGTTTTCACGCCTGGTGCTTACACTACTTATTTATGGTCGTCTGGAGAAACAACGCCTAGTGTTACCAAAACAGCAGCAGGAACATACACAGTAATTGTAAGCGATGCAAATGCTTGTAAAGATTCGGCATCAGCTGCGCTTACTGTAAATGCCTTACCTGTGGTTGATTTAGGTGCTGATAGAAGTATTTGTCCTGGCACATCTGCAACCTTCGATGCAGGTTCATTTACCTCTTATTTGTGGAACGACAACTCAACTGCGCAAACTAGAATTGTAAGCTCTGCATCTACAATCACTGTAGAAGTAAGCGATGCCAATGGTTGTAAAGCGAGAGACACAGCAGAAGTTACGGTTAAAAATAGTTTGACTGTTAATTTAGGTGTAGATCAAGCCATTTGTTTAGGTGATGCGCCAGTAACTTTCGATGCTGTTTTACCAGATATGAATTACGTTTGGAGCAATGGTGAGACAACCCAAAGCATTTCTACAAATACTGCAGGAACGTACATTGTACTTGTAGATGATGGCAGTGGCTGCACGGGAAAAGACACTGTTGAATTGGTTGTGAACGCACTTCCAGTAGTTGATTTAGGTGCCGATAAAGCAATTTGTTTAGGCGACCCAATGGTTACTTTTGATGCTGGTGCTGGTTATGCAACTTATGGCTGGAGTAACAATAGCGCGGCGCGCAACATTGCAGTTGATGCAGCTGGCTTCTATGCTGTTGAAGTAACAGATAACAATGGATGTATCGCTAATGATACGGTAGAGTTGATTGTTAATAATCTTCCTGTGGTAGATTTAGGCGCCGATAGAAGTATTTGTCCGGGTATGACCACCACCTTCGATGCAGGTTCATTTGCTGCTTACGCTTGGAACAACAGTTCTTCGTCTCAAACCAACGCAGTAGGTGCCCAAGGCAATGTAATCGTAAATGTTGCCGATGCGAATGGATGTAAGGATTCTGATACGGCTAGTGTTACCATAAGCAACAATTTAACGGTTCTTTTAGGTGACGATAAAGGAATATGTTTTGGCGACGGTGCTGTGACTTTTGATGCTGGTATTGCAGGTGCTACTTACTCATGGAATTCTGGAGAAAGCACGCAAACGATTAGCACCAATGTTGGTGGAAGTTATGCCGTAACGGTGACAACTCCCGAAGGATGCACTGGAACCGATGTTGTTACTTTAACAGTTAACGCTTTGCCTGCGGTAACTATAGCCAACCAAACAATTTGTGCAGGGGATGCTGCTACTTTTAATGCAGGTAACTTTGCTGCATATTCTTGGTTGAGTGGTGAAAATACCGCTTCGATATCTAAATCGGCGGCAGGTACTTACACGGTGGAAGTAACAGACGCTAAAGGTTGTAAAAACACTGCCAGCGCTACTTTAAGTATCAATTCGTTGCCCATCGTAGCATTAAGCAGTAAAGCTGTTTGTACAGGTTCATCGGCTACCTTCGATGCAGGTGTAGGCTTTGGTTCTTATGTTTGGAGTTCAGGTGAAACCAGTCAAAGTATTAGTAAATCTGCAGCTGGTACTTACTCTGTAACGGTTAAAGATGCTAATAACTGTAAAGCATCTGCCTCTGCGACATTAGTACTTAATCCATTACCAGCAGTAACATTGGCACCATTTACACCAAAATGTTTGAAAGATGCGCCTTTTGCCATGAGTGGAGGTACGCCAGCGGGAGGTGAGTACAAAACAATGTACAATTCAGCACAAACTTTAATAAGTACTTTTGATGCCAAGTTAATGGGTACCGGTTCTCATCCAATATTCTATGAGTACATGGACAATAATGGTTGTAAAAACGTAGCTTCATCTGCCATTGTAGTGTATAACATGCCAATTTTAAGTATAGATGATGAAACGGTTTGTGCAGGTGAAAGCGCAACTTTCGATGCAGGCGCAGGCTTCACATCTTATTATTGGAATACGGCTGTCAACACCCGAACAATGTCGACAAGTACAGGTGGTGATTATGTTGTTAATGTTACCAGTGCCAGCGGTTGTAAAGCCTCCGACACTGTTAAATTGATTGTAAATGCTAATCCACAAGTTGATTTGGGCGCCGATAAAAAAGCATGTGAAGGAAGTAATTTCACTTTAGCGTCTAACACCATTGCTGATTCTTACTTATGGAACAACAACGCTACGAGCAACTCTATTACTGTAAGTACTTCGGGCAAATATTCGTTAACGGTTACCGATGTGAATGGCTGTAAAGGTTCAGATGATGTCCAGGTAAATATCTTCGCTCGTCCTGCAGTTGATTTAGGTGCCGACAAGCAAATTTGTGACGGTTCATCAGTCACTTTAAATACAAATTTAGATCCTACTGCTTCGGTATATTGGTCTATAGGCACTAAAGATAAATCTATTTCTGTAAACCGCACTGGCGCATACATGGTGCAGGCTTATTACGACCCAACTTGTCCGGCATTTGATACCATCAATGTAATCGTTGTTCCAATGCCTGTTTCTACTTTAGGTAACGACACTGCAGCATGCTTTAAGGAGATAGGATCACTTACTCTAGATGCTGGTACTGCCGATCAGTTCTTATGGAACGACAAAGCGCAAAGTACTTCGTCGGCAATTGATGTAGAGGAGGAAGGGACCTACATTGTTCAGTTAACCAACGCTAATCTTTGTTCGGTAAAAGATACCATTAACATCAACCAAATTTGTGTAACCACTTTATATATTCCAAATGCATTTTCACCAAATGGTGATGCAAGCAACGACGTATTCTATGTGAAAGGGTTGCACGCAGAAAAATTCCACTTGATGATTTTCAACAGATGGGGTGAAATAATTTTTGAAAGCTACGATATCAACAACGGTTGGGATGGAACATATATGGGCAACGAGGTGCAAATCGATGTGTATGTATGGAAATTAGATTGGTTATCTACCAACGCACAAGAACAAAAAACCAAAAACGAAAGAATAGGTACGGTGTCGTTGATAAGATAATCTAGCTTATCTTTTTCTATCTTCGCCACAAACTTCATTCGTTGATCAGCAAAAGAAACATATACATTTTAAGCGCTATCATTTTTGTGGTGGCTGCCTATTTTTCTCAGGGTTTTAATCAGTTTGATGAACACACCCAAGTGATGGAGTTTGGCGGGTATAAACTGGGCATGACTGGGGAGAAGAACTTGTCGTGGGAGTTTGCCAGTCGCATGCGGCCAGCTATTCAACCTGCCATGGTCTATATGGCGCACAAAGTGATGGGCGTTTTTGGGGTGGATAGTCCGTTTACCATCGCATTTCTACTGCGCCTTTTTAGCGCTGCGCTTTCCTTTTTAAGTATTCATCTTTTGATACGTGCGTTTTACGATACTATCGAGAGTGCAAAACTAAAACTCACTTTTGTAGCTCTTTCTTTTTTATTGTGGTTTTCGGTGTTTAATAGTGTTCGATTTTCGTCGGAAAACATGTCTGGCCGACTATTCGTTATTGCTTTCGCTCTCTTTTTCATTTGGAAAAATCCCAACCCGAAACAGTATTTACTAATGGGTGTAATTTTAGGATTGTCTTTTCTTTTTCGATACCAAAATGCTTTTTTAATGGTGGGCTGGTTGGCTTGGCTACTGTTTATCAATAAATCGAAATTCAGTAATTTAGTGTTTACAGCATTTGGTATAGTGTTGATGTTTGTGCTTGGTATTTTTATCGATAAATGGTTTTATGGCGAATGGGTGTTAAGCACTTGGAAGTACTTTGAGGAGAATATTTTGTTGGATAAGATGTCGGGATTCGGCTTAGAACCTTGGTACTATTACCTTGTTCAAATCTTTAATGTGGGTATTCCTCCCTTTAGTTTGTTGTACATTGTACCTTTCGTTTTATTGATGGTGTATCGTTGGAAAGACGCTTTGGTGTGGACTATCCTTCCTTTTCTTTTGATACATTTTTATATCGGACATAAAGAATTGCGTTTTCTTTTTCCGGCTATCGGACTCCTTCCTTTGGTTGCGGTAACAGCAGGAGAGCTGGTGAATGAAAAATGGCCTTCTTTTTTTACAAATGCAATTGTTAAAGTTTTGGTGCTTTTGTTTTGGGTGCAAAACGCACTTTTCACTTTCATCGTTTCAATCAAAGCCGCCGATGCCCAAGTGGCTATGTATAAAGATTTGTATGATAAGTACGATACTCCAGTGGTGGTGTATTACATTAAAGACAATCCTTACTGTAGAGCCTTAGATGTTTACTACTACAAACGCACCAATTTAAGTGTAAAAGAAATTCAAACACTCGATGAAATTAAACTCTTGCCTGATACCACTGTTCTTTTTGCCACCGTAAAGAATGAGGAAGGTATTGTGTTGGAAAAAAATAATGAAAAAATATTTTCGGCTTTGCCCGATTGGATAAAGGCATTTAATGCTTTTAATTGGGTTGAAAGAACTCGCTTTTGGAAGGTGTATGAGGTCAAGAACCGACCTGTAAAAATCCAGTAAAATGAATTTGCAAAAGCACAAAAACACCCTCATTTTCCTTTCTATTTTATTACTCGCTTTTGTTCTACGATTGTTTTATTTATCGCACGAAAGTATTTGGCTTGATGAAGGTATTTCTATCGCTATGGCAAAGTTGAATTTTGCTCAATTGATAGATAAATCGGCAATAGATTCATTCCCTCCATTGTATTATTTACTGCTTCATTACTGGATGTTGCTGTTGGGCGATAGCGAATTTTCAGTACGCTTTTTATCTCTTGTATTTAGCGTGGCCAGTATAGTTGTAAGCTATCAACTCACCAAATATTTATGGCAAGAGAAAGTCGCTTTAATCACAGCTTTTTTATTGGCTATTTCAGTGTTTCATATAGAGTATGCGCAAGAAGCAAGAATGTATTCTTTACTTACTTTTTTAAGTGTTTCTTCTTTTTATTTCTTTTTAAAATGGAAGGATAGTGCTGCTAAGAAATGGATGTTTCTTTTGTTCCTTATCAATCTGCTGTTTCTGTACACACATACTTTGGCGGTATTTTTTATTGCTGCACAAAACATCTATTATTTCTTGTTGAAAAAGAAAGGAGCCATTGTTGTAAAGTCGTGGATTATATTGCAATTGTTGTTGCTATTGGCTTTTCTTCCGTGGATACAAATATTTTTGCTGCAAGCCTCTGTATGGCAAAATATGGTGTGGATGCCTGCTCCTACCATTCGCGATATAGCGGGTACTTTGAGCACCTATTCAGGCTCAATTTTACTCACCTTAGTTTTTTGCGTTTTAATTCTTAAAGCACTTATTCATTACAAAAAGGAACAGCTAAAATTCAATTTTTTAGTTTTCTGGCTTGCTTTTCCTACAGCCCTATTGCTCGTTTTTTGCTTTCTTTTTCAATCTATCTATTTGCAAAAATACACCATTGCTTCTTCCCTTCCTTTTTTCATTTTAGTGGCTTATGGCATTCAATCTTTCGAACAAAAAAAACATAAAATAGGGATGCTTTCGGCCATAACAGCACTAGCTGCCATTAAGCTTGCCGTTTATTATGCTCAAGAGGATAAAGAACAGTGGAGAGAAGCTGTTGCTTTGGTAGAGAGCAATGCCGATAAAAATGATGTGATACTTTTTGATGCAGCTTATTGCAAGCACAATGCTTTTGATTATTATGTAAAGCGCAGCGACTTAAATAAATTACCGCTTATTGATGTTCGTGAAGAGTTGAACGAAAGCAATATCCTTCGTTTGGATTCGCTTTCTGCCAAAGCCAAAAGTACTTGGTTGGTGTTGTCTCATTCTCGTGATGAGAAGGCCTTGTTGGCACAGAAAATTAAAACCGATTTTCAAGTACTACTGCATCAAAAATTAATCGGTATTGAGCTTTATCACTTAAGAAGACGAACAAACTAACTTTGTGCCTCTTAATTTTCAGGCGTTACCGTTTCAGTAATACTATCTCCAACAATATTCTCCGCGCCCAATGAATCAATTTCTACTACAACAGTATCCATTTTTGGTGCTCTCATTCTGCAATTGTGCGGCACATCAATAGGGAAAGGTTCTTTAGGGAAAGGTGTAGGTTTCAATTTACTTTTCTTATCGGCAAAAGCTTTTTGCATAAACAAACCAAAAATGGGTAAAGCGGTTTTCATTCCTTCACCGGTGGCCGAGTTTTTAAAGTGCACGCATCTGTCTTCTGCACCCACCCAAGTTCCACCAATCAATCCGCTGGTTACGCCAACATACCATCCATCTGAATAGTTGTTTGAAGTCCCCGTTTTTCCGCCCATTTGCGCGTTGTTACCAAACAAGGCATATTGAAATAACGCTTGTGAAGTTCCATTGTATTCTTCTACTGTTCCTCTTAGCATATACGACATCAACCAAGCGGTTTCTTCTGTTAATGCTCTTTCTTGTGTAGAATTGAATCGCGCTATTTCTTCTCCTTTTTGATTCACGATGTGCGTTACCAAAATGGGTTTAATTTTAAATCCACCATTGATGAAAGGAGCATAAGCGGTGGTTAACTCTAAAAGGTTAACATCATTGGTTCCTAAACCTATGGAAGGTACTACCATCAGCGGACTCTCAATACCACATTTTTTAGCGGTTTGAGCAACGTTATCTGGTCCGCATTGCAAAGTTAATTGCACCGCAATACTATTGATAGAATTGGCCATAGCTCTGCGCAAGGTAAGGGTATCGCCCGAAAAATGTCGGCTGGCATTCTTTGGCTCCCATACATGATGCACACCATCTTCATCGTATTCGTGACGAACATAACGGTCTATTCTGGTATCGCATGGTCCGTTACCTTGTTCGAAAGCCGTTGCATAAACAAAAGGCTTAAAAGTAGAACCTGGTTGGCGTTTAGATTGTGTGATATGGTCGAATTTCATGATTTTGTAGTTCCATCCACCTACCCATGTTTTGATGTGTCCGTTTTTTGGGTCGAGGGTGAAGAAACCGCAACGCAACATTTTTTTGTAATGCGCCAATGAATCGTAAGAACTCATCATCTTTTTGGTTAAACCTGCATCGTGCGTAAATATTTCACATTGATGCGGCTTGCGCAAGAAATACTGAATGGTATCTTCATTGTCTTCCCAACGTTTTTTAAGTGCGCGATACACATCTGTTTGTTTGATGGCATTTTCTAAATAGCCTGGTATTTCTTGTTTTTTGGCATCAACCCAGGGATTTTGGCCAGCCCATTGCGCATCAAATTTACCTTGCAAAGATTTCATGTGTTCTTTCACCGCTTCTTGCGCGTGCATTTGCAAATTCAAATCAATGGTAGTGTAAATTTTTAGGCCGTCACTATAAATGTCATAACCATTGGCGCTGCACCATTCTTCTAATTCTCTTGCTACCGCGGCACGAACGTAAGGTACTTTACAGTCTTCCGGATTTTCAACGTGATAATCAAGTGTAATGGGTTTGTCGATTGCTTTTGAGTATTCCTTTTCTGTAATTACACCGTGTTTTTTCATCAACGACAAAACCACATTTCTTCTTTCTAAAGATTTTTCGGGATGTAAAACGGGATTGTAAGTAGTGGTAGCTTTAAGCATACCAATTAAAACTGCCGATTCATCGGCTGTTAAATCTTTTGGTTTTTTATTGAAATACGTTTTAGCTGCGGTGCTAATACCAAAGGCATTGCTTCCAAAATCTACGGTGTTCATGTACAACAACAAAATCTCTTCTTTCGAATAATTTTCTTCCAAGCGTTTGGCCACCATCCATTCTTTAACTTTCACATTCACAGTACTGATACCAGGAATATAGCTAAGCAAACCCTTGTTCACTTTTCGCATTTTAAAGATGTTTTTGGCCAGCTGCATGGTGATGGTACTACTACCTCTTTTATCCCCTTTAATCATGTACCACAAAATAGCAATGTTTGCTTTCCAATCGATACCCTTATGCTCGTAAAAGCGCACATCTTCGGTGGCTACAAGGCCTTTATGAAAAACCGGATGGATGTCTTTGTATTGCACAGAAGAGCGGTTTTCACGAAAAAATTTTCCGATTACTTGTCCGTCTTCTGAATAAATCACAGATGCAACGGGCAATTTAGGATCTTTCAATTCTTGCACCGATGGCATGTTTCCCATCAACCACAAGAAGTTGTGTTGAACTACTAGGTAAAGAAATAGAATACTAAGTATAGGATAGCGATAGCGCTTTTTCTTCCAAAGGTAGATTCCTGCACTTTTAACTTTCTCCCAGATTTTCATGTTGATTATTTAAGCAATCCCAACGCAATATAAGCCATTAAGCCCATGCCTGTTTCTAAAGCACTTTCGTCGATGTCAAAAGTTGATGTGTGAATACCAGAAGTGATTCCTTTGTTGGCATTTCTAACGCCTAAGCGATAAAAACAAGAAGGCATCACTTGTGAGTAAAAAGCAAAATCTTCAGAAGTCATTCTTAGGTCTAATTCTTCAACATTTTCTTTGCCTAAAAATTCATCGGCTAAGGCCCACGATTTAACCGTAGTATTTTCTTCATTCACCAAGAAAGGATATCCTTTTTGAATGTCGAAATCAACACTACCACCCATTCCTTCGGCAACACTGTTCGCCAATTTGAACATGATTTCATGCGCTTTCAATCTCCATTCTTCGTCCATTGTTCTAAAGGTTCCTTCCATTTTTACAATATCAGGAACAACGTTGGTAACGCCCAAACCTTCAATTCTTCCAAAAGAAAGAACAGATGGAATGATAGGAGAATTATGCCTGCTCACTACCTGTTGCATGGCAACAATCATGTGAGAAGCAATTAAAATAGGGTCGATGTTGTTGTGGGGCATAGCGCCGTGGCCGCCTTTACCTTTAACAGTAACATAAATTTCATCGCAGCTCGCCATATACATTCCTCTGCGGAAGCCCACTTTTCCGGCATCCATAGAAGGGAAGACGTGCTGACCAATAATCAATTCGGCATCGGGATTTTTTAGCGCTCCTTCTTTTATCATCAAAGATGCACCACCTGGTAATACTTCTTCGCCTGGCTGAAAAATCAATTTTACTGTGCCTTCAAACTGATCTTTAAGCGTATTCAATATTTTTGCTGTCCCCAATAAAGATGAGGTGTGCACATCGTGTCCGCAAGCATGCATAACTCCCGGATTCGTTGAGCAATACGACACTTCATTTTCTTCCAAAATAGGAAGAGCGTCCATATCGGCTCTTAAAGCAATCACTTTCTTACTCGGATTTTTACCTTCAATATGCGCTACAATTCCAGTTTCTACAAAGCCTGCAGTAAAAGGAATGTTATTCTCCGTAAGGAATTGCTGAATGTATTTAGAGGTTTTGTATTCTTTAAAAGACAATTCAGGATTAGCATGCAAATACCTGCGCACCTGAATGATATCTTTCAAGTATTCTTTTGCTAAACCGTGCACTTTGTCTTTCATTGCTGGCAAAGATATAAAAATTAGGTCAGGGCAAAAAGGCCTTTGTGAAATGTAAAAAAGTCTGAAAAATGATTTTGCTGTTTTAGGCGCTCGCGCTATTATTTAGAAAAAGGGGGAAGGGGACTTATTACATGTTTGTAAAAACCTCTAAGCATCAATCTTCTGCAAGTTAACAATAACAGTAAGATCGATAACTTAGATGCGTAACATGTAAATTGTATGAAATGAAAATTACAAAAAAAGTATTGGCAAAGCCTACGTTGGTATTGATGTCCATTTTTTTTCTTTCCCTCTCAATTCATATTCTAGTTTTATCGTTTTTTGATAGCTAAATTGATGCATTTCGAATGAGTAGTTACACAGAAGTTTATAGTTGTGCAGATGCTACTCAAAATCAATAGCAGAAAAGAAATATTAATATCGACAAGAAGACGCGTTGTAATGCGTCTCTTCAAAACCTTTTATATCTTTACACAAGGTTCTTTGAAAAACAGCAAGAATTATTACCCTAAAGGACTGACGATGGTTGGTATAGTCAAGCTGTTTCTTCAAAAAAAAAATTCCTTGTGAAAGTCATCGCCATCGATAGCGTGCACCCTATTCTCTATGACCAACTTCGGTCGTTTGGCTGCACCGTTGATGAATGTTCGCATTTGAAAGGAGAAGAATTATTAAAGATTTTACCACAATACGAAGGCTTTATTATTCGCTCGAAATTTAAAATCACTAAGGAAATAATTACCGTCTGTCCCCATTTAAAGTTCATTGCACGCTCAGGTTCGGGAATGGAGAATATTGATTTGGATTTTGCAAAATCGAAAGGTATTGAATGTTTTAATTCTCCTGAAGGAAATAGAGATGCCGTTGCAGAACATTTGTTGGGAATGGTTTTAATGCTCATCAATAAACTTAAAATTGCCGATGCAGAAGTGCGCAATGGTATTTGGAAAAGAGCAGAAAACAGAGGAATAGAATTGAAAGGAAAAACTTTTGCATTGATTGGTTACGGACAAATGGGATCGGCTGTAGCGCAGCGCTTGCAAGGATTTGACATCAAAGTATTGGCTTACGACAAATACAAAGGAAATCACGAGTATACAGCTTCCATGGAAGAGATTTTCGAGCACGCCGATTTTGTGAGTTTGCACCTTCCGCTTACTGCAGAAACAACGAATATAGCCAATGCAGAATGGTTCAACTCTTTCAAAAAAAATATTTTCTTTATCAATACCGCAAGAGGTAAATGTGTAAAAACTGCACACTTAGTTTCTGCTTTAAAAAGTGGAAAAGTTCGCGGCGCATGTTTAGATGTTTTAGAATATGAATCGGTGTCATTTGAAAACATCAATGCAGAAGAACTTCCACAAGATTTTCACTATTTAATACATTCCGATAAAGTTGTGTTGTCTCCACACATTGCTGGTTGGACGCATGAGTCGTACGAGAAATTATCTACGTTTCTGGCTGAGAAAATAAAAAAGAGATTTTTTAGCTAAGTATATTCCCCCATTTTTTACAAATCAATTGGAATGACGGAATTAAGGCCTTTCATTAGACTTAACTACTTGCGTTTTAACCACTAATAGTTCTCGCATCCTAGATTAGTGCACCAGGAAGAAATTTCTAATGACCTATCTAAGTTAGGGTCGTCCGTCAGTTGCCGGCCGACCCGACAGAAGATGGCTATCAAAAAAAACTGTAAAAATTCTTTTTCCAAAATCTATTTTCCTACTTTTAAACGGAGGCAAGATAACAATGAAAATATATACCAAAACAGGAGACTTAGGAGAAACAGGATTGTATGGCGGAAGACGCTTATCTAAAAGCGATTTGCGCTTGGAAGCCTACGGTACCATAGATGAATTGAATTCTTATTTGGGATTGATTCGAGCATTAGATATTCATGCTCATCAGCAAAATTTAATAATCGAGGTTCAAACAGAACTCTTTACAATTGGCGCTCACTTGGCTGCTGATGAGAAAAAATCGGGATTATTACTTCCCGAATTCAACGAAAATTTGGTGAACGATTTAGAGGCTGCAATTGATGAAATGAATGCCCCTATGCCCGAGCAAAAACATTTTATTTTACCTGGCGGAAACTTTATACTTTCTCACATTCATGTTTGCAGAGCCGTTTGCAGAAGAACAGAGCGCAGAATAGTGACCTTAAATTTACAGAGTGAAATCCATCCACATATCATCAAATTATTGAATCGCCTTTCCGACTATCTTTTCGTACTGGCGCGCAAAACAGGCTTTGATAACGGTGTGAAAGAACAAGCTTGGATACCAAAGAAGGTTTGAGAGCTAAAATCTGAGGTTTGAGTTCGTTAACATTGAACTTTGAACATTAAACTTTGAACATCTTTCTTATTTAACCCAAAATTATTTTGCAGTGTAAACAAAAAATCTATTTTTGCGTTTTAGATAACAGATTTTTAAAAAACACGAATATGTATTGGACACTAGAATTGGCCTCTTATTTAACAGATGCACCTTGGCCAGCCACCAAAGACGAGTTGATTGACTATGCTCAACGCTCAGGTGCTCCGATGGAAGTGATTGAAAACCTCCAAGAAATTGAAGACGAAGGTGAACCGTATGAATCTATTGAAGAGATTTGGCCGGATTATCCAACCAAAGATGACTTCCTGTTTAATGAAGATGAATATTAAGAAATTGTAAAGCCCCCGCCGAAAAACGGGGGCTTTTTATTTCCTTTCTGACTTTATGGCCTCGCAATTAAATTATTTCTGAGTTATTAAGTCAGAAAGTCGCAAATCTCCCCTCGGTTTAATTTTTGAATTGAGCGATTTACAGTAAATTTGAAATCCTTTTAAAAAATATGCTTCATGATTAATGCAATAGAAAAATTATTTACGGGAATTTTTGGAAAGAAATCCGATCGCGATATCAAAGAAATTATGCCTTTGGTGGAAAAAACCAAAGCAGAATATGCAAAATTGGCTTCATTAAGCAACGATCAACTTAGAGCTAAAACCGCTGAATTCAAAAAGAGAATTGCCGATCAGCTTGTTGAAGAAGAAGCTGCCATAGCTAAAATAAAATCAGATGCAGAAGCAGTTGGTGTTAGTATGGACGATAAGGCGAAAGCCTACGAAAACGCCGATGCCCTTACCAAAAAATTAGATGAGAAAATTGAAAAAGCCTTGTTGGAAATACTTCCCGAGGCTTTTGCTGTTATGAAAGATACCGCTCGCCGTTTCACAGAAAACGAAGAAGTGGAAGTTAGTGCCAACGATTTCGATAAAGAGATTGCTACTAAAAAAGACAACGTGGAGATTGAAGGCGACAAGGCTATTTACTTCAATTCATGGAATGCTGGTGGAAATGAAATCAAATGGGACATGATTCATTACGATGTGCAGCTTATCGGTGGTATCAACTTACACAAAGGAAGAATTTCTGAGATGTCGACTGGTGAAGGAAAAACTTTGGTAGCTACCCTACCCGTTTATCTTAATGCCCTTGCTGGCAAAGGTGTTCACTTGGTAACGGTGAACGACTACTTGGCAAAACGTGACTGTGAATGGATGGCGCCATTGTTTGAATTCCATGGCTTAACCATCGATTGTATCGACCGTTACGAACCGCATTCTGAAGGAAGAAAACGCGCTTATCTTTCTGACATCACTTACGGAACCAACAATGAATTCGGCTTCGATTATTTGAGAGATAACATGTCGGTAAGTTTAGATCAACTCGTTCAACGCAAACATCATTTCGCTATCGTGGATGAGGTGGATTCTGTATTGATTGATGATGCAAGAACTCCGTTGATTATTTCTGGCCCCACGAAACACAAACAAAACCTACAATTTAACGAGCTTAAACCTTTCGTTGAAAAAATTGTAGGGGCTCAAAGAACCTATGTTACCAAAGTATTAGCAGATGCTAAAAAACTATTGGCTGAAGGAAACAAGGACGAAGGTGGAGTAGCATTGTTACGCGCTTACCGCGGTTTACCTAAAAATAAAGCCTTAATCAAATTCTTATCTGAACCAGGCATTAAACAACAATTGCAAAAAACTGAAAACTCTCATTTACAAGAACACGGCAAGCAAATGCGCGTCGCCGATTCTGAATTGTTTTTCGTGATTGATGAAAAAAACAACTCTATCGATTTAACTGAAAAAGGAATTGACCACTTGGCGCAATATGTTTCTGATCGTGATTTCTTCGTGATGACTGACATTGGTTCTGAAGTAGCTAAAATTGAAACATCAGCTTTAAGCGACAAAGAAAAAATCGCTAAGAAAGACGATTTGATCAAGGAATATAGTGTGAAAGCCGATCGTATTCACACGATGAATCAATTGTTGAAAGCGTACACCTTATTTGAAAAAGATGTGGAGTATGTGATCATCGACAATGAAGTTAAAATTGTGGATGAGCAAACCGGACGGATCATGGACGGTAGACGTTGGAGCGATGGTTTACATCAATCTATTGAGGCAAAAGAAAATGTGAAGATTGAAGCTACAACCCAAACACACGCTACCGTTACATTGCAGAATTACTTTAGAATGTATCATAAGTTGTGTGGTATGACGGGTACTGCGGAAACTGAAGCGGGTGAGTTATGGGACATTTACAAATTAGATGTTACTACGATTCCTACCAACCGACCTATCTCTAGAAAAGATATGGAGGATAAAATCTACAAAACGCAACGTGAAAAATATACCGCAGTAATTGAAGAAATTACTGAATTAACGCAAGCTGGCCGCCCAGTTTTGGTGGGTACTACATCGGTTGAGATTTCTGAATTGTTGAGCCGTATGTTGCAAATGCGCGGCATCAAACACAATGTATTGAACGCGAAAAGACATCAACAAGAAGCGCAAGTGGTGAAAGAGGCCGGCCAATCGGCAATGGTTACCATTGCTACCAACATGGCAGGTAGAGGTACAGATATTAAACTTTCTGATGAAGTTAGAAAAGCTGGAGGTTTGGCAATTGTGGGCACTGAGCGCCATGATTCTCGTCGTGTAGACAGACAGTTGCGCGGTCGTGCTGGCAGACAAGGTGACCCCGGTTCTTCACAGTTTTTTGTATCGTTGGAAGATCAATTGATGCGTCGTTTTGGTTCTGAAAGAATTGCGCGTATCATGGATAAAATGGGGTATAAAGAAGGCGAGGTAATTCAAGCCGGAATGATTACCAAATCTATCGAGCGTGCTCAAAAGAAAGTAGAAGAAAACAACTTTGGTATTCGTAAACGCTTGTTGGAATACGACAACGTAATGAACTCGCAACGTGAGGTAATTTACAAACGTAGAAGAAACGCCTTGTATGGAGATAGATTGAGCGTTGATATTTCTAACTTGATTTTAGATTTGTTGGAAAACATTATCACCTCGCATTCTGTTACTAAAGATTACGAAGGATTCCGTTTAGATATTTTAAAATCATTTGCAGTAGAATTACCTTTTAGCGCTGAAGAATTTGCCAATTCAAATGCAGAGACTTTGTACATGAAATTATCTGGTTTGGTAATGAAAACTTACGAAGACAGAAAAGAAAGATTGCGCATTCAATCTTGGCCAGTAATTAAAAATATCTACGAAAATCAAGGACAACAATTCACCAACTTAGCTATTCCTTTTAGTGCCGATGGTGAGCATGTTTTTCAAATTGGTGTGAACCTTAAAAAGGCATACGAAAGCCAAGGAAAAGAAATTGGCAATGCCTTAGAGAAAAGCATTGTGTTGTTCAATATTGATGACGCCTGGAGAGAACATCTTCGTGAGATGGATGACTTACGCGGCAACGTGCAAAATGCATCTATCGAGCAAAAAGATCCATTGTTGATTTACAAATTTGAGTCGTTCAACTTGTTTAAATCAATGGTAAATAAATTGAACTACGAGATTGGTTCCTTCTTATTCAAAGCCGAGATTATGCAGAATCAAGGCGCACCCGTTAGAGAAGCAGCCCGCGTTGAAGCGCCAGATAAAGGATTGAAAGCACAACACGAAAGTGCCGAATCGCCAATGGGCGAGCCAACTCCAAAAAAACAAGAGCCGATACGTGTAGAACCTAAAGCAGGAAGAAACGACCCTTGTCCTTGTGGTAGTGGAAAGAAATACAAACAGTGCCACGGAAAGATGGAGACGGTTTAATATGAGTATCCAAAACGACTATCGGCAGGAGCCAACAACACAGTTATTGTGCTTTCTGAAATGGAAGTAGCAAAATTGTTTGTGGGCGGCACTCGGGCTGATATAAAACAGGGGCCGAAATAGGGGCCAGACTTTACAGCGCTTAGTTAGTCCATCTCCCAACCCTCTTCTCTAAGAGGGAGAAGTCAGTTACCACAACTTTGAAAAGTTAGACTTAAGAAATAAAACTCTGCGGGCAACATTTTATCTCGCAGATTTTCGCAGAGAAGACCTAAATATATACCTCCTCCATCACCGCCATCGATTTTAATTCGCCAAAACCTGCACAATGAAAACGATAGAAATTAACTATTCCTTTTAATAAAGTAGAACGTTCACTTCTATTCACACAAATGCTTTTGATGTCTTCACCCGAGCTTTGTAAAAAGTCTAAAAACATTTTGCTTTCTGCTTCATCAAAATGCTTTTCGCTGGGCTGATAATCTACAAATTCACCTTCTTCTAGATTGAAAAATTTGCCGTCGCCATGCAAAGGTTTAAAGCCCAAATGCGTGATGAGATGCGACAAGAAATACAAATGAAAATTAGAAATGCCATCTTCCAACTGATCGAAATACAAAAACTCTCTTCTTAAAAATGAAAACAATTCTGGATTCGCCGTGTCTTCTTTTACCGTCTTCACCAGCACTTCAGAAAGAAAAAGCAAGATGGTAGTTTTAAGCGGATCGCAATAAAGCGAAGTGTAAGGAGAAATAATTTTGCAGCTGCGTAAAGAAAACAATCCGCTTGCTTTTTTGCTGTAATACTCAATTTCACACAAAGAAAAGGGTAAATAATTGGCACCTTTAGAGCCTTTCTTTTTTTGAGCAAAACAAGAAATTAAGCCATGTTCACGCGAAAAGAATTTCACAATCACGCTGTTTTCCGAGTAATTGATGACTTGTAAAACCAAGGCCTGATCAACGAATTCTCTGCTCACAATTTAATTGATAAATAAAATTTTAGTCACCGCCTTCTCTGTACCGTCGCCATTAGAGATAAACACCAAATATACACCTGTTGCAGCGCGATCACCATTGGCCAACTTACCATTCCAAGTAGCTTGTCCGCCCTCTGCCTTTGTCTCGTGCACAACATTTCCACTTACATCAGTAATTTTAATGAGTGCATTGTCTACCAAATTGATGATGCCAATAGCACCTATAAAATCGGGTTTAACCGGATTAGGATACGCATACACATCTCCATTGGCATCAGCGCCATCAGTGGCTGTACCCTTGTAAGACACAATTCCTTTGTCGGTAGCAAAAAAAACATCGCCCATCTTTTCATCTATAGTGATATCGATAATCTTATTCGACAGAAGTGGGCTGTTCTCGGCAGTGAAATGTTTGAGTTGCGTTTTGCTGTCTTCCGACATTTGGTACACACCATTACCATCGGTACCAAACCATTTTTTATTGCCTCCATCGATAGCAATAGCAGTTACTCTATCGGCCTCCAACAAATGACGCCAAACACCATCTTCTTGTATTAACACTTGCTCGGCATTGATAGCGCCCGAAAACAAATTCTCGGTATTGTAAATCACTGCTACCCCTTGGTCGGTAGCAATCCATATTTGTCCGTTTTTATCTTCTGCTACCTCATTCACTCTCTCCGAAGGCAAAGAACCATTATCCACCAATTTGTTTAATTCTCGTGTATAAAATTGCGTAGATGAATTCAAATTATTGTCTTTCTCTTTGGCTACAGCAATACCAAAATTTTGTTTGGTGCGAATCATCCATTTATTGCCTTTAGAATCAACCATTAACTTTAATAAAACCGAAGGAGATGAGCTAACTGCTGGTATAGAAAAGCCCTGCCACCCAATTCCCTTTTTGTATACAAGCAAAGGCTTAGAAACAGGAAAACCAGGAAAACCGCTACACAATGCCCACAAATTACCTTCGGCATCGAAATCTAAACCAGTGTTTAATACACGCCCGCTAACCATGGATTGAAACGGACTATTGTACTGATTGTAAACCGCAACCATTTGGTTGTTGTTAAATTCTCCAGCGCCCTTTAAATAAGAACCTAAATAAGCTTTATTGGCCAAAGTAGGATCGGGAGCCACTGTGACGATATCCAACAAGGTATCCAAACCGGGTGTTATATCTGCGAAAAAATTACGCCATGCAGTGCCATCGTAACGATAAAAACCAAGGTTGGTGTAAGTATCTGAAAAATCACTTCTATAACCACCACTTACCACCCACACGTTGCCCAATTTGGCTTTCATTTCCCAGGTGCTAATGTCGAGCGGACCGTTAGGCATAAGATATTCTCCTTGTGTACCCAAGAATTTTACCATACCGTATCTTTTATCGGAAAAATAATAAGTGCCGTTCACCTCAATCATTTCAGTAGGTAAAGACTCCCACCAATAAACAATATTGAAATGTAAATCAGAATACTCTTGTTTGATAGAATAATCGGCATTTAAAGCCCATGCCTTTCGTGTTAAGCAAACCAATAAACCACTGCTGCCAGCATTTAAATCGGCAACATCATCATTTACATAACCGGCTGGAATAATCTTAGTCCAAGAACTATTATCGAAAGCATACAAAGTATCTTGATTGCTCGATCCTTTATCGAAGTTAGTGTACAACTTATTGTTCACCACTTCTATGGTGTTATAAGAACCTAGCGGCAAATCATACAACATTGTCCATTGCTGAAAGTCATTTAAGAAATTACTGTTAGCATCGGCAACATAAATTCCGTTTTTGGTGGCCGCATAAATCTTTCCGTTGTAAATTTTAATTTCATTCACAAAGATATTGGCACTGTTAAAGCCAATCTTATAAGTATCTTTTATTTCTCTTTTAGCCAAATCGAAAACCACAATACCAAAACCACAAGAAAGGTAAGCTAGATCACCTGCAATTAAAATGGCATTGATAGATTTATCGCCCACCACTGTGCTGTAAAGTATTTGCGAAAAATTGATGATTTTATCACCTACAATTAAATCGATATTTCCGTTGGCGTAGCCTAAAATAGTGGTATTGTAAGCAGAAGAATAAGCAATGGCGTTTACGCCTACATCGGCTAGCCCCTCAGGCTTTGAGAGTTTATTTACCGAGTTGTCTTTGGTGTCGTAATAGAAAAAACCAGAAGTTGTTGCACAATAAATTCTATCGCCTGCAACAGCAACAGCCACGCCATTGTTGTAGGGCAAATGATCGCGCCATTTACCAATAGCTACTGGTTGAGCAAAGCAAAAGTTAAAAGCCAAAAGCCAAAAGGCTGCGATGAATACCTGTTTCATTTGTAAAGATTGTTGAGCCAATTTAACTGTTTTTGCTAAAAGTTATTGCATTAAAATGCAGAAGACAAATTTATTTAGTTCGCCCACGAACTAATTTGCGAAGAAAAAATCCCTTTTTTGCCTGAGCACAAATAGGCTGCGATGCAAGCCACCCCCATAAATATTCCGCTATTCATGCCAAACAATTCTATGCCCATGATGGCACAAGCAATAGGTGTATTGGTAGCGGCAGCAAATACGGCCACAAAACCTATGGCCGCCAAATAATCGAGCGGCAATGGTAAAAAGGCAAATAAAGCACTGCCTAAAGCGGCTCCAACAAAAAACAAAGGCGTTACTTCTCCGCCTTTAAATCCGGCACTTAAAGTAAATGTGGTGAGTAATAATTTCACTAAAAAAACATGACTTTCACTTTGCACAAAAAAGGACAATTGAATTTGATCGATGCCCAAACTATTGTAGATATTGGTATCTAAAAAGTATACTGCGATTACGATAACAAATCCGCCAATCAAAGGACGTAAAGGAGCATAAGCGATATATTTTTCAAACACTTTCTTAAATACATCGCCACTAAACACAAACAAATAGGCACACAAACCAAAGAGAACGCCCGCTGCGGCTGTCCAACCTAAGTTTACCGCATTCATAAAAGGCAATACATTAATGTGGTATTCTGTGTGAAAAACATCCCACTCTAAACAAGTGAAATGAGCAATGTAAGCCACGGCAATACTAGGGGAAAAAGCTTTCCATCTAATGTCTCCCAAGGCCATTACTTCTATTGCGAAAATTGCTCCCGCTAACGGAGTGCCAAATACTGCGGCGAAACCGGCACTGATACCTAACATCAACAAAATCTTTCTGTCGTTGTTGTTGAGTTTAAACCAAACCGTGAATTTATCGGCAATTGTACTTCCCATTTGCACAGCAGTACCTTCTCTACCAACCGAGCCACCAAAAAAATGGGTGAGCCAAGTTGCCAACAACACCATAGGAGCCATGATAAATGGTATGGGTTTTTTGGGTTCGTTAATTTCTTCGAGAATTAAATTATTTCCTTTTACGACCTCTTTTCCCCAATAATGGTAGGCAAAGCCAATCACCAAGCCTGCCACGGGTAAAGCATAAATGTAAACGATTTCATTTCTGGTAAAGCGAATGATTTCATCTAATCCCAGCAGGAAAATGGCTACGGCACAGCCCACCAAAAGTCCCACTGCAACACATAGCACTGTCCATTTAATCAAATACGAATTGAATAATTTTTCCATTCAGGCCTTGAAGATAAGATGTTTTCTTCTACATTAGAAGCATGAACAACGATCCATTGCACGGCAAAACCTTGCAACAAATATTGGAACATCTCACCGACCTATATCCATGGGAGGAATTGGCACATCATGTAAACATCAATTGTTTCAAGAGTGACCCTAGTATTAAGTCGAGTTTAACTTTTTTGAGAAAAACGCCGTGGGCCCGAAAAAAGGTAGAGGAGTTGTATATTAAAAGCTTAAAGTAAAAGTAACTTATCGTGTCGAGGCCTCATCCTCGGTCCTTCTCCAAAGGAGAAGGAAGCCACTACTCGCTAGCAAACAGAGCCATACTTCTCCTTTGGAGAAGGACCGAGGATGAGGCCCAAAGTAATAACAAGAAACCTACTCAGGCGTACCGTTCTGCGACCAGCAATTAATTAATTTAATAGAAGCATCATCTAATTTAGAAGCTCCTTCTGGCATTGGCGCAAAACCCGATGCGTGTTGAACAGAGCCAACGATGGCATCTTTGGCATTTTTAGCATGTGAATAAGTGCTTAAATCATATCCACCTGATTTATTCGACCCATTGTGACAAGTAACGCAATTGGCATCTAAAATAGGTTTAACGTTGGTGGTATAGGTTGAAGTAGTTCCTGCGCAATCGGTAGTAGCGACTGGTTTTTTACATGCAGAAATAGTAATAACTACTGCTAAAATGCTTGAAAGGATTATCTTTTTCATAGTTGTGTTTCTTACAGAACGCATGTATCTACAAATAGTTGCCCTTGCTTTGGGTGAAATACAACAAGCCCTAAGTTTTTTATCTTAGTTTGGTTACTTTTACAACAATGGAAACTCCGCAAAGATTATTGCAACTCAAAAAGCTTTTGAATTTCTCTTCCCGCATAATTCTTCCTCATTATTTGTGGCGTTTTTAAGAAACTTATTAATAAGTATTAAAAGCACCTTCTAAAGCCACCTTGAATTCATTTTCGTTGCTGTAGTTGTAAAATCGCCGATGTCTTTGAACAAAGTCTGTCGGAGTTTTTAGAAGAGTTTGAATACGCGAAGAAGAAGGACAAAAGTTAAGTTGAGACTAACAAACAGCCATCCTAAATCAATAAAACGCACAACAATCATTGCTTATGAATAGTAGACTATTCATTTTTTACTTACTTTTGCGTAGTAGACTATTCATTTTTCATATATTTGGATAAATCAAAAGCACATTATGGAGCAGTTAATTGAAACTCATCGGCGAATTTTACAGCAAAACAGAAGCGATAAAAGGAGGTATTTGTATGAGCAAATCAATTGGAAAAATCGCTTAATCGCCATCACAGGGCAGCGCGGAGTTGGAAAAACCACCCTGTTGATTCAACGCATTAAAGAAGCCAAGGCGCCTGAAAGTAATTTGTACATTTCGGCCGACAGTTTGTTTATTTACAAGTTGTCGCTGTACGAAATAGCCCTACAATTCAGAAACAAAGGAGGAAAGTACCTCTTTATTGATGAGGTACATAAATACCAAAATTGGTCGGGAGAAATAAAACATATTTACGATAGCATTACCGACATCAATATTGTTTTTACCGGAAGTTCCATTTTAGACATTATGAAAGGCTATGCCGACTTAAGTCGCAGAGCAGTTCATTATGTTTTAGAAGGAATGTCGTTTAGAGAATACTTGTATTTTGAAACTGGAATTAAGTATGCCAAATACCAATTAAAAGAATTGATTAGTAATGGTTTTAAAGAAAGCATTGAAAAACCTATTTACCATTTTAATCGCTACTTAATAAAAGGTTATTATCCCTTTTATCAAGAAGAAGATTTTGAATTAAAATTAATGAGTGTCATTAATACTATTTTAGAAGTAGATTTAATTCAACACCTCGACTTAAAACCAGCCACAGCAGCGAAGTTGAAAATGCTACTGCAAATTATTTCGGAAAGCGTTCCCTTTAAACCCAATTTATCTAAAATAGCCGACTTAACTCAAATTTCTCGCAGTTTGCTACCCGACTATTTGAACTATTTAGAACGTGCCGGGCTAATTATTGCGGCAAATTCTAATACAAAAGGAGTTCAATCGTTGGGAAAACCCGATAAAATATATTTAAACAACACTAATTTAAGTGCTGTTTTAGTAGGGCAAAATAACGTGAATTTAGGCAATGCAAGAGAAACCTTCTTTATTTCACAAACCAAGGTTATACATGAAGTAAAAATACCCGAAAAGGGAGATTTTATTATTGATAATTTCATCTTTGAAGTAGGAGGAAAATCCAAAAAACAAAAACAAATTCAGAACATTCCCCACTCGTATATTGTTAAAGATGACCTGGAATTTGCACAAGGTAACATTATACCGTTGTGGCATTTTGGATTTTTGTATTGAATACATATCAGAGAAAGATAAAAGCTATATTTGAAACATGAGTAACATTGAAAGATTACTACAGCTCAAAAAGCTTTTGAAGATTGAACGCGACGAGGACTTTGCCCAATACCAGGCGCACTTCTCACGCAACAACATCAATTACCGCAAGGAAAGCGGAGTAACTTGGTATCCTGTAATTATTAGCAACGAAGAAATTGGTATTGGCGAATATTTGTCGCTCGACATCGAACGCACCACCAACTTTAATGAACCTCATCAATTTTCTGGAGGAAAACAAGCGGCACTATTTTCCAATAAACATCCCGATGCGGTACAAATTATAGGGACCGTAAAGATTCTCGGACACAATAAAATCCGCTTCTCTACTACCTTAGATGAACTTCCTGATTGGTGCGAAGAAGGAAAATTAGGATTGAATATTTTATTTGATGAAGCAAGTTATCGTGAAATGAATATCGCTTTAGACAAGGTGATTTCTGCACCAAATAGTACCCGACTCGGACAACTTCGCGATGTTATTTTTGAAGTTAAAAAACCAGCTTTTCACAGCGACCCAAAAATTCAAATTGCACGTTTAAATGCTTCGCAAAATGAAGCGGTAAATAAAATTGTTTCAGCCAAAGATATTGCGATTATTCACGGTCCGCCCGGAACAGGAAAAACCACCACTCTCGTTCAAGCCATTCGCGAAACACTCAAAAACGAATCGCAGGTTTTGGTGTGTAGCTCTAGCAATACCGCCGTAGATTTGCTCACAGAAAAATTACATCGCGAAGGAATAAGTGTATTGCGTTTAGGGAATCCTGCGCGTATTTCCGAAGAAGTTTTGATGAATACTTTAGATGCAAAAATATCGGCACACGAATCTTACAAAGACCTAAAAAACTACAGAAAAACAGCCGAAGAATATTTCAAAATGGCAGGAAAATACAAACGTGTTTTCAATCGCGAAGAAAGAGTGCAGCGCCAAATGTACTATCAGCAAGCCAAACAAATCATGCGCGATGCCAACACTTTAGAAGATTACATCATTCAATCTCTATTTGATAAAGCGCAAGTAATTGCTTGCACTCCCGTAGTATCATCGGGTAGAATGATGCGTAGCCGACACTTCTCTACACTCTTTATTGATGAAGCAGCGCAAGCTTTAGAGCCCATGTGCTGGATTCCTATCACAAGAGCAGAACGCGTAATTTTTGCAGGCGATCATTTTCAATTACCGCCTACAGTAAAATCGAAAAAAGCAGAAGCCGCAGGATTAAAAGAAACTTTGTTTGAACGCTGCATGCACATCGATAATATTTCGGTGATGCTGAACACACAATACCGCATGCACGAAAACATCATGAATTTCTCCAATCATAAATTTTACAAAGGAGAATTAAAGGCCGATGATTCTGTAAAAAATACTTTATTGAGCTACAACGAAGAAGAAACCTTCTTGCACACACCTGTTGATTTTATTGACACTTCGGGCTGCAGCTTCGATGATATCATGAATCCCGAAAGCTTAAGTCACAGCAATCCCGATGAAGCAACTTTACTCATCAAACATTTAAAATTGTTGCTGAACGAATACCAAATTTCATCACAAGAAATTTTAACTGTGGGCATCATTTCTCCATACAAAGAACAAGTGCAATATCTCACGCAATTGGTAGAAGAAGATGATGATTTTAAAACCTTTCCAATCAAATTAGCCATTAAAACTATCGACGGATTTCAGGGCCAAGAACGCGACATTATTTACATCTCCTTAGTGCGCAGCAACGAAACAGCTGAAATTGGTTTCTTATCAGATATCCGACGCATGAACGTTGCCCTCACCCGAGCGAAGAAAAAACTAGTGGTAATAGGCAACAGCGCTACTTTGGCGAATCATCCTTTTTACAAAGATTTTATAGAATACTGTGAGAAAATTGAAGCTTATAAAAGCGCTTGGGAGTTTAATTATTAGTGACGAAATGCTTTTTAACTCAGTGCGTCTTTGCGATAATCCGTCGGCTGACGGATTTTCGCAAGACGAACTAAATTTGAAGTCAGCACAAAAAAAAGACCACCCTTTCGAGCAGTCTTTTCTATAAATAAATTTCAGCTTACACCAAATTATACTCCAACGAAATTGCCATGTTCAACAATTTAGAAATCGGACAAATCACTTTCTCCCGTAGGTCTACTTAGCGCCCTTTGTAATACGCTTTAAATCAGGAAAATTCAGTTTAGTAAACCCCTCACTGGGCGCATAACCCACCCAATAGGAATCCTCACATAATATTGCTCTTTTCGTCCATACACCTGAACCATGATTTATTAATAAAATATATGCATACTTAGAATCGCCGTTTATTATGGCCTTTCTAACTTCATTTTTGCTAACCACCTTTACTTCAACTGGGAGTTGCGCAATCCCTTGCATGGCAATTACATTTGCTTCTATTTGAGAAGAATCAATTAGTATAATTTTGCCTTTTAAACGGTGGGCACTTTCTTTAAGCAATTTCATTTCTGACTTCCCATTTTCTTCCCCAATCAAATTGTAATTAATATTCTGAATGCCATAAATAAAATCTTGCGCGTCGGCGTATACTTGACCTAGTCTGGCATATGCAATCCATTTTCTATCTTGGGCTTCTGCAAATCCAAGATACAAATAGGCACGTCGTTCGCCGGTGCCATGCTTACCAAATTGATCAACGGTAAGTACTTCAATAATCATAATATCTAAAACAACATACTTACGATAATCATCCGCTGAGAATTTAATCTTATCGACTTCTTCCTTCGTTTTACATTCAAATGATTTATGGTAACTCCAATGCTTTTGTACCGTCCTTTTAAAATTTTCATTATAGGATTGTATACTGCGTTTATATCGTCCAACCAATGCAGTATCATTCTTTATAGAATCTAAAAAGCTTTTGTTTTCTGACTTTATGCAAACAACTAATTTTCTCTTCTTTAATTCAGCGATACCCGATGCATTTATTGCAAACGAAGTGAAAGGCAAGATCAAGAAAAGGAATAGGTACAGGTGATTTGAAATTGATTTCATATAATTTAGAATTGTGTTCGTTGAGTAAAAATAGTTCATTTTAATTAAAGCAACATTCACTTCTGTAAAAACTTCATCTTCCCTAACAAGTCTTTAAAATATTTCGCCGACCAAATATCTAAAGCGCTAGAGTCGGCAACAAAATTCTCTACGACTTCTTTCACTTGTTTAATAGAAACAGATTTGTCTCAGGCGCTATAAACGTTGTGAAATTTCAATACGATAATCGGAAATTTTCCGATTATCGTATCTAATATTTACAAAAAAGTCAGCACATTTTAATATGATCCAACTAACTGTCGAAATTCATATAAATTCCTCCACTCTATTGACGCATTTAATGTAAAATGAGTCGGTACAAAATTGGTCATCAATGACCAAATTTGTACCAATGCCCATTCACAATAAAAAACAAAAAAGACCGCCCTTTCGAGCAGTCTTTCCTTCAAATAATTTTCATCTTAAGCCAAAGTATACTCCAATGAAATTGCGGTGTTCAACAATTTAGAAATCGGACAATTAACTTTTGCTTCTTCAGCTGCAGTTGCAAATTGTTCTGCAGAAATTCCAGGAACTTTAGCTGTTAATTTCAAAGATGATGAAGTAACTGCACCGTTGTCTAAAACAATAGCACAAGTAGTTTCCAAATTATCAGGAGTGAATCCTGCTGCTCCTAAAACGAAGCTTAATTTCATGGTGAAACATCCTGCGTGTGCTGCAGCGATTAATTCTTCTGGATTTGTTCCTACGCCTTCTTCGAAACGTGAACCAAATGAATATTGTGTTTTATTTAATACAGTGCTTTGTGTAGAAAGATTTCCTTTTCCTTCTTTACCTGATCCTGCCCATTGAGCGCTTGCTGTTCTTTTCATAACTAATTTATTATTTGTTTAGGTGACGAAAATAGGAATCAAAATCATGAATCAATTACTTCGTCGATAGGTTTAATCTATTGTTCCCCTCTTTTCTTTTTGTACAATTTAATAGCAATCATCATAATACCCGCCAGTAAAATCAAGCCTACCGCGCCATAAGCCCAATCAGATACACTTTTCAATATCACCACAAATACTATAGCAAATAACAATAGTGTAGATACTTCATTCCATATGCGCAGTTTGGTAGAAGAATATTTCACCACATCGTTTTTCAGTTGAATAAAAATTTTGTGACAAGCTAAATGATACAACACCAACAAGACCACAAATAAGAGTTTTACATGCATCCATCCTTCGCGAAAAAAGCCCGATACTATCATCAACCACGTGCCCAAACAAACGGTAATAATCATCGAAGGCCAAGTAATGATATACCACAATCTTTTCTCCATCAACTTGTATTGCGTTTGCAAAATAGTTCTCTCCACTTCTTCTTTTTTCTCTGCTTCGGCATGATAAATAAACAAGCGCACGATGTAGAACAATCCGGCAAACCAGGTTACTACAAAGATGATATGAAGCGCAAGGATATATCTGTAATATTCCATAAAAGAGTATATTTAAGCGCTAAATATAGAAATAATGGAAGCAATAAAAGCAAAAGATACGCTCGCTATAGCAACATACATTGTATTGCCGAATGATACGAATATGTTGAACAATTTAATGGGCGGACAATTACTCAACTGGATGGACGTGATTGGTGCCATTTGCGCTGGCAGATTTTGCAAACATGTTGTGGTTACGGCAAGCGTGAGTAACGTGTCATTTCAACAACCAATTCAGTTTGGAAATGTGGTGACTTTAGAAGCCAAAGTATCGCGCTCTTTCAACAAATCTTGTGAAGTTTTTATTGAAGTGTACAAAGAAATGCAAACCACTGGCACTAAAATAAAATGCAACGAAGCCATGTACACTTTTGTGGCCTTAAATGATAAAGGTGAAAGTGTAGCTATGCCCGAACTGGTGCCAGAAAGCGGAGAAGAAATAAAAAGATTCGAAGGGGCTTTGCGAAGAAGACAATTGAGTTTAATTTTGGCGGGGAAATTAAACCCTGAAGAAGCAACAGAACTAAAAGCGCTCTTCATGAAAGGTTAACTGTCGTTTTTTAAAATGTAAAATTGCTACAGAAAAAAGAATAGATTAATCTTCTAACTTCAATCCATACAAAGCATAACGCTTGTAATAGGTGTTGGTGCCACTATACTCAAAGCTCGCTAAAGTTGAAGCATTAACCGTTTTCATAATGGCATGAATAATAGCATTGTATTTATTGGCGATGGCATATCGATAAATCATACCACCCAAAAATTTACCTAACCCTTTATAATGAGCATCTTTTTTGCGCACCACCATTCTAATGACTGCAGTTTTACCAAGAGAATGATAAGGATCATCGTAAGCAAAAGAAAGCGCCACAATATTTCTTTCTGCATCCTCCACAATAAGCATCAATTCGGGATTAAGAAAGGATTCTATCACAATATTCTTCTCATAGAATTGTTCTGCCGTGATGGGAGAATACAAGAAATCTTCTTTTTGATTTTCAATACAAAACTCGCCTATGCGCTTCATCTCTATTTCAAGATTGTCCATATCAATGGCGCGCAACTCTACGCCCAGCTTTTCATAATTACCACGAGCATAATCTAAAGCATCGTTATCTATTGCTAGATGCGTGTCTTTGTGAGAAACATACTCAGCTATGGTTTGAAATCCGGCCGATTTAAAGTGTTGATGATAATATTTCTGCTGTTGCTTTTCGGGATAAAAAAGAGGCTCATCGTTGTTGCACTGCAAAGCAAAATTATTCCAAATAGAGCCATCCATTGGACCAATAGCAAACGGCAAACGAAAAGCTTTAAAAGTTGACACAACCTTTTGCAAAAATTCGAGAACGATACTCATGTCGTTGACACACTCATAGTTGCCCAGTGCACCAAAACGAAGTTTGTTGTAATAATGATTTGGATTGTTGTACAAAGAACAGCGCGCCACAGGAACATCGGCCTTAACTGCCACCAAACAACCCAACAAATACTCTCTTTCAACGGAACCTTTTTGTTTAACACGCTTAGAATCGGCACCATACACTGTTGCCAATACGCCTTTGTAAAGATGAAAATCTTTATCGCCAGGCTGAAGAAATTTAAATTCGAGAGACATTTTTTGCGCTATTTGCTCAAAACTAAAACAATTTTCAATAAATCTTTCATCAGCTATTGTTTTCGCCTCCTCCTGATAGTATATTTGCCACCTTCGTTATTAATAAATCCCGTAAGATTTATGAAAGAATTCGGTCACCTGACTGATGCATTCCATGTCTGCTTGCGCTAAAAAAATGATTCATGAAATTATCTCAATTCAAGTACAATTTACCAAAAGAACTTTTGGCCATGCACCCTTCTGCAGTTAGAGACGAGTGTAAATTAATGGTAGTTGACCGTGCTACGGGCAAAATAGAATCGAAAAAATTTAAAGATGTATTAGGCTATTTCAACGATGGCGATGTTATGGTGTTAAACAACACCAAAGTATTTCCAGCGAGAATGTATGGAAACAAAGAGAAAACAGGTGCTAAAATTGAGGTTTTCTTATTAAGAGAATTAGACCGCGAATCATTGTTGTGGGATGTTTTAGTAGACCCAGCTAGAAAAATTCGTATTGGAAATAAATTATATTTCGGTGAAAACGATGATTTCGTTGCTGAGGTAATCGACAACACTACTTCTCGTGGCAGAACCTTGCGTTTTTTACACGATGGTTCTTATGAAGAATTTAGAAAAATATTACGCGATTTAGGTGAAACTCCGCTACCTAAATATATTACACGTAAAGTAGAAGCAGCCGATGAAGAAAGATACCAAACCGTTTTCGCGAAAAACGAAGGTGCGGTAGCTGCGCCAACAGCGGGCTTGCACTTCAGCAAAGAATTGCTAAAAAGATTAGAGCTAAAAGGTGTAAACTTCGCAGAATTGACTTTGCATGTTGGTTTAGGTTCTTTCCGTTCAGTAGAAGTGGAAGACTTAACGAAACACAAAATGGATTCTGAAAAAATCACTATTCCACAAACTGCCGTAGACACCGTAAACAAAGGAAAAGAAAACAAAAAGAAAGTTTGTGCTGTTGGTACCACCACCATGAGAGCTATTGAAACTTCTGTTTCTACAGATGGTTTCTTAAAGCCTTATGAAGGTTGGACGAACAAATTTATTTTTCCTCCATACGATTTTAGTGTTGCCAACTGTATGATTACCAATTTCCACATGCCTGAATCAACTTTGTTGATGATGGTATCTGCTTTTGGTGGTTACGACTTAATCATGGAAGCATACAAAAAAGCCATTAAAGAGAAGTATAAGTTCTATTCTTATGGTGATGCAATGTTAATTCTTTAATTACACGTAGAGCCAGATAGAATCTGGCTTAAAAAAGATTAATACCGTTTCTTTAATCGGAATATTTTTCTGTTTTAAGCCAGATTCTATCTGGCTCTACCAATAACATGAATAAAGCAATTATAATAGTGGCAGGAGGAACAGGTTCGCGCATGCAAAGCGACATTCCAAAGCAGTTCATGCTGTTAAAAGGGAAACCACTTATCTTTCATACTATTGAAAAATTTCATGCTGCCTTACCTTCATGCAAAATTATTGTTGTTCTTCCTTCTTCTCAAATGAGCTACTGGGAAGAAATAAAACAACAGCATTCGTTTTCTATTGCTTTAGAAACAACTGCGGGCGGAAAATCGCGCTTTGAATCGGTGAAGAACGGGATGCAATTAATTCATGAAGAATGTGTGGTGGGCGTGCACGATGCTGTTCGTCCGCTCATCTCTCTAGAAAATATTCAACTTCTATTCAACGAAGCCGAAATCAAAGGCAATGCTATTCCGTTTGTTCCTTGCAAAGACTCTTTACGCGAAATCAATAACAACGAAAACAAAGCTGTTGCTAGAGAAAAATACGTGTTGATACAAACTCCACAATGTTTCAAATGGTCGTTGATTAAAGAAGGTTATAATGGCGAAGAATTAAACTCATTTACTGATGATGCTTCTGTGTTTGAACACTTAGGTGGCAAAGTTAATTTGGTGCAAGGAGATGAAAGAAATATTAAGATTACCTATCCGGTAGATTTTACTTTTGCTGAGTTGATGCTTTAATACACTTTAGTAGGGGCGAGCTGTGCTCGCCC
>CAMBXP010000021.1 GCA_945871895.1 Chryseobacterium gleum | reverse complement strand
ACCTGAGAAGGCTTGTATTTTAAAGCCACCAAGTTACCACGCAACGAAGAATCGATAGAATCGAAATGCGCACACATCATCGCCGAATGTTTCGACAATGTTGGAGAACAGTTCAATTTAATTTCTGTCATGAAACACAAAGTTCCTTCAGAACCCGCAATCAACTTACAGAAATTGAATTTCTCTCCGCCCACTTTAAAGGGCTCTGCATCTTTCAATAAATCAATGGCATAACCTGTATTTCTTCTTAAAACAGTGGCCTTTGGATATTCTCTTTCAATCTCAGCACGATTCTCTGGATTGCTTAAAATATCTTTGATGTTTTGATAAATCTTTTGTTCGAGCGGACTCACCACATTTTTACCAGCGCACTTATCTTCAAACTCTTGTAGGGTCATTTCTTTGAAGGTAGTTTCTTTGCCATCACTCAAAATAACTTTCACTTCTAGCAAGTGTTCACGCGTACTTCCGTAAATTACAGAGCGAGCACCGCAGGAGTTGTTACCTACCATTCCACCCACCATACAGCGGTTGCTGGTGCTGGTTTCCGGACCGAAAAACAATCCGAAATTCGCCAAATGCAAATTCAACTCGTCACGAATAACAGATGGCTGAACGCGCACCCAGTGCTCTTCTTTATTAACCTCCAAAATCTTGGTAAAATGTAAAGACACATCAACCACAATACCGTTACCTACAACTTGTCCGGCCAACGATGTACCCGCCGTACGCGGTATCAACGACGTTTTTTCTTTCGAAGCGAAGTCGATTAAGGTATGTAAATCTTTTTGAGTTTTAGGAAAAGCAACAGCTGTTGGCATTTCTCTATACGCCGATGCATCGGTAGCATAAAGCGTTCTCATGGTATGATCGTAGTGCAGAACCCCCTCTAGATTTTGCGCTAAACTTTGTAATTTTTGTGTTTCCATATGCGTGTGCGAATTTAACAAATTTAGGTTGTTTATTTGTTTACTTTTGTCGCTATAATATCAACACATGAGTAACAATCTACAAATACTTAAGCTTTGGGCCATCTTAGAAGGCATAAGCTATTTACTACTTTTTGGCGTAAGCATGCCTCTTAAAAGGATTTACAATATTCCTGAACCCAATTTTTTTGTGGGTATGGCACATGGTGTACTTTTCATCGCTTATTGCCTTTGGGTTTTGATTGTAGCTCGCGAAGAAAAATGGAGTTTGAAAATCATTTTTTTAGCATTAATTGCTTCTCTTGTGCCTTTTGGAACTTTTGTTGCTGATAGAAAATTATTCAAAAGATAATTGTACATTAATTGCGCTATTAAATCAACACGTATGAGAAAGTTATTCATCGCCTCATTTGTAGCTGCTTCGGCTTTAATCATCTCTTTTTCTTTTATTTCAAAAACACCTCAAAAAGAGAGTACAGGCATTAAATGGATCACCCTTCAAGAAGCTGAAAAGTTAAATAAACAAAAACCAAAAAAGATTATGGTGGATTTGTTCACTAGCTGGTGCGGATGGTGCAAACAATTAGATGCTACCACTTTTCAAGATACTAAAGTAATTGAGTACGTTAATCAGAATTTCTACGCTGTAAAATTCAATGCAGAAAGACCCGATACAATTGTGTTTAACAAAGACACCTTAGTAAATTTAGGAGTGCCATTAAACAGAAGAACTGCGCATCAATTCGCCACACAATACGGTTCAGAAGACGGTAGAATTGGCTACCCAACCATTGCGTATATAGACGGCATGAACAAAAAAATACAAGGTATTCCCGGTTATTTAAATGCCCAACAATTTTTAGTTTGCTTGCGCTACATCAATGAAAATCATTACAAAGGGAAATCATTCGAGACCTTTTACAACGAAGAAATGACAAAATAACAACATGGCTACTAAAGGTACTAAAGCATACAGCATCGTAAAAATGAAATGTCCGCGTTGCCATGAAGGCGACTATTTTGCCGGGACAAATCCTTACTCTCTTAAGGGCTTAAAAATGTTAGATGAATGTGAGCATTGCCACCTCACTTTTGATATGGAACCAGGTTTTTACTTTGGCGCAATGTACATTAGTTATGCAATGGGTGTAGCTTTTGCCGTTCCATCTGTTGTTGCTTTGTTATTCGTTTTTCCCGATTTACCTATACATTATTACCTCATCTTCGGTTTAGTGGAACTATCAGCCCTAATGCCAATTACGTACAGATATTCACGTATCATTTGGATTAACTTCTTTGTGGCTTTTGAAAAGGATAAATCGCAATAATTTTTAAATCTATTATGTTCTGTTTTTGCCAAACCATCTCCTTTGAAACACTATCCTCTTCAAGCTATTAATCCAATATATTTTTATTAGCCTCCAACCATTGAAGCTCTTCTTTAGCTAATTCAACATCCAAAGGAGTTGTCGAATATCTTTGTATTATTTCAATAGCATCATTCAAATAATGTTTTGAAACTTTATCTTTTCTTTCAAAAACAAAATGAGCAGTAATTAAATTAACACAATATTGATACTCCATGTAAAAACCACAAAGCGATTCCAATTTGTTGAGTGCGAAATATTCATCCACTATTGCTCTCAGTGCAACACTATCCGCATCATTAGAAGTTAAAATATTAATAGGAGTAATCTTTTTGAAATAAAGACTCCTGCATAAAAATAAAAAATCTGAGCCTGTACTTTTCATAAATTATGATAATTAAATCTTGGTGAATAGATTCCAAGGTTAAGCCACTGAAAACTAAGTTCTCACGCCAAATTAATTCGTCGATAGTAAATCGACTAACCCTTTATTAATGTAAATGTACTCTCTTCCAACTATTTTCAATTCTAGTACTCCAGTTTTTTCTAACTGCATTAAATACTTGGTGGCAGTGTTTCTGCTCTTTATTTTCGGACCTAATAGATGAACTGCACGAATATAAGGTTGGGTGTATATGGATTCAATAATAGCTTTGTCGATATTAGGTAATTTCTTGGCTACATATTTACTCGTTTCTTCAAGTTGTTCATTTATGTCGGCTATCTTTCCAATAGTATAAGCCGCTGTTCTTTCAACAGCCTCCAGCATATATAATATCCAACTTTCCCAATCACCCCTTTCGGTCACATCTCCTAAACAAGCATAATATTCACTTTTATTTTGAATGATGTATTTACTCAAATATAAGATGGGGTAAGTGAGTAACCCTTTGTTGATAAGCACCAATAAATTCAAAATCCTTCCCGTTCTTCCATTACCATCTTCAAAGGGATGAATGGCTTCAAATTGATAATGACTGATGGCCATTTTCAACAATGGGTCATATTCAAATTTTTTATCATCATTAATAAAGTCAATCCAGTTTTTCATTTTCTCTTCTATAACTCCTTCGCCTCTAGGTGGAGTGTATATAACCTGACCAGATGTAATCGAACTTCCTCCTTTTCTAATTACTGTTTTTATCGTTGGTATTCTATAGCCTGATTTCGTTTCCTTAATAGTTTGAAAAACACTTTTCACTTGTTGTTCTGTGATTTTATCATTGTCCTGAATGGATTTAACTCCAGCCCAAAGCGATTCTCTATATTTCAAAACTTCCTTCGTTGCAGGATTCATCTTAGTTTCAGGCGTTGATATAGCCTTATACAATTCATCATCCGTTGTAAAGATGTTTTCAATCTCAGTACTCGAACGTGCTTCTTGTAATGTAAGCGTATTAATCAACATATTTGGATTTGGAAGAGATGTCGATATTCCATCCAATTTGGCCAACAATCTGTTTGCAGTAACCAACTTCTTCATTATAGTTAAAGACTGAAGCTTCTGATCATCAGGAGGCAGTAAAGGCAATAAATTAAAGGGTTTTCCTCTATCGTATGGATTCATAAACAACTCTTTTTATACGCACAAAATTTAGCTCTTTTTGAGCCTATTGCAATAATATGCACAAAAACTGAACACAGCAAACCTATCCGCACAATTATTTCAATTTTTTGAGCATATCTCAATTATATGCACAAATACATCCAATAAGATGCATCCTCAGCTTTACCATACGAAATCCATAAAAAAAGCACCTGCCGGGAAGTGCAGGTGCCTAAAACTTAACATTTAACCTTAATTGTCTGGACAATAGCTAAAACAAACTTGTTCATTAAAAGTTACTGCCCTTTGAAAATAATTATCAATTGGTATGTATTTTGGCTCAATGAAGCAAAACAGACTCATGAACTTTCGCAGCGCACACCTGGTAATTGTTTTGCTTTTCTCTCTAAGTGTATCTGCGCAGACAAGCGATTTTGTTGAATGGCAAAAAAATTATCCCGACCTCATCTGGAACTTCGAAAAGAATTTAGACGACCCCTTGAGCGGCACATTGCAAAAAATTCCCGATCAGTATTTTAGTCACGACACCCTTCCTTCTTGGTTTTTCAATTGGAACTCGGTGGCCGAAAACAACATTTACAGCATAGGTGTTTCCGACCCATTTTTAGATTCAGAGAAAGCGTACAAACAAGCCTACAACAGAGCCGTTTTCTTATTGTCTATTCAAATGCTCACCGTAATTAACGGGATAAATGAATTTTATTCGCGCACCGACGATGTTAAGTTTGAAAAAAACGACGCTTATACCCAATATTATCAGCTCTTTTCAAAATCGAACATCAACGACAGCATTATTCAAATAAGGGAAAAAAGTATTTTGAAAACGGGAGAATATTTAATCAAACTTAAATATCCCTTAGATGCCTCTTTCTTAAAAAACTTCAACACTTATATAAGCATGGAGTGGTACAGTCAGGAAAAATCTCTCGAACTTGGTTTTGAAACTACCGAGAAATTAATTCTAAAAGGCAATACCATTAGTAAAAATGGCTTGTCGGAATGCTGCTCTTACACCTACAAAAGATACAACGAGAAAGACGAAGTGTTATCTGAATGTCAGGAAAACACAGAGTACTACGTTCCCACTTTTAGCTATTTCAATGGCAACAAAAACATACAAAGCACGCAAGGTTTATGGAATACCATTTTTTATAACTTCACTAAAAAGATGTTGAGTAGCAGTCAGCTCTCCAACTTGGTCGTTAAAAATGTAAGTGACATCCACCAAAAACTAGATAATAATCTTTCTCGCGAAATCATTATGCGACAAAGCGATTTCTATGTGAGTAGCATGGATAGCAATTTGAGTATTTCCTTTTACCGAGAACCACTAAGTGACACTTCCATTAACGACATCAAAGAAGGCAGCGTGGTTTCATGGTATCCAAACGGCATTAAACAATCGGAGTTTTATTATACCAATGATTTGTTGGATGGATTGCAAAGAGAGTGGACTTCGAACGACAAACTCATTTCAGAAATCAATTACAGCAATGGTGTTTTAGATGGCTTGTATCAAAAGTGGTACGACAATTATCAACCAAAGGAATATGTGTATTACAACAACGGAAAACCTTTTGGCGATCATAACTTATGGTATGTGGACGGTAGAATTCAATTGCAAGAAGGCTACAACGAAAAAGGAAATTTGGAAGGTAAATATTTAGAATACTACGCCACAGGATATCTAAAAACAAAAGGAAAGTACAAAGACGGCATTAAAAAAGGCTGGTGGAAATACGTTGATGAAAACGGTAAATCAAAACGCGAGTTTTACCGAAAAGGGAAAAAGGTATTCTAAGTCTGCACTAGTTGTTGATTAAACAAAACAATCGTTAAATAATTTCAATTTCCTTTTTTGAGAGCGTACTTCTGGGTGCACAACTCCTCCGTCAGCTGACGGAGGAGTTGCGCACCCGGAAGTATATTCAACGGAAGATTACTTAACCAACAATTTCAAACTGTAGATTTGTTTTAGATATTACTTATAAATCTCCCTTTCCTTTATTTAAACCAATTGTAAATCTTAGTCCCACTTTAAAAGGAACAATAACATAATACAATTCGCTTTTAACTTGATAAGGGTAACCGGGCAGAAAATTATCGCGAATAGATTCTTTATCATATTGCAACCCAATTCCACTAGAAATAGTGAGCGATAACCAACGCAAAAAATACGTTTCATAACCTATTTGCAAGGATGAGTTTAGGAGCCAATTTCTACCAAAAGAAGCGGGATATCCACTCTCATATTCATTGTTATTATAAGAATAATTTGGTCCAGCACCCCACGACCAAGCATAATGCTGCACATTAAATTCCGAATAAAAATGACTTCTCCTTTTCCCTGAAAGAAAATGATATTTGTAACCTGATTCAAAACCTAAGGCATCAATAGGCGAAGCACCAGGAAATAACATATTCAAATAATCATTAATGCCCAAATAAACCTCATGCCTATTCCACTTAAAAAAAAGATTTAGCGCAGGAACACCACCACGAGAGATTGCAACATTAGCACTTAATTCAGCACCTATTTTTAAAGAAGACTGAGCGGTGAGAAAAGATGAAAAAAATATAAATAAGAATAATAGTATTCGCATTACTTATAAATCTCCTTTTTCGCGCTCAACAGCGTATTCATCATCAAGGAAGCTACCGTCATCAATCCCACTCCACCAGGAACCGGCGTGATGTAAGAACATTTTGGTGCAACCTCATCAAACTTAACATCGCCTTTGATGGCGAAGCCGCTTTTTTTAGTTGCATCGGCAACACGAGTGATACCAACGTCGATTACTACAGCACCATCTTTTACCATATCAGCGGTTACGAATTCGGCTTTACCTAAAGCCACAATTAAAATATCTGCAGAACGAGTGAACGATGCGATGTCTTTAGTTTTGCTGTGACAAACAGTAACCGTAGCGTTGGCAAATTTGCCCGATTGCGACATGAGGATGCTCATCGGTCGGCCAACGATATTACTTCTACCAATCACCACACAATGTTTTCCTTGTGTATCGATGTTGTATTTTTCTAGCATTTGCATAACGCCCCAAGGCGTTGCAGAAATATAAGAAGGTTGGCCCAAAGTCATTCTCCCCACATTCACCGGATGAAATCCGTCAACATCTTTTTGAGGCAAAATCGCCTTAGTCACATTCTCTTCGTTGATGTGTTTTGGCAGCGGCAATTGAACTATAAATCCGTCGATATCGGCATCATCATTTAAGCCATGAATAATTTCCATCAACTGTTCTTCGGTAGTTGTAGCTTCCATGCGAATCAAAGTAGATTTAAATCCAACCTCTTCGCAAGAGCGCACTTTACTTGCCACATAAGTTTCACTAGCGCCATCATTTCCCACCAGCACTGCTGCTAAGTGAGGAATTTTTCCGCCAGATGCTTTAAGCTTATCTACTTCAATTTTGATTTCAGCTTTTACTTCTGCTGATGTTTTTTTGCCATCGAGTAATATCATAGTTCAATGTTCAATGTTCAATGTTCAATGTTCAGAATTCAAGTCAGCTAACATTGAACTTTGAACATTAAACTTTAAACGAGTTACTACTACCCCATCCCTGGGAAATTCTTCATCATCTTCATCATGTTTTGTTTGTTCGACATCATTTTCATCATTTTAGATGTGTCTTCAAACTGCTTGATGAGTTTATTTACTTCTTGAATATTGGTGCCACTACCTGCAGCGATTCTTTTTCTTCTGCTGCCACTTAAAATAGATGGATTCAATTTCTCTTTGGGAGTCATACTTTGAATAATGGCTTCAATAGATTTGAAAGCATTATCATCGATATCTACATTTTTTAGAGCCTTACCAACGCCTGGAATCATACCCATCAAATCTTTCATGTTACCCATCTTCTTGATTTGCTGAATTTGCTCAAAAAAGTCGTTGAGGTTAAATTCATTTTTATGAATTTTCTTTTGCAACTTTCTAGCCTCTTCTTCACTAAAATGTTCTTGTGCGCGCTCTACCAAACTCACCACGTCGCCCATCCCTAAAATACGGTCGGCCATACGTTTTGGATAAAACACATCCAAGGCATCCATCTTCTCGCCAGTACCCACAAACTTAATGGGTTTGTCAACTACTTCGCGAATAGATAAAGCCGCACCACCGCGTGTATCACCATCTAATTTTGTAAGAACAACTCCGTCGAAATCTAATCTATCGTTGAAGGCTTTCGCAGTGTTCACTGCATCTTGTCCGGTCATCGAATCCACCACAAACAAAATCTCACCCGGATTCACAGCTGATTTCACGTTAGCGATTTCGTTCATCATCGCCTCGTCGACAGCCAAACGACCGGCAGTATCTATAATCACCACGTTGTATCCTTTCGATTTAGCATGCTCAATAGCTGCTTTAGCAATCGCCACCGGATCTTTGCTGTCTCTATCGGTAAAAACGGCACATTCTACCTGAGCACCTAATACTTCAAGTTGGTCGATTGCAGCCGGACGGTAAACATCACCCGCAACGAGCAATGGATTTTTACCTTTTTTCTTTTTCAGGTAATTGGCAAATTTTCCGGTGAAGGTAGTTTTACCCGAACCTTGCAAACCTGCAATTAATATGATGGCTGGAGAACCTTTAAGATTAATATCTGTTTCATCACCACCCATCAATTCGGCCAATTCATCGTGAACAATTTTCACCATCAATTGGTTGGGAGAAATAGATGTTAAAACGTTTTGTCCGAGCGCCTTCTCCTTCACTCTATCTGTAAACTCTTTCGCTACTTTAAAACTAACGTCGGCATCTAACAAAGCGCGACGCACTTCTTTAAGCGTTTCGGCAACGTTAATTTCTGTGATTTGGCCTTGTCCCTTAAGAACCTTAAACGCCCTTTCTAACTTATCTGATAAACTATCGAACATATGTAAAAAATTGAAGGGTTAAAAATAGGGAAAAAGCAGGAAAAAACAAGCCTATTAGGATGTTGAAGTTTAAAACCTTAGCTTTACGCACATTTTAGCAGAAACCAGTTCTGTATAGTTAGTGCAACTTTAAGATTATCACCCTTATTTTTCTTCTACTAATCTCTCGCTTCAGCTGAAAATTTTATAACGTTTGAAAAGCATTAAGTTGTTAGACAGATAAGCAACGTAGGGTTTGAGTAAGGCATAACAACTTAAAAATGAATAACACATTTAGTTCACGTGGACGCACAGTTCGTGCGCCACAAAGCGGCAATTTTCGCCGAACACAAAACAAATCAAATCAGAAAGAAAGTACGCTCGACAACAGAAGCTTCGTTAAAAAAGCGGCTCCTAAAGAAGAAGTGAAATATGTATCTGATAGAAAAATCACCGATTTACCGGTGCACGAAAGCATCATTCAAAATTTATTGAAAAAGGGCTACGAAAAACCATCGGAAATTCAAGACAAAACCATTGAAGCCTTGCTGAAAGGTGGAGATTTATTGGGTATCGCTCAAACAGGAACAGGTAAAACTGCTGCTTTTTTAGTACCTATTATTCAACATTTATTAAATCACAAACCAGCATTTCAAGTTTTGATTGTGGCGCCTACTCGTGAGTTGGCTTTGCAAATTCAAGATGAATTCAAAAGCATTAGTGCTGGATTGAACTTATACAGCGAATGTTTTATTGGTGGAACGAGCGTGAACAAAGACCGACAATTGTTGCGTCAGCCTTCACACGTTATCATTGGTACAGTTGGCAGATTGATGGATTTAGCCAACCAAAAAGCTTTGTACTTCGAAGATTTCTCTGCTTTGGTGTTGGATGAATTCGACAGATTACTCGATATGGGTTTCTCTCACGAAATTCAAAAAATGGTGAAAGCCATGACGCACCGTCAGCAAACGATGTTGTTCTCTGCAACTTATGAGAACAGTCAGAAAGCATTGATTCAATCTATTTTAACCAACCCTTTAGAAGTGCGCGTAAGTTCTGGTAACGCCAGCGCCGATCACGTAGACCAAGACATCATTGAAGTTAAACCCAATGAAGATAAAATGGAAGTGTTAATCGGTATGCTTAAAGATGAAGCATTCGAAAGAGTGATTGTATTTGCAGAAACCAAAAGAGGAGTAAGTAAAGTTTGTAAAGCTTTGAACAACGCAGGTATTAGAGCTGATGAGATTCATGGTAATAAATCGCAAAACTACAGAGTACAAGCTTTAGATAAATTCAAAAGCAATCGCATACAAGTTTTGGTAGCTACCGATGTTGCAGCAAGAGGAATAGATGTTTCGAATGTATCGCATGTTATCAATTACCAAAAACCAAAAAACATCGACAGTTATATCCACCGTGTTGGTAGAACAGGAAGAGCGGGCAACAGTGGTAAAGCTTATACATTTATAAACTAAAAACAAAACAATGGCAAAGTCGAACAATAGTTTCATTAAAAAACAAAAAGCCGATTTGCGCAGTAAAGCGCGCAAAGAAAAAATGCAACATATCAAAGACAAACGCAACGAGCCTAAAAAACAAAGTTCGTTTGAAGATATGATCATGTATGTAGATGCAAACGGCAATTTCACCAAAGAAAAACCTTTACCTCCCAACGAAGAGGAAAAAGAATAACAGAAAACAAAAAGCCTTTTTAGCAATAAACTAAGAAGGCTTTTAAGTTTAAAAAATATTCTATTTACTTATTTCCATTCGCACGCTTTTCGCTTTAATTTTCTCGTGTCTAATTAAGCGCAACATAGCTTCAATCTTATCTCTTTTTACTGCAACGTATGATGAATGGTCGAGTACTTCAATCAATCCCAAATCGGTTTTTACCAATTTCCCTTTCTGACACAACATGCCCACAATATCCATCTTGTTGATTTTATCTTTCTTACCTGCTGCTATGTACAAAGTTTGCCATTCGGTTAACTTAGGAACTGTAGTAGCTTTTGGTAAATTAATTTCATCGGGAATTTCGCTAATGAAATCGGGTAAATCCTCTTCTGCGCCCATCAATAAATAAGAAGTTCCTTTAGCATTCATCCTTGCCGTTCTTCCGTTGCGATGAATGAAAGCATCTTCTTTCAATGGTAAATGATAGTGTATTACTGTTTCAATTTCGGGTATATCTAAACCGCGCGATGCTAAGTCGGTAGTAACCAATATTTGGTGACTCCCATTTCTAAATTTTATCAAAGCGCGTTCTCTGTCTTCTTGTTCCATGCCACCATGAAAAATATCGTGCATAATAGCATTGTCATACAACAAATCGCTCACACGTTCTACCGACTCACGATGATTACAAAAAATCAAAGTTGATTTGTTGCCTTGCCAGCATAGCAAATCAAGTAATGCATCTAACTTATCTTTATGGGCAGAACGCACCAATTTCAATTTTAAACCTGCAGATTTTGTTGGCGTGTCGCTCAAATAATTCACAAGTGTTGCATTGGTAAATCCAGTGAAATCGGGTATATCATCTAACTTCGTTGCCGAAGTAAGTATTCTCTTTTTGAGATATTCGAGGTGACCAATAATTTCCGACATGTCATCTTGAAAACCGAACTCCAATGACTTATCAAATTCATCTAAAACCAAAGTGTGAATAGAATGTGTTTCGAAATTACGGTTGCGAATATGATGCGCAATTCTACCAGGTGTGCCCACCAAAACGGCAGGTGGAAATTCTAAATTATTTCTTTCAATTTTCGTGGAGTGTCCGCCATAACAGCAATTCACTTTAAAGCCTGTACCCATGGCTTTAAAAACTTGTTCTATTTGAATAGCCAACTCGCGAGAAGGCACCAAAATCAACACCTGCACTCCTTCTTTATGCTGATTAATACGTTGGAAAACGGGTAATAAAAATCCGAGTGTTTTTCCCGAACCTGTTGGCGACAACAACATCAAATCACCCTCTTTTTTGGCAGCATCAATTGTTTCCAACTGCATTTTATTTAAAGAGGCAATCTTTAAATTTTGTAGAATTTGTTCGAGCATATTTTTAAATTTCAGGCCTCACCCCAACCCTCTCCAAAGGAGAGGGAGTAGGTAATAATTAGTACTTAGTACTTCTCCCCCCTCCCTCTCCTTTGGAGAGGGTTGGGGTGAGGCCTCTTTAATGATTCCAGTTCTTATCTTCCAGCAGCGGCACAAAAGAAAACTCCCCTACTTCGTATTTTTTTAGCACACCACCTTTGTACTTATCGATAGCGGTCATCATTTGCTTTTCACCTTCACCAACGGGTATTACCAATCTTCCACCTTCCATCAATTGCGCTAATAAAGCATCGGGCACATAGGGTGCACCGGCTGTAACAATAATTTTGTTGTAAGGCGCAAACGTTGGTACACCTTGGTAACCGTCGCCATAAAACAACTTCACACTCACATTGGTATCGCTCAAAAACTTTTTGGTTTTCACAAAAAGTGCGTGTTGTCTTTCAATAGAAAATATTTTCGCTCCCATTTGCGCCAGCACCGATGTTTGATAGCCACAACCTGTTCCTACCTCCAGCACCTTATCTCCCTTTTTTACTTCCAGCAATTGTGTTTGAAATCCAACGGTGTAAGGATGTGAAATGGTTTGTCCGCTACCAATTGGAAATGCCTTATTCTGATAAGCATACTCCAAAAACGCATTGTCTAAAAACCAATGTCGCGGCACGTTCTTCATTGCTTGCAAAACCAATTCATCGCTGATACCAAGAGTTTTTAGCTCCTCCACCATCTTGTTGCGCAAACCCTTATGTTTAAATGTATCTAGCACAGTTATCAATATATAAGTGTTGATTCTTTGGTGAAGATATAAAGATAGCAGCCAAGCATTTCAATTACTTTTACAAAAAACAAACACAACAATGTTAAAAATAGGCGTACTTGGGGCCGGACACTTAGGTAAGATTCACATTAAGCTCATTCAGCAAATTGCCGAATACAGTTTAGTAGGATTCTTTGATCCCAATCCAGAAACACAAAAAGCAGTAGCTCAAGAGTTTGGTATTACAGCCTATACTTCAGCAGAAGAATTAATTGAAGCAGCAGACGTTGTTGATATTGTTACTCCTACCATTTATCATTACGAATGTGCCGTTAAAGCATTAAAAAGTGGCAAACATATTTTCATTGAAAAACCCATTACCAACACTTTAGAAGAAGCAAGAAATTTAATGCATTTGTCGCATGAGGCGAATGTGAAAATTCAGGTGGGACACGTAGAAAGATTCAACCCGGCTTACGTTGCAGCCATCCCTTTTTTCGCTCAACCTATGTTTATTGAGTGTCATCGCTTGGCCGAATTTAATCCGCGTGGCACCGATGTTTCTGTTGTGTTAGATTTAATGATTCACGACATCGATATTATTTTAAATATTGTAAATTCTCCGGTGAAAAAAATATCAGCAAGTGGTTGCGCTGTAGTGAGCGATTCACCAGATATTACCAATGCACGTATTGAATTCGACAATGGTTGTGTGGCCAATTTAACAGCCAGTAGAATTTCATTAAAGAACATGCGTAAAACAAGATTTTTTCAAAAAGACGCCTATATCACTATCGATTTCTTAGAGAAAAAAACGAGCATTTTTCAATTGAACGAATTGAAAGGAGAAGCCGACCCTTTGTCGCTAGTAATTGATTTAGGCAAAGATAAAGGGAAGAAAGAAATTACTTTTAGTTTACCCGATGTGAAAGACACTAATGCAATCAAAGAAGAATTGACTACCTTCGCGCATGCCATCATTAATAATCACGACCCTGTTGTGACCATTCAAGATGGATACGAAGCCCTCAATGTTGCTCAACAAATTATTGATAAACTTAAAGTGACGGCTTCATTAATCAGTTAGTCATTTATGAAGTTTACAGAATTCAATTTCAACGAAAAATTATTAGAAGCCATTTCATACATGGGCTTCGAAGATGCTTCTCCCATTCAGGAACAAGCGATGCCACAAATCATGGCAGGCAAAGATTTAATTGCTTGTGCACAAACAGGAACGGGTAAAACCGCAGCCTTTTTGTTGCCCATTTTAAACAAAATTGCGCAGAAAAAAACATCGGGCGTAAACACCTTAATACTTTGTCCGACCAGAGAGTTAGCCATTCAAATTGAACAACAAATACAAGGCTTTGGTTATTTTGTAGGCGCCAGCTCTATTGCCATTTATGGCGGTGATGATGGCTCTAGCTGGAACGATCAAAAAGCATCATTAACAGGAGGTGTTGATTTTGTAGTTGCTACACCAGGTAAATTATTGTCGCATTTGAATTTAGGTTATGTGAAGTTTGATGAGGTGCAGCACGTAATTTTAGATGAGGCAGATAGAATGCTCGACATGGGCTTTGTGAACGATATTTTGAAGATTATTTCTTTTACGCCTAAATCCCGCCAATCACTCTTCTTTAGCGCAACAATGGCGCAAAAAATACGCGATTTCGCCAACAAGATTATCAACGACCCTATTGAAATAAGTTTATCAATTGCCAAACCTGCCGAAGGTGTTGAGCAAGATGTTTACTTGGCGCACGATCATCAGAAAAATGGATTGTTGCATCATTTGATTAAAGACAAAACCGATTTCGATAGTATCATTGTTTTTACTTCAAGTAAAAGTAAAGTACAAACCATCGTTTCTGCCTTGAGAAGAAAAGGATATTCTGTTGATGGTATTTCTAGCGACCTTGATCAAAAAGAAAGAGAAAATTTACTCTCTCAATTTAGAACAAAAAAGTTGCGCATTGTTGTGGCAACAGATGTATTGAGCAGAGGTATTGACATTAAAGACATCAACTTAGTAGTAAACTACGACGTGCCCGGCGAAGCTGCCGATTACGTGCATAGAATTGGTAGAACAGCACGAGCCAACACTAAAGGAAATGCTATCACCATCGTGAATGAAGACGACATGTACAAATTCAGCAGAATTGAAAAACTGATTGAAAGAGAATTGCCGAAACTTTCGCCTCCAGCAGAAATGGGTGAACCTCCTATTTGGAATACACAATACCGAAAAAAACCGATGGGCAACAGAGGCTCAAACAACAGAGGAAATTACAGAAGATAATTTACTCTTAGAGACGCAAAATATTGCGTCTCTACCAAACAAAATCTCCAGTTATTATTCCAGCTTTAAAGGTGTTCAACAAAACGCCTTGTGAAGTATATCTATACACCGAAGATTTTTGCACATAATCAATAGCATCGGCAACATAAATCACTCCGCTTGCGGGGTCAACACCTAAAGCGTAAAAGCTTTTGCTACCCTGTGTTATAAAAGGAGAAGAAGGAAGTGAAGAAGCAGAGATTGGCATTTGATACACACCTGAATTCAAGAAATACATAGTATCGTTTGTTCCATTCATCTTTAGCTTACTTGGATATTCGGCCACAGGAAAAGTGTAGTACATTTCTACAGAATTGTTGAGTGGATTGATGCGGTACAAAGTAGCGTCAATAATATTTGTTTGATCACCAACACACAACACCCACAACTTACCATTTTTATCTTGTTGTATAGATGATGAACCGTAACCTACTGTAATACTATCGGTAATCAAATCTGTAGAAGCATTAATAACATACACCTTATCTCTAAATACATTAGTCACAAAAACTTTACCGTACGCCATGGCCATTTCTTCTGTGAATCCGGTGCAGGGAATACTTCCTGTTTTGGTATTGGTATTCAAATCGACAATAGAGATGGCATTGGCTTTATAATCGCTAACATAAGCTTTGGCATTGTTCACCGCTAAAAAATAACGAGGCGAAGGGAGGCCGGCAATGGTGGCCACCGAAACAAAAGTCTGCGCATTTACTACTTCAATTTTACTTGAATTATTCACCACGATATAGGCTTTATTGTTTAGCACAGCCATAGATTGCGCTACATCACCCAAAGCTATGCTGTTGGCTGTTTTATAAATATCCTCTTTCAATGTTTTAGTATCTACATCATAATAGCTTACAGATGCATTGCCAAACTGAAAATTACCTTCGTTGATGATGTAAACACCATTACCTGAAGTGATTAGGGCACTTTCTTCTTCTTCTTCAGTGGGTTGGTCTTTAACGCATGATGACAAAGTCAAAAAAAGCGCGCCAACAAAAAATAAATACTTTTTATTCTTCATTATCTAACAATTAATTTTTGGGTAGAAATAGATTTGTCGTTGCTAACGAAAACCAAGTACATACCCGAATTTAAAAATGAAAGTGCTAAGGTATGATTGTTTTGAATTACTTGTTCTATGTGTACAATTTTACCTTGCATATCGCAAATGGAAACAGTTCCTTGCGCATTTAACAAATGTAAAACAGTATTGTTGTTGGATGGGTTTGGATAAATCATCCAATCGTTTTTTGTCAGCTCCTCCACCCCATTTCCTAAAGAATGAATTACACCCACAGCATCTAAATCGAAACCCGATGAAGCGAATGCTGTAGGCCAAGGATCGTTAATTTTATTGCCGTATTGATCTCTAGAGGCATACTGATTTTGAATACTTCCCACCACATCAATAATTTTAATGTGCGTGATGTTGTTTACATCCAATCCGTTTTCATTTTTAAGTTCTTCTAAGTCGAAAGGAGTTCCATATAAAGCACGGTACTTTCCAGCCAAGTTATTAATCTTTGTGGCATCGGTGCTACCAAAAGAACCCGTTTGCAAGGTGGTATCTGTATAAGAAGTAGCAGGAAATCTAAAATAATTTACGCCATCTGAACTCACTTCCACAAAAGCCAATTCTAAAAAATCATCGCTAAATGAATTTTCAAAAACAGCGAAATCATAGCCCTCTTCATTATCAATACCATCTTCAAAAGTAAGTATTGCCCAGCCTCCATCACCTAAACTCACCAGTGCATTATCACCTGCTTTGCCTAAGGCAGAAGCACTGCTGCCCACAGAAGCATAACCCAATGAGGTGTTGCTAATGTCTTGATAACCTAAAGAAAGCGTAGCAGCGTTTGCCCATGCAACAAAAGCTGAGCTATCTTTATGCATTGCGCTGGTACCATTAACTCCCGCTACCGGGTGAAACAACGCACGATCTAAGGTGGTAAAATTATCGATGGCAAAATAAGCCGGAGTGTTCATGTACTGACCGGAATTATCTGATGATGACATGGCAAAAACAATGCTATCCACGTTGCCTAATTTTTTCAAATCAACCCATCTCCAATCTTTCACAATATAATCGTTTAAAGAGCGGTAATCGGACAAATAAAAATGCACTGTATCGGTTACTTTATTGCTGTTATAACCTACTATAGATAACTTCAACCAATCGGCATCATTGCCACTAACACCACCAAACTTTTTCGCGAACATATCTCCTGTGGTCATACTCAACGCAGTGTAAGTTGAATTGGTAATATACACTCCATCTACTCCTTTTCCTTTGGCCGCTCCTGTCAATTTGATGTAAGCATCTTTTTGGCCCACCGCATAATGGGTTGAATTATTATACCCCACAGCGGTGCGCGCACTGTACTGATTTCCATAACCTGCAGTTGTGCTGTCTTTCATATTACTGTAGGCAAAACCTGCCGACCACCAACCTGCATTTTCATTGTGAAACAAGGCGTTGCCATTAGCAAATTCTCCTACATTAATAGTTCCATCCCAAAAACTATCGGTAGGTAAAGGCAATGATTCGAAAGTTGCTATTGTTTGAGCTTTTAAGGCAAGAGCAAAGAATAAAAGAAAAAGAGCAGAACTAAGAGTTTTCATTTTTTGATTTTGATTTATTGGGTTTAATTAATTTAATGGAGCATCCAAATTGATAATATCTCATGGGCATAGCTCTTACACTTAGCACTTGATATTGCGTATTGAACAAATTGTCTATTTGAAGAAAAAAAGAAAGCTGATGTTCTTTACATTTCATCGGCTTAGCGAGGTAAACATTGGCTACATAAAATGGCGATAAGTACTGCGAATTATCGGTACTGGTAAAGCGATAGCCTGTGTAACTGTGTGTATAGCTTAACAAAAATCCTTTGTATTCAGCTTGTATCTTTGCTTGTCCGCTATAACGCGGCACATAAATCAATTGCTTTCCAACAGATGCATCATTTTCTGATTTTGAGGCTTCGTTGGTAGCTAAAACATAGTTGGTAAGTAAAGAAAATTGAATTTTCAACTTTGAACATTGAACCTTAAACTTTGAACTTGTTTCCACTCCTCTGCTCCAAACATCTACCATGTTTTGTGGAGTCCAAAAACCACTGCTTGGCAACCACACAATTTGATTGGTGGTATTTCTATTGAACAAAGTAGCATCAATACTTAAGGCCATTTTATTCTTTCTATCAATATGCAATTTCAACGATAAATCTTGCGAAAAACCTTCTTCTGACTTTAAATTTAAATTACCTCCAGGCACCCAATACAAATCGTTTAAGGTGGCCACTCTATACAATTTAGAAAAAGAAACTTTAGCCGATAGCCATTTATTTATTTTTACATCACTTCCCGCCGAATAAGTGAAAGGTAATGCCTTTCCATTCATTAATTCTTCGCGCAGCGATGCAGTAAACAACAGCTTGTTTTTAAGCGCTGCAATTTTGTAAGAAACAAAAAGTGCAGTTCTATTTTGATAAGGATTATTGGCGTAGTTATCGGCTATCGCCGTAGCGTAAGTATTGTTTAAACCAATATTCAAACACTGATTTTTCACACAATATTTCGTTTCACTTTCGGCTATTAAGGTAGATGATTTACTATGCAATCCATTGTAGTTGAATCGCTCATCGAAAAATGCAGAACGCACAAAATAGGTCCATCTTCCTTGTTGATATTGCCATTCGCTACTCAATCGATACGACTCATCTTTTTGGTTGTCGCTGGCCACATTTTGCACCATCGACGGCGGAATATTTCTATCGTTAATTTGATACCAAAAAATTAAATTGAGTTTGTGTTTCCCTAATAAAACAGCGTTTTCACTTAGCACTCCATTCGACTTTCTTTCGGCATTGCTTTGCTTCACTAAAGGATTATCAAGCAGGAAATTGTTGTAAAAAGGAAAATAATTTTTAGCAGAACTGTTAAAAAAGCGAAGAGATGAAATCACTTTTTTCTTGCTGATAGAAAGTCCGACTTGCTGCGAATAATTAGAAAAACTTCCCACCGTAAAATCTGCACTTACATTCGTTCCTTGATTAAACTTAGGAACAAAATTAAGATGTATAGCACCTCCCATCGCGCCGCTTCCCCACAATGCTCCAGCACCTCCGTATTGAACACTAACAGAATTGGAGAAACCAACAGGAATCAAGGCTAAATCTAGCATGCCGTTCATCGGACTGTTTAAATTGAAGCCATTCCACAAGGTGATGGTTTGACTGGCACCTGCTCCTCTCACCGAAGAAGTAGCCATGCTGCCCATGCCATACGACTTAATAAAAACGGCGCTTTCATTGTTTAACACATCAGAAAGATTGGCATTTTTGTACTGCGCTAAAGTACTGCTATCTATAGTTTGAATTTTACTACCCGCCGAGAAATTTTGCAAGCGATTCGCTACCACCACCACTTCATCAGTAACTAAAGTATCTTTTGAAATTTGGGCAAAAGAAGTGAGAGGCAATAGGATTACAAGAATCAAATTGCATAAAAATACTGTAGTATGTCTTTTACTCTGTAAAGCCATGCACATTCTTGCTTTTTTCCCGAAGCAATCATTTTATTGTTGCAGTGGCAGGTCTCCTGACTCGTTCTTTGCGTTGCCTTCCCGTTAGTCAGCTGACTGACAGTGGCCTTTGAATACGCATATTCCTTTTTATCGGAAGAACTTACAGTTGCGGGTACAGTTACCGAATTTCACGGCATTCCCTATTAATCTTCACTAAAAAATTTAGTTCAGAACCAATTGCGTGACGAATGTAGAAAGAAATTTTGAAATATGAATTTTAAATTTTGGCTATCGTAGGGGCGAGCTGCGCTCGCCCGTGCACACGGAACTTTTAGCGGGCGAGCGCAGCTCGCCCCTACGCAAGACCTAATAGTTCCTTGGCATTATCCAACGATTTTTTCGTTAGCTTATCGCCACTTAACATTTGTGCAATTTCTTCAACGCGCTGTTCATTGTTGAGCAAATAAACTTTCGATTCTGTTTTGCCATCCACTACTGATTTTTCTACGCGGTAATGTTGTTTTGCTTTTGACGCTATTTGAGGTAAATGTGTGATAGAAATAACTTGCATGCTCTCGCCCATTTCTTTCAACACCAAGCCCATTTTGTTGGCTACTTCACCCGAAACTCCTGTGTCAATCTCATCGAAAATAATAGCAGGCAAAGTAAAATGTTTGGCCATACAGCTTTTAACCGCCAGCATCACACGCGATAATTCACCACCCGATGCGGCATTTTCAATAGCTTTCAAATCATCGCCAACATTGGCTGAAAAAAGAAGCAATGGTTTATCTTGACCGTAATCGTTAAAACTATTTTCTGCAGAAAAACGCAAATCAACTTCCATTCTTGCTTTATCCATTTTAAGCTGACTCAACAATTCTGTTATTTGTTTGGTGAGTTGTGGCGCCGCTTTTTTTCTGGCTTTGCTTAATGCAGAAGAATCGCTGAGCAATGTTTTGTGCAGCGATTTTTTCTTTTCTTGCAACTCGTTTAATTTCTCTTCTGAAAATTGGGCACTGTTTATTTTCGATTTTAAATCTTCTGCTTCAGCAATTAAATCGGCAGCTGCAGCGGCATTGTATTTTTTCAATAAGGCATACAACACACTTTGTCTTTCTTGCAATTGTTGCAATCGGTGACCATCGAAATTCATATCCTCCGATTGCTTTTCCAATTCTTGAGCAATGTCTTCGGCTTCAATTCGTATTGATTTTACTCTTTCTAATAAGGCAGAAAATCCGCCAGTTAATCTTTCTAGTTTTTCTAACTCTACCTCAACACTCATCAACTGATCGGCAACACCTTTGTCGTTATTTAAAAAAGATAAAGACCTACCAATCCTCTCTTTTACTTCACCAGCATTTTCAGATATTTTCAACTCACTTTCCAACTCATTTTCTTCTCCTTCTTTTAAAGCCGCAGCATCAATTTCATTGAATTTAAATTTCCAATAATCTAAATTCTCTTTAATCTGCTTCACTTGCTTTTCTTCTGTTTCCAAGTCTTTCAACACCTCTTTATACTCTTGCAATGAAGCTTTGTAAGTAAGCAACAATTTATCATTGTTGGCCAAGGCATCTAAAATATTTAACAGAAACCCCGAAGATTTAAGCGACAAAAAAGCATGCTGAGAATGAATATCTACAATGCTTTGTGATAATTCTTTTAAGAAAGGAAGTGTAACGGGAGTGTCGTTTGCAAACGATCTGCTTTTTCCACTATCGGCAATTTCGCGACGCAAAATGGTGTCTTCCTCAAAATCTACATCGTATTGTTTGAACAAAGTTTTTAAATCTTTACTCACTTTAAAAGTACCTTCTATCACACACTTCTTTTCGCCCTTGCGAATCACCGCCGAATCGGCACGCGCGCCCAATAACAATTGCAGCGCATCTAACATAATTGATTTACCAGCACCAGTCTCACCGGTAATTACAGATAAGCCTTTAGTGAACTCTAATTTGAGTTCTTTAATCAGCACAAAATTCTTAATGGTTAGTTGTTTCAACATGCGAATCAAAAATAGGAAAAAAGATTACACTCTTGGTATATGTTTTATATTTACAACATGAGAACAAATATTGCTTTCACATCCAAGCAAAATAAACTCAAAAAGAAAATGTTAAATCCATTTGTCTTTTTTTTGTTTACGCTCCTTAAAGTGCCTGCCGTAGCAATAGCAGGCGTGAGAGTGAGAAAGCTAGAAGAAAACATTTGCGAGGCTACTGTGCCTTTTAAATTCTTGAATAAGAATCCGTTTAAATCAATGTACTTCGCTGTGCAAGCCATGGCAGCAGAAATATCAACCGCTGTTCCGGCCATGATAGCTATAGAAAAATACCATGAATCGGTGGCGATGTTGGTGGTAGAAACAAAAGCCGAATTTTTCAAAAAAGGAATTTCTAAAGTAACTTTCACTTGTGAGAGCGGACCCGATTTTGCCGCTGCATTAGAGAATAGTATTCAAACTAAAGAAGCTTTAACAGTAGTGGCCAAGACCACAGGAACGATGAGCGATGGAACTGTGGTTTCTGTTTTTTATTTCACTTGGTCGTTTAAAGTACGTGAGAAAAAGTGAGTAAGAATCCGGCAAATAAAAAGCTATTGCAGCAACTCAAAAAGAAGAATCATCGCGAGGTGGACAAGCTTTTTCATGAAGCGCATGTTGAAGTTTTTGCCAAGACAGATTGTTTGGATTGTGCGATTTGTTGCAAAACAACCGGACCTCTTTTCACCGATAAAGATATTGTTAGAATTGCCAAACATCTTCGCTTATCACCTCAACAGTTCATAGAAAAATATTTGCGTATCGACGAAGACAAAGATTATGTTTTACAATCGGTTCCCTGCACTTTTCTCGATTCAGAAAACTATTGCACCATTTACGAAGAAAGACCAAAAGCTTGTAGAGAATATCCTCACACCGACAGAGTAAACCAACAGCAAATCTTTAGATTAACTGAGAAGAACGCTGATATTTGTCCGGCTGTGGATGGCATTTTAAGAAAGATTGAGGCGAGGATGAAGTAAATTTAGTTACGCAGGACAATAGTTCCTTCGGGGTACCTCAGGATGACATACTGAGTAAGTGCTACCTGCAAGAGTGATTGTCATCCTGAGGTACCCCGAAGGAACTATTGTCCTTAGTAATCATTCTCGAAATAATCATCATTTTATATTAAAATCATGCCTAAATTTTATACCCGAGCGCTAATTTAAATTGATAAAATTTAGGGAAGAGATTAAATGACAATTCTTCTGTTGATTGTAAATTTTCTGGCAAAGAAGAATCATCAGTGGTATATCGCTCAGCATCCAGATTTACTATAGTCAATGGCAGCGATAAATTAATATTAAAATTCTTATAAAATGTATATTCAAACCCTGGCTCTACTTGAAAATAGGTATCGACATGAGTTTCCTCGCTAACAAAACTAGTAGCTGTTACAGGTACAACCGCATCATATGCAACTTGCAACAAAGCACCGTAGGCAATGAAAGGCTTGATTTTCCATGATTTTAATCTAAATATATTTTGCGTGTATTTGTACTTCAGACCGTATAAATTCCTGTAAATATTACTTCCGTTCAGAATATTGGTAACACCCCCAACTTTTTCAACCTTATTCTCACTAAAACCTCTCTTCCATTCTAAATTCGCAAGCTCTATTTCATGACAATTCCCCTTTGAATTGAACCAAACAAAAGCAGGAGCAATAGGCAACACAACTTGTTTTAAATTTGTTATATAAGTGTAAGAATTACCTGGCTCATTAAACTGTTTTTCCTGACTGTACGCAGATTGAAATCCGCTATACAATTTAACCATAAATTTTTTGTCGGTAGTTTGTGCAGAACATAACAATGCTGTTATGCAGCAAAATGTAATTAGTTTAGTTTTCATAAAGTAGATTAGATTAATTGATGCCCACTAACGCTTGTAATTTCTTTTTATTACATCAATTTTTCGATTCATCCAAGATTGAAGCCACGTGGAATCGTTAACATCACAACTTCACCTGCAAGGTCAAATAAAAACTGCGCGCATCAGAAGGGATAATACCTGGCCCCGGATAACCCTCTGCCCTTCTCGTGAAATATCTGCTATCTAAAGCATTGTTAACACTTCCTTCTAAAGTAAATCGTCTGTAGGTGTAGGCTGCACTAAAGTCTAAAATAGAGTAAGTGGGTATAATTCCATTAACGGCATTGGCTGTGTACTCGGTGTTGGTTGCATCGGTGTATTGTTGCGCGGTATAAGAATATTGAGCCGATGCCGATAATCTTTTGTACTTGTATCGCAAACCTGTTTTCCACATCATAGGTGGCACCAACTCTACTTGCTTTCCTTCAAACGCTTTCTGTTCACTGCCCAAATAATTGGCTTGCATAATTGTGAAGTTGCTAAACCAAGAAATCTTCATGTCTCTTCTGCCTTTGATGAGCCATTTGTAGAAATCAATTTCCAAGAAACTTTCTACACCAAAGGTTCTAGAATCCGACACGTTGGTGCGCAACAAATAAGTAGTGTAAGAAATGGTATCGGTTTTAAGCACCGAACCAATTCTGTTGTTGTAACCCAAATAGAAAAAGGTGAAATCGAAATACAAATAGTTTTTATGATTGCCTCTGTACCCCGCATCGAAGGTATAACCTGTTTCGTCTTTAAGATTAGGGTCGACTTGAAAATTAGGATTCACCACCCTCATATCGTTGAAGTTAATGGAACGATAATTTTGAGAAAAATTGGCGTAAGCCTCAGCACTTTTTGTAGCTTGATAACTGGCACCTAAACCGCCCAACACAAAACTTCTTTTGCTTTCTCGACTGTCTTGAAACTGCGCTTTGTAAATGACTTGTCCGGCCAAATTTTTATTCTCCACATTGTAATACCCACTTGAGCGCGTATCGATAAACTCAAATCGAACTCCCGGCGTAATGGCCAAACGATGGTTTACACGAAAAATATTTTCGGCGAAGAAAGAGAGATTCTGACTAGGAAAACTGTATTTAGAATTCTCGGGTTCGTTGGGATTAATATACTTGAAATTCGCTTCAGAAGTAGAATCGCCCAAGCCCTGATTTCTCAATGTTAAACCGCGATAATAACTTCCACCAATTAAAAAAACAGATGCTGTTTTACCTGTTTTATAATATTGTAAAAAGCGGAGTTCGGCACCAACATTCTTAAAATCATCAGTCAATAAATTTCTGTACCCTCCTTCATCGGCGCGGGTAATTTGATCTAAAATACCCAAGGCATCTCTGCCAGCAATTAAGCCAAATGCGCGAAAATTAATAAGGCTGTTTTTACTGGAATTATAATCGGCATGAAGAGCCGCCAAATTCCAATTAACGGCAAACCAATTGCGGGCTCTAATAGATTGAAGCGGATTTTTATTGAACATCGCATCGGTTAATCCCCCAGGCTGATGCGCCAAATAATCCATAAAAGTGTACTCGGCACCTACACTAAATTTTTCATTGAATTTATAGCGCACTGCTGCATAACCAGCATTTACGTGGAACTGAGAATTGGGGCGCCAGCCATCACCTTGTTTGCGCTGTGCAAAAACATAATAATTCAATTTCCCTTTGGCCAAAGTACCACCAACACTATTGAAAGAATTGAAGAAATTAAAAGAACCAAATGATTGTCGGGATACCAATTCGAACTTTCTATTCTCAGCACCTTTCTTTAATTTGAAATTAAGAAAGCCGCCAAACTGAGTTCCGTATTGCAATGACGCAGCGCCGCGCACAATTTCAATCCTCTCTACTGCTTCAGTCGGCGGACTGTAATAACTCTCTGGATAACCCAAAGCGTCGGCACTGATGTCGTAGCCATTTTGGCGCGTATTGAAATTAGAAACACGATTAGGATTCAATCCTCTACCGCCGATACTCAGCTGAATACCTGCCCCATCGCTCTCCCAAATATTTAAGCCTGCAATTTTAGCAAACACCTGTCGGGCATTATTGGTAGCCTTATTCGCCGATGTATTGTTCACATCAATCGTCTCTGTTTTCTTACCCGAATAGATAGAAGTACCCTCTACCTCTTTGAGTTTACCGATGGAGAAATTATTTTTTTTGGCATTCACCTGCACTGTTTCCATCAATGCAGAAAATTCAAGCATCACAAAATTCAAACGCACATCTTTATCTATCACCACTACTTCAACGCGCTGTGTTTCTTTACCTTCAAACATAGCCAGCACATGATAAGAACCAGCTTTTACGCCGCTTAACACATACTCACCTTTAGCGTTGGTATAAGCCATATTGCTATTCTCTTCCACAACAATATGAGCACCTTGTAAAATATTGCTATCGGCGGCTGCAGTAACTTTACCACTGATGGTAAAAGCCCAAGAAGAAAAGGGCAAACAGCAAAAAAGAAAAAAAATATACGATATAAAAACTTTCATTATTCCTCAAAAGGCAGCACCCAATCTCTTTTTTTGAAGCTCTCATTCACCTTGGTTAAATCAACTTCGGGATTGATGAGAAGCCTGCTGGGCGAGCCGTTCAAAGTTACGTAACATTCTACTTTTATCTCCACGTTAGGCATACCCTTTTTGTGGTATTTTTCGGCTAAAAAGTGAGCAAATTGTAAAATCATATCGGGCTGGGTGCTCATCATTTTTTCTTGCACCGGAGTAAGGAAATCGTAATTGCGCACCTCCCAATTTCTGCCACTGTCTTTGTCTTTTACTTTAAAAATGGCGTACCCCCCTTTTTCCATCAACATTACACGCCAAGAAAAACGATAACCCTCTTCGTGCCAAAAAAGCTTGCCACTATAAGCAGCATAACGAAAAGGCAAAACAATTTGAATACTAAAAAAGAGCAATAAAAAATTGCGCAAAAGCGAATACTTTATTTCTAAAGGAAGATAAATTTCTGTGCTGCTGATGCGAAACAATTTATTAAACCAAGCTATTACTTTTAGATGAAATTCGGCATTAAAAAAAACGAGCGTGGATACAATCATGATATAAGGAAACATGCCAATATAAAAGAGCATACCTGTTAGCACATGAAACAGAATCACAAAAACGTAAGCCCAAGTGCGGGTTTTTTTGAAGCACAAAAAGAAAGGAATAGTTAAATCGTAAACACAACCAAACCAACTAAAAAAATAGGCCACCCAAGTGTAGGTAAATAAAGTACCAATGATGGGCATATCTTGTCTGGGCGGCAACCACAAACGCAAAGGCATAGCATTAAACAGCCAATCGTGATTGATTTTTGCCACTCCGGCAAAAAAATAAACCATGCCCAATTGCAGCTTTATAGCAGCCGTCATCCAAAAGGGAACATGCGAAACTTTAAGCGATGGCTTGCGCCACACATCCAAAGAAAAATAGCGATGTGCGGGTAAGAAACACATCAAAAAAGAAACAATGCTAATGAAGTAATAATGATTGAGGTAGTTGCTTTTGTCGATAAGCTCCACGTAGGTAAACAGCACAAAAGCACTCACACTTGCAATGCGGTAAAAATAGCCCAACATCACGAATAAAAAACTTAAAGCCAGCGCTATAAAAACCAAATACATGCCCACTTCACCCAAAGATTTAACCCATGAAAAACCCATGTAGGTAAAGAAATATGAAGGCTTAATGTACAAATCGTAAATCCATCCTTTGCTGGCAAAACGAAGAATACTAAAAAACATCATTCCGCCAAACAAAACCCTAAACATGGCCAAAGGCGCAATGTGCACAGGCTTTTGAATATAGGCGAGAAACTTATTCATTAATCGCCGTCGTTATCTTGATAAGAAATGAGAATACCTAGTTTAGAAGGCATATCTACTTTTAGTGGAATAATCACTTTTTGCAATTTAGAATACACCGCTTCTACTGATGGTTGATTGTTGATGATTTGTTGCGACAAAGGATCGCTTAAAGTGTTGCATGCCACAACTGCATCGGCCAAATAATTGCGTAAATTTTCATCTATTGCAGCACCATCGTAAGCCACCAAATGATCATCTAAACCTAAACCATTGGTAGTACCATATTTACCCAAATACAAATTTTGAAAAGACTGTAAACTAGCATTCAACAATTCGGCAGAAAACTTGCCATAAAAAGCTTCTGTTTGCAGGGGCAAAGCAATACCCAACGAACGAATACCCACAGGAATACCTACTTTACCATCTCTAAGATATCTTTCGTAATAGCTGTTCATGGCGTTTACCAACAAGCCTGCTGAACTTCCTACACTATAGCCTAAAGAAGTTTTAAATGTTGTAATGTATGTTCCCCATGCACTTACTGTAGCATCTGTTTTTGATTTTATACCAGCTATGAGGGCCAATAAATATTGCTTCTTGTTAGCAGCGTGGGTATGCGTGGTAAATGTTGAGAGAATATAAGCATCACTTTGGTTGTCGCCATACAGTAAGAAGTCGATAGCGGGAAAACCTTTAGCATCGCTATTGCTCAACACATCTATATTAAAAGAACCCGAAGAAACATTGGTGGTAATTTTAGCGGTATCGGTAGGATATACATTGAAGTTGGCACGAAGCGCATTGTCCATAGCCGGACCGAATTCAAAAACATCGCATTTTTGCCAGTTGATGTAAGCATTTTTAAAAGCTACTCTCAAACTTAACAAATGAGGAGTATTTGGATTATTGGTAAAAGTATCGGCAGCAACACTTAGGATATCTACAGTACTTTTAAAATTTTGATACGCAGGTACTATAATGTTGTCGCCAACATTAGCAAGCATTCCCTTTAAATCAAACTCTTTTTCTTCCTCCTTATCTTTGGGTTTGCAAGAAGAGCAAGAAAGCAAAGCAACTATAAGTATCCCAAGTAGAGCGCGCATATATTACAATGTATTTTTAACAGCAGTTAATCCGTAACGAGTAGCCAAATCATCTTTAATAGCATTTAAATCATTAGCAGTAACATTCCAAAGATTGGTACCCAAATGATTAAACAAGACTGTTAATTCTGAATTGGTGATTTTTCTTTTTTCCACAGTATTGTATTTCAAGCCTTGCATGAAACCGTACATTTCAGAAAGTTGGTGCAACATGTTACCTTGATTGGTTTCCACCAAAACATCGTTAGCGTAATGAATAATACAAGCAGCCACTAATTTTTCTAACTCGGTATATAAAATATCGCGTTGTTTATTTTTAGTCACCATATCTTTATTGGTGATGGCAGCGCGCAGGGTTCTAAAGGCCAACATTATTTTATCAGTACAACCTAAAACGACATCCATTTCGGCGCTGTAACTCGCCCAATATCTGGGAGTTCCTGTGCCTGTATAATTCGATTTAAAATCGATTGGCGCACCAAAATAACCAAACGCTTCATCGGCATAGTGTTCCATGGCGGTGTAATTTTTTCCAGCAACTAAATTGGTATTATCTACAGCATCTCCAATTTTTGCATCAGATAAATAGACATTAAAGATTTGGTACAAGAAAACAGCACCCATCAACCCTTTTTGATTTTTTTGAGTGAATTCAAATCCATTCTTATCTACCAAAATAGTAGTGTTATTACTCCTTGCAGCTAAACCAGCTTTACCATTTGCAGCAACCGCCAAAACAGCACCGCTATCACTAGCTAAAGCAGCTGAATCGTAAATAGCTTCATAAACAGAAGCATCTAAAGAAAAACATTTGTCTTTCAACTGACGCGTAGAAGTAAAAGTGAAATTACCATTACCGTTGCCACCCACATTGGCAAACATATCTTTCAAGGCTTGCGCGCTTAAAAGTTGGCCGGCATCACCCGTCTTTAATTTATTGTTCAACTCTACCAACTGATTGATTCTATCTGTTTGTCCGGCATAATCTACTGAAGTCAATCCATCGCTACCATTAAAAGCATAAGTAGATGGAATGCTGTAACTTGGTTTATCGTCAACAACAGGTTCCACCGTTGGATCTTTTTTACATGAAGTAGACATTAACACAACCGACAAAGAAGCGAGTATTGCGCTTTTTGCTAGAGTTTTTGAAACTAATGTTTGCATTTTAATTGTTCGATTAATAATGATGGGAAACTCTTGATTAGTGTTCGAGCACTTTTTGTAGGGTTTCCCTTTTTTACGAAACAAATATATCTTTAGAGTATTTGGGTTACAATACCTAAAAAGAGGTATTCTCTTAAATACAAAAGAATAGAACTAGTTCAAGCCAAAGAAAGCATAGCTCACTTTTTTTCCATTCGACTTCTTCTTGTAGAACATTCTCATTTTAATCACTCTGCCATCGGCAGAAGAAATTTTATAGTTGGCAATATTTTCATCCATCTCGTTGGTGATGCCTAAAAATTCTATCGACTCAATATCATTGTAATCCAAGCAGCCTCTTTTAACAGCGCCATCGTTTCCTTTTAAAAACTCACCACAATATTGTTCATTCATACATTTGGCGGTATCATTGGCTAAAGCCTGAACACAGCGACGCTGATAATAAGCCGAATCGTAAAAATTCATCATCTCATAAATATTTCCGTTTTGCACATAGGCTGCAAAAGCCTGAAAGAAATTGGTGGTATCTATTTGTGAAAAAGGCAAAACGCTGGCTTCAGAAACGACAGCATCGGCATCAACCTTGGTAGCGCCTTTCACCAGAAAACTTTTGTACAGTATCGTTTTGTAAAAGAAGGTATCACCTTGCACCACAAAAGGTTGTTTTTCCTTGTAATAATTGCCCACAAATTCTAGGAGCACTCCTTCGTTTTTTAAAGAATCGGGCAAGGCCAAAGAATCACTCAAAGGCAGCACTTCTATTTGCTCGCCATTGTCTACACGCACCCATTGTAAATTGCCTTGTTCATCTTTGTAGGCACTAACGTTAACGGTTGATTGTTTTTCTTCTAGTGTCGGACCGTCGGTACCATTATTACATGAAAAAACGATTACACTTACAAGCGACACGAAAAATATTTTCTTCATCATATTTTTATTTTTTTGAATTAAAATCATATTCCACTTTTGAAAGATACAAGGCATGCGCATCGATTGATGTACCTGCTTCTCGTCTGTCTTTCGATTCAATAATTTTTTTGAACTCTTCTATACTCACATTACCTTTCCCCACCTCTATTAATGTACCTACAATGGCGCGTACCATATTTCGTAAAAAGCGATTGGCTCTAATTTTAAACACCAACAAATCTCCGCGCTTTTCAAACTCGGCCAAATGCACGGTACAATTGAAATTATTTACATCGGTATGCACTTTAGAGAAACATTGAAAATCGTTGTAATTCAGCAGTAAGCTGGCTGCTTCCTGCATTTTATTTACATCTAAATTTGCAGGAAGATGCAATGCTCTATCAATTAAAAATGCATCTTTCTGAAAGGTAAGCCAATATTCGTATTCTCGCCATTTGGCATCAAAGCGCGCATGAAAATCATCCTTAACTTTAAACACCTTTTTTACCGCAATGTCCTTTGGTAAAAAACGATTAAGGCGAAAAGCCAAATCCTCTTCTGTGAAATTTTGTTCTTCCACATCGAAATGCGCATAGAAATCGCTGGCGTGAACGCCGCTATCTGTTCGTCCGCAACCCAAAGTTTCTATTTCTTTACCAATAAGCTTACTCAAACAAAAATCTACCTTCTCTTGCACAGTAACATTATTCGGTTGTTTTTGCCAACCGTGGTATGCTGTTCCGCAATAAGATAAATGGATAAAAAAGCGCATGAGGTAAATGTAAAAAGTTAAAATCAAAAACCCTACTCCTCAAAGTCAATAGTTCGCTGGTTTTTGGAAATGTAGGACGATAGTTCCTTCGGAGCCCGTCAGCTGACGGGTGACAGTAAGTGCCCCATGCGTGAAGTACTTTGTCTGCAAATATTTTCAAGAGCTATAGCGCTAATGTCCTCCTGAGGTACTCCGAAGGAACTATTGCCCTACTTCTCTTTGTTTTGAAAACAATAATCCACTCACTTCGTAATTTCAAATTTAGCGAAGCGCACTAGCGTCCTAACATCATGTAAATGAAAATGACAAGGAAAATCTCAATCAATTGATTCTCTTTTAATTATGTTAGGACGCTAGTGAGCGTAGCGCAATCTGAAATTACGGGGAATAAACTTCAAGGCAATTGCCGTTTGGTCTTAAGCAACGGTATAAAAGAGATAAATCTTTATATGATGAGATTGCTTTAATTTTGGGTACAAAATTTTCGCAAAGACGAACTGGGTAAAAAACCTACTTTTCAAACACTAATCTACTCCTCAAACTCAATCGTTCCCTGTGCATCTTCTTCTCCTCCTTCTTCCTCTTCTTCTTCAAAAGCTTCTGCAGGTGGTTCTAATGATTCTAGTTTATTGATGTTTTTGATTTTGTTGGTAGATAAGCGATTACCTATTGCCTTCAATCCTTTTACAGTGATGAATTCATCGAGTATTACTTGTTCGGCAGGTTTTTCTTTACCACCTTCTTTAGAGAAAACAACTTCGATTACTGGGCGCCAATCGGTGCTTACATATTCCATGTACGAACCTTCTTCTTCGCCAATAAACAATACTTTTCTTTCGGTTGGTTCTATCAAGAAACGCTTAACGTTGAATGCTTTTTTAGTCGGATCGAAGTAGATACAAGAGATTGGTTTTTTAGGCAACCATTTCTCTATGATAATCATATCTTCTTCGAAGTGCGTATCGAGTTTGCAAGGGTGCAGCATGTAGTGTCCCGATTGCATTATCACCAATATCTTATCATCACCACGGAACTCGCCAAGGAATTGTCCGCGCTCCTCTGTATTCAATCTTCGTGTTACATCATCGTACCAAATTTTTAGTGCCGACAAAGTAGAAACACCTTGCTCTTTCAATACCACTTTTTTCACAGGATATTTCGACAAAATATTTCCTAGTGAACTTCTTCCTTTGATGGTTAAGAGTTTGAAATCGTAATCGAAATTAAATTTCTTGATGCCCGGAATCGGTTTCAACTGAATGTTCACCACCTCTGCTTCTCCATTTGGATTGGCTGAAAAATACAACACTTTAGAGCCTGCCGTACCTCTGGTAACTTGATAATCTTTATCGCGTGTTACACCAGTTACAGCGAAGCGTTTTACCATGGCGTGACCTTTAGCGCCATCTTGATAAATCACATTGTAAATGGTACGTTCATCGGCTTTTTTCCAAACATTGCAATAAATAATTCCTTTACCAACAAATACTTTATTGGCCACTTTCACCACCTTTAAAGTCCCGTCTTCTAAGAACACCACAATGTCATCAATCTCTGAACAATCGGCAACATAATTGTCTTCTTTTTTGATACCCCAACCAATAAATCCTTCTTCGGCATCAACATATAATTTTCTGTTCGCGATGATAACATCGGTCGCTTGAATATTTTCGAAAGTTCTAATTTCTGTCTTGCGCTCTCTACCCTCTCCGTATTTCTTTTTTAAGTTTTTGAAATACTCAACAGCGTAATCAATTAAGTTTTCTAAATGATGTTTTACCTCTTTCAACTGCTCTTCCAACTGAATGATATCATTGTTGGCTTTCTCACTATCGAACTTAGAAATACGTTTGATTTTTATTTCTGTTAAGCGGGCAACATCTTCGTCGGTAACCGGCCGAATTAATTTTTTAATGTGAGGTTTTAATCCTTTGTGAATGGCTTTAATCACCTCTTCCCAAGTTTCACATTCCTCAATATTGCGGTAAATTCTTTTCTCAATAAATATTCTTTCGAGAGAAGCAAAATGCCATAACTTTTCTAATTCTTCTTTGCGAATCTCTAACTCTCTTTTAAGCAATTCTAAAGTTGATTCGGTTGAACGTTTCAACATTTCGGCAACACCTAAAAACTTAGGTTTATCATCGTGAATCACACAAGCGTTGGGAGAAATAGAAACTTCGCAATCGGTGAATGCATACAAGGCATCCATGGTAGTATCGGGAGAAATACCAGCTGGCAAGTGAATCATGATTTCCACTTTATCACTGGTATTGTCTTCTATATTTCTGATTTTAATTTTTCCTTTTTCTACTGCTTTTACAATCGACTCCATTAAAGAAGTGGTAGTAGTTGAAAAAGGAATTTCACTAATCGACAAAGTCTTTTTATCGAGCTTATTTATTTTCGCTCTCACACGAATTCTTCCACCACGTAAACCGTCGTTATAGTTTGAAACATCTACCAATCCGCCTGTGGGAAAATCGGGAAACAACTGAATATTTCTTCCACGCAAACGAGCGATAGAAGCATCAATCAATTCAATAAAATTGTGCGGCAATATTTTACAAGCCAAACCAACAGCAATACCTTCAACACCTTGCGCCAACAACAACGGAAACTTCATGGGTGTTGTAATTGGCTCTTTGTTTCTTCCGTCGTAAGAATCCATCCACTGCGTTGTTTTAGGGTTGAATGCAACCTCTAAAGCAAACTTGGTTAAACGCGCTTCAATATAACGAGAAGCTGCGGCTCTATCTCCGGTAAGAATATTTCCCCAGTTACCTTGGCAATCTATTAGTAAATCTTTTTGTCCCACATTTACGAGAGCATCGGCAATCGACACATCTCCGTGCGGATGGTACTTCATCGTATTTCCTACAATGTTCGCCACCTTATTGTAACGACCATCTTCCAATTCCCACATAGAATATAAAGCACGACGCTGAACCGGTTTCAATCCGTCATCAACGTGCGGCACAGCGCGCTCTAAAATAACATACGAAGCATAATCCAAAAACCAGTTTTCGTACATACCTCGCACAGCAACGATGTTCTCTAAATGAGCATCGCTGTTGTCTTGGTTCAACTCCTGATAATCGTCTTCGTTATTTGTTTTATCTGCCATTTCTTATGCTATACTTTTTCTATTAATCTCCTAAGGCCTCATCCCCAGCCCTTCTCCAAAAGAGAAGGGTGACTGTGTACTAAAAATTCTTTTTTAAGT
>CAMBXP010000020.1 GCA_945871895.1 Chryseobacterium gleum | reverse complement strand
GGTAAAGGAGAAATAACTTCTCAAAACCATGGTTTCTGCGTAAATATGGATGAAGCTAAGGCGCATCCAGATGTTGTGGTAACACATCAACATTTGAATGATGGAACTTTAGCAGGTTTAAGAATGAAGAGTAAGAAAGTGTTTTCTGTGCAATATCACCCAGAGTCATCTCCTGGTCCGCACGATTCAAGATATTTATTCGACCAGTTCGTGAAAAATTTAAGTTCAGTAAAAAAACAACAATTAGTATAATCTAGGTAATTTATGAGTTACATCGCAAAAGTTGTCGCAAGACAAATCTTGGATTCTAGAGGGAATCCAACCGTTGAAGTGGACGTAATCACTGAGCAAGGCATTTTTGGCCGTGCCGCTGTTCCATCTGGAGCCTCAACAGGTGCTCACGAAGCATGTGAATTGAGAGATGGTAATAAGAAAAAATACATGGGTAAAGGCGTTACAAAAGCTGTTCAAAATGTGAACGGTATTTTAAACGATGCTTTAGCTGGTAAGTATGTTTATGATCAAGAGGACATTGACCGTGCGATGATTGAAATCGACGGAACAGTGAACAAATCTAAATTAGGTGCAAATGCAATTTTAGGAGTTTCTTTGGCTACGGCTAAAGCTGCTGCTGAATCTGCAGGTATGCCTTTATATCGCTATGTTGGTGGTGTTAATGCTAACACACTGCCAATTCCAATGATGAACATCATCAATGGTGGTTCTCATGCTGATAACAGCATCGACTTCCAAGAGTTCATGATTTTCCCTGCTGGGGCTTCTTCTTTCAGCGAATCTTTAAGAATGGGTGTTGAAGTATTCCACAACCTTAAAAGTGTGTTACACGACAAAGGATTGTCTACTAACGTAGGTGATGAAGGTGGTTTTGCACCAAACTTGAAATCGAATGAAGAGGGTATCAAAGTAATTTTACAAGCTATTGAGAAAGCTGGATACCGTCCGGGTGAAGATATTTTCTTATGTATGGATGCTGCTGCATCTGAATTTTACATTGAGAAAGAGAAGAAATATCACTTCAAAAAATCATCAGGAGATAAATTAACTTCTTCTGAAATGGTTTCTTTCTGGAAAGACTGGGCGAAAAAATACCCTATCGTTTCAATTGAAGATGGTTTATTCGAAGACGACTGGAAAGGTTGGGGCGAATTAACAAAAGAAATTGGAAGCAAAGTTCAATTGGTAGGTGATGATTTATTTGTGACTAACGTTAAACGTTTGGAGCAAGGAATTAAAACCAACACAGCTAACTCTATCTTGGTTAAAGTAAACCAAATTGGTTCATTAACAGAAACTATTCAGGCTGTAGATATGGCGCACAGAGCGTCTTATACATCTGTAATGAGTCACCGTTCTGGTGAGACTGAAGACAATACAATTGCTGACTTAGCAGTTGCTTTGAATTGTGGTCAAATCAAAACTGGTTCTGCATCTCGTTCTGATAGAATAGCTAAATACAATCAATTGTTGCGTATTGAAGAGCAATTGGGTGCTAATGCTAAGTTCTTAGGTAAATCTTTGAAGTATTTCAATAAGAAGAAATAATTCAAGAAAGCGATAAATGAAAAATCCTCTGAAGAAATTCAGAGGATTTTTTTTGTTCCCCATCCCTCTTAGAGAAGAGGGGTGTGTAAAGGCTTGTGCAGTGGGAGGGAGATGGATTTAATATTTCTTCTTTTCTTTCTTCTAAGTTTAGCAAACCTAGTTCGTCATTGCGAGGTACTCCGAAGCAACCTCATTATTTCTTCTTTTAAAAGAAGCAAATCAATACTTTTTGTCTTGAAACAAAAAGTATCTAAAAAATCAAGTGCCCGTCAGCTGACGGGTGCCAGCGCTCTCTCCAAATTCGTCAGCTGACGGACTCCTTTTATCCGAATTTATTATTTGGTTTACAGCCTTTCCGCACGCTCGCCTTTAGCCACGGGCAAGCGCACAAATGTTTTGGCAGGGCGTAAAAGATTATCCAAGCATCAAATGCTCTTTACCTATTCTCACATTAAAGAATATTTCGGCTTTAAGTGCTTTAAAAACTTTCATGATGGTATCAATACTTGCGCTGTTGGCACTACTTTCTAGTTTTGATATTTGCGCTTTTTGCACACCTACCAAAACGCCTAGTTGTTCTTGTGTAAGTTGGCGTTCTAGTCGGGCGTGTTTAATCATTTTGCCTAATACATCCATGCTTAATTCGTACTCGTATGCTTCACGAGCTTTGCTTCCTAACTTACCAATATGCTTATCTTTCATTTCAGATAAACTGTAGGTTTTTATTGTTTTCTTCGCCATCTTACTTAAGGTTTTTATTCTCAAAATATTTACGTTTAATCTTAACCGCTCTATCTATTTCGGCGCTGGGGACTTTATCTACTTTTTTGATGAAACCATGTGTTGCGATAACTACGGTTTCTTGATTGTTTTGCTTGTCCCAAAATGCCAACAATCGAATTTGCAAACCATTGTATTTGGTTCTGAATTCCCAAATCTCATTGTTCAGTTTTTTAAAGAGTTTTGGGTCGTTTGTTTGTTCTGCCAAATCGATGTTGTACAATATTTTTCGAATCGTTTTAACATCAAGTGTAGCAATAAATTCATCAGCATCTTCTAGAAATAAAGTGTTAAAGAAACGCATGTATTATAGTTCAAAGTTAGGTTAAGAAAATGTAGTTTCCAAATATAGAAACCTTTTTTAGTTGGTTGAGCGTAAAAATAATTGAATTGCTTAACTTCTAATTATTTGAGTAAGGAGAGTTATTGTTGATTAATTCACAGAGAAGTACTGTAATACAATAATTCCTAAAAAATACATTTCTCTGTGAAGTTTAGCGAAGACAAGGCTTCTCCTTCAGTCGACGAACTATTAACCGTGTTTTTTCCTCCAAAGAAGTCTATAAACAAAATATATCACTAAGGAATAGGTAAGGAACACCGGTGACATTATTATAGCTTTTGCAGGCCATCCAATTCCCCCCATGCTTCGCTCAATTTCATGAACTTTTTCTAAATCCTCAGACGATACATTTGCGTAATATTCTTGAGCATTCATTCCTTCAAAATTATATCCGTAATATTTTAATAGAAGATCATTGGAAAAGTCGGCCCACCAAGCGAAGGCTATCCACAAAATAGATGTGATAATAATTGTAGGAAGAAAATATCCTAAGAATATATTTTGGCTGTTTTTTTGCCTTTTAATGATGATAATTGGAGCTGCCACTAATGCAAAGAATAGAAAAAGAGAAATTATTGCAGTAATGATATTCATGAGGATTGTTTTTAAAATTATTACAAACTCACCACCCCCAACCTCAAAAACTCCTGATATAATCTAAACAACGGCAAGCCCATCACATTGTAAAAGCAGCCGTTAATTTTTTCGATGCCGATATAGCCAATCCATTCTTGAATGCCATATGCACCAGCTTTATCGAAAGGTTTGAAAGTGTCGATGTAGTAGGTTATTTCTCCTTCAGATAGTTTTTTGAAATATACTTCAGTTGATTCTGAGAAAGCATAAGATGAGTCTTTTTGCTGAATGGTCACTCCAGTGTGAACGTGGTGCATTTTGCCGCTCAATGCTTTTAGAATAGCTATAGCGTCGTTTCTATCGAGTGGTTTACCCAGAATGGCATCGTTCAAACAAACGATAGTATCGGAGGTCACTATCACCTCATCGTCTTTTAAATCATTTTTAAATGCTTCTCCTTTCAGCTTACTTAAGAAAACAGGTACTTCAACGCCTCTTAAATGTTCGGGATAAATTTCGTCAACTTCCTTCAAACGAATTTCAAATTCTACATTTAATTCTTTTAATAAAGTTTGACGGCGCGGAGATTTAGAAGCGAGTATTATTTTTTTGTGTTGTTGCATGATCTAAAAAAGATATGAAATAATACAGGTGCCAAAACCTAATAGCATAATGATTTTCCACAGAGTACTTATGCTATGAAATTGCTGTTTGTTTTCTGCTTTTCTAAGTTTGGTGATAGAGAGAACGATTAAGCCAATGAGCACAATTATTTGGTACACCAAGATGGCTATTCTGTTGTGTTCGAACAACGAGAATTTTAAGGCAGAAACCAGCAATAAAACAGCGGTAAGGGCAGATAGAATTACTGCAGCGTTGGTTGTTTTTTCTCTACCAATTTTAACAGCCAATGTTTTCATTTGCGTTTGTTCGTCGCCTTCAACGTCTTCAATATCTTTAATTAGTTCGCGAATGAGGGTGGTGATAAAAGCGAATAGAGCCAAATAGAAAGTCCAATCGAACATGTATTGAAATGGATTGCCTAAAACATTCATTTGAATAACATCCCAATAGGTTAGCAACATTGCTCCATACTCAAAAGTGAGCACTGCTAAGGGCACAAAGGCAGCCAAAAGAGCTACCACTATATTTCCTATTAATGCAGTTTTTTTAAGGTTAGAGGCATAAACCCATAGTAAAGCCGGAGAAATAAGATGAAACAAAAGAAAAGAGTTGTCTTTTAAAAAATAGTGCGCCAAATAATAGCCAATGCCAATGCCTAAAACGGTGCATAATAAGTAAAACACCCAGCCCATTGTTTCGCTAATATGTGTACCAATAATTTTTTTGTGCGGTTTGTTTATTTCATCAGTTTCTTGGTCGTAAATGTCGTTGATGATATTGCCCCCTGCAGCAATTAAAACGACAGATAAAGCCAATAGCGTGAAGTGTAAATTGCTGAGTTGTAATGAAAATTGAAAACTAGGTAAGCCATCTTGAAAAATAAAGTGGCGGATGATGAACATTAGCAGCGCAATAATTAATAAATTGCTCCAGCGAATGAGTTTAAAGATGTTAGTTAACATGTGAAATCTTTGTCGTTAATTTTTGCAGGATCGAACCATTTGTCTTGTGCTTTTAATACCTGTTCAATTACATCGCGCACGCAGCCATTGCCACCTGTGTAAGGTGAAATATACGCAGAAATATTTTTAATTTCTTCGCAGGCATTATTCGGAGCGGTAGGGAAGCCAACTTTACACATTACTTCATAATCGGGAATATCATCGCCCATGTACAAAACACTTTCGTCTTTGATGTTGTAGGTGTCGCTCAATTCTTTGTAGGCACGAATTTTATCGGCAATACCTAAATACACATCGTGAATGCCTAAGCCAGCAAAGCGCTGACGAATAGCTTCTGCTTTTCCGCCAGAAATAACTGCTATTTTGTAGCCTTGTTTTACCGCAAACTGAAGTGCAAAACCATCTTTAATATTCATGGTGCGTTGCTGATCTCCAGCCGACGTTAAAATAATTCTGCCATCGGTCATTACACCATCAACATCAAAAATGAAGGTGGTAATATCTTTTAACTTGAATAAATAACTATCCGACATTCACTAACGATTTATTTTGTTTGTTGCGGTGGATGATGGCGATAACAGTTCCAATTACCATTACGATGCATCCGGCCCATAAAATATTGATGAAAGGAAATTCAATAGCTTTTAAAATCATGAAGCCAGAGTTGGCATCGGCGACTTCAAAAACTAAACTATCTTCTTCGGGAGCGATGCGCAATAATCGAACTTTAGCATCGGTTTTTTTGAGCGTTGCCATTTTCGATTCGATGTGATTTTTCTCGTTTTCGAGAATCACTTTTTCTACAAATTTACCATTCACTTGGTAGTTGAATTCGAAGCGATACAACATTCCTGTTTGATCGGCTTTAACCATCACAGTATCTAAAATCAAATGACCTTTTCCAACTTTTAAGCTGTCGCCATTTTTTAGTTTCACTTCTTTGGGTTGCGCCAACTCAAAAGTTTGCATGTGTGTGTAAATATCTTTGTGCAAGAAATGTTTTGTTGCAGGTTCACTCACATTACCCATTTTGTCGTTCAGCTGCATGAAAGGAGAAAGTGTAAATTCTTTTTCACCTTTTTTGTTGAAGTAATCTACATCGAAATAAATGTTGTGACCTTCCTTGTGAATGTTGTTGTAAGTTACTTTGTAATCGCCAACAGGAAGAGTGTCGTTGATAGGTAAAAACAAATTCTCATTGTTTTTTATTTTGCCATCTGATTCATGTTCTAAATCTATTTGGCCAACGTTTTCGGTAAGCACATTGCTTTGCGATGTAGATATGAAAGCGCCCAACATAATCATACCAAAACCCAAGTGGGCTATGGGTGCGCCTGCTAACATGATTTTACCTTTCAATATTCTTATAAAGTAATTTACGTTGGCTATGATGGCAAAACTTGCAGCAAAGAAAAACAACCAGTAGCTCACCAGTCTAAAAGTATCGTTTTCAAAATCGAGTTGGTAGCCAATGCCAACAACTAAGCAAAGAATAGAAGTGATTAAAATACTAATGCTTAAATCGGTGATTAATTTTTTAACGGGAGTAGCTTTGTATTTTAAATACAAACCAAAACTCATCATAATGCAGATGATTGATGCGAAAAGAATTTGGTAGCGCACGTAATCATCAAAAATATTGGTGTTAGGAGTTTTCTTGGTGCCAAATACTTTATTGAACACTGGCATTGAAGTGGTGAAGATGATGTGGATGCAAGAAATCAACAATACGATAGCAGCGATAAACATCCAAAATTCACGAGAAGTCTGATGTTCATCTTCTTCAGATCCTTCTTTAGGGAAATATTTGAAATAAGAGAAAACGAAGAGTCCGATATAAGCGGTAACCAAGCCAATAGAAATTTCTTTTAGGTCGGTAACATAAAACTGAATCACCAAAAAGAGCAAAGAAACAACAGTAAATAAAATCTTCAATAGCGGATTTTGCATCAACAAGAAACCCGTTAACCAAAAGAAGAAGAAAAGGAAAATGAGCAATTGTCCGGGCAAACCATCAGCAAAAGAGTGCACAGATGAATCGCCCAAAATGCCACTACGCGTAAGGTAAGTAGAATACAATACCAAAATGAATGATAGAATAGTAAGTATAAAAGTAACGTAAGATGATTTTCCTTTTTTGCGTTGCACAATCATTACGTGCGCTGCGCCAACAAAAGTTAACCACGGAAAAAGAGAAGCATTTTCTACTGGATCCCACGCCCAAAATCCGCCAAAAGTAAGCGATTCATAAGCCCAAGCACCACCCATTAAAATTCCTGTGCCCAAGGCAGCTACTCCAAAAAATATCCAAGGAAGGGCAGGCGTCATCCATTCGTTTAGTTTCTTGGTCCATAAGCCAGCAATGGCAAATGCGAAGGGGATAAGGGTAGATGCAAAGCCTAAAAATAGCATAGGTGGATGAATGGTCATCCAATAGTTTTGCAACAAAGGGTTGAGTCCGTTACCATCTAAAACATGTAAATAATGCGGATTTAAAAAGAAAGCTTCTTTGCCGTATTTGTCGTTTTCGCGCATCAATTGGGTGAACGGACTGCTACCAATTTGAAAGCCTTTAATGTCTTTTAAAATCAAGAAGATGCTGATAGAAGCCAGAGCACCACCAATCGCTAATTTTTCAATTTGAGAAAGTTTATTCCAAGCAACAAATAGTATAAAAGCGCCAAGAGCTAAAACCATCCATCCGATATAAGGCCCCGAAGGAATATGAATTCCCAACAACATAGAAACCAAGAAAACTTGCACTGCAGCAATAATGGCCATTACGGGAGCTTCCCATTTTTTTGCTGTAAGCAACAAAACTATTCCCAACACAACATGCCAGATGGTCCATAGTAAGAAACTTCCTTCCTGACCTTCCCAAAAGCACGACAAGATGTAGCGCAAAGGCATTTCGTTGCTCGAGTGTTTCCAAACATAAAGGTATTCATAGTGGTGGTTGAAAAGCATGTAGAATAAAATCCCTACAATGAGCGCAATCCCGAAAGCATGAGTGTAAAAAGAATATCTACCAATTTTTCTCCACGATTCTTTTTCCTCTTCTTTTCCTTCAACGCTGAAGTAGTAAGAAACCGCAGATAGTGCTGCGAAAACGAATGAAATTAAAACGGCAATGTGTCCCCACTTACCCAATTCTAAATTTTCGCCAACGTAGTTTATAGTCATGATTTATTTTGAGCCAAAAGACTGCTCTTGCATTTTTGAAGTGTCTACTTTTCCGTTTTGGTATTTCGACGGACATTTAACCAATATTTTTTCGGCGTGAAAAACGCCATTCACCATTTTACCAGTTAGCGTAACGTTTTCCGATTTTTCTACATCGCGCGGTTTAGCGGCATGAAGTTTAACTTCTCGTTCTTCTTTGTTGGCATCGAAAACAAACATCGTAGTTAAGTCGGTGTTTACTACTGGATCGTAAACGACTGGTTTTTCTTTGTTGAGTTGTCCGATGATCGTAATCACCTCATCTGGATTTTGTTCAGCCTCTTTGAAAGTAGAGTAGGTGCCCGCATCTTGCAACACAAAAAGCAAAAGTACTACCGAAATAGCGATGATAGATAAACCTATGATGGCTGATTTGTTCATTTTTTTAATTCTTTTTCTAAGCGATTTAATTTTCTTTCGGTAGCGAAAAGGTAGCCGAATATGCCAACTAATACAATGAGCACCACACCAATCACTACATATATTTTTCCATTTGAATTGAAAAAATTATCGGCCATTTCTACAGCCGTTTGTTGAGCTGTTTCTTTCATGATTCTTTCGATTTAAGTTGTTCAATTCTAATTCTAACACTACTCATCCACACGCCCAATAAGATAAAACCAATAACTGCCGGATAAAAAACCATGCGCATGGTAGAGTCTAAGTCGTAAGAGTTAAATCCTGGATTCCCGCCATTACCAGGATGCAACGAAGCGTGCATTCTAGGGTAAATGAGTGTGAATATGATAAGCATGATGTAAGCAAATACATTATAGGCCGAAGATAAATTGGCTTTTTTCTCTTCATCGTTTATCGAAGAACGCAAGATGAAATAAGCAACGTAAATTAACACGGCGATCGCTGCACCAATAATTTTAGTGTCTTTTGGAATCCAATCGCCCCAAGTGTATTTTCCCCACAACATTCCGGTAACGAAGCCTAATACGCCAAACAAGGTGCCCACATGAGCGAAGATATGGGCGTATAAATCATGCTGAAGATTTCGGGTTTTCAAAAACTTAACGCTATACACCACAGAAACAGTCATGAGTGTAAGCATGGTGAACCACATAGGCACGTGGAAGAACAAATTTCTAAGCGTTTCTTGGGTAGGATAAAGAGCAGGCACTTTAATGCTAAAACCAGCAATTACGGTATACACCAAAAAGACAATACAAATTATTTTCCACCAAAGTTGACGCATGCAAAAATTTTGAGTTGCGAATTTAGGGAAAAAAGTTCGGAGTTGAAGGGTGGTTGGGGAGGGGAATTGTTAAAACAAGTTTTTGTTGATTTAACTACTTCTCTTTATTTTAGAGGTTTATTAATTCAGACAATAAAAGATGAAGAATAATTTCAAAATGAATTTATTGATTTTGCTAATTTTTATTCAACAAATAACATTCGCTATTACTTTTACAACTACCAAGCAGGAGGAAATAGTTTCAATGATATAATTGTTGAAGCAGGCAAACAGTATCAATTAAAATTTGAGTTATTTCACCAAACTACGAATAATGTTAGAATTCAGATTCTTGAAGGAACTTCTGTGTTAGTTGATGAATCAAATCTTATGGATGGATTTCACTTTTATGTTTTTACACCAAGTTCAACTGTTGTAACTCTAAAATTTATTAGAGAAGACAGTGATAATATTTCGAGAGATTTTAAGGTGGAAAATTTAGTTTATGAAGAGTTTTCCTTAGGAACAATTCCTTTGGTGTCAAATCATACAGTTGGGCAAAAGGAATATGAAATTACAGACCATTTGGGAAATTTAAGAGTACTCTTTAGTGATAGAAGAATGAATGACAGATTAGTTGTTTTAAATGCTAGTGATTATTTGCCATTTGGAATGTTAGCTAGAAGTTATACTAGCGGTGTGGGTGCTAGATATGGTTTCAATGGGAAGGAAAATATTGTAGAATGCGGCTTACAAGATTATGGTTTTAGAGATTATAATCCGTTGATTGGCCGTTTCATTTCCGTTGACCCGTTGACGTCAAAATTCCCCCATTATACACCAATCAATTTGCGGGGAATCAACCAATATGGGCAATTGATTTAGACGGACTAGAAGAGTATGTGGTTAATAATTATTAGAATAAGAATGGAGTATTGCAAAAAACAACAATTACAGTATACACTGAAAATGACGTTAAGATTAATTTAAAATATTCAACTCATAACAGTACAGATAATGTAAGGATTGTTAATCATAAAATTGATGCTAAGGGGAATAAGTATACAACTATTGAAACCACGCCAACTTTAACAGCTAAACAGCAATTAGCAATAGATAATGTGAAAAATGGTACACCAGCTGTAGGTGGATTATTAACAGATGATGGAGTCACACATTCAAATGCAATTAGAAAGCAAGCAGATATAAACTATATTAATAATGGAGTGTTTAATGGGACACCTAAAGGCGAGAGTGGGTACCAAGCTGTATCCAATTTGTTTGGAACATCTGCCGCAGAAAATAATTTCAAAAAAAATGGAGGCGATATCACAAACTTGGAAAATATTTTAATTTACACAAATTCTAAAGAGGCGTATGAATATGCTCAAGAAAATAAAATTATTGAAAAACTACAGACCCAATACGGAATAAAAAATGTAACGTTGGTTATGAATAAGGATGCAGTTAATAACACAGCTGGAGTAAAATTGGATATAAATAAACCAATTGTTGGTATTTTATTTACTGGTGAGAAAAAGAAAAAATAGATTTCATGAAAAAATGTATTACAGTCTCTCTTTTTTTGATTTGTACAATCGTAAATGCACAAAAAATTGAAATTAATGACACCGTATTTCACTCAGTAAATTTAAGATTATTAGCAGAAAAAGGATATTACTCCGATACTACTGAAAGTAACAGGGTAAACATAATTTATAACAAATCGAAAAAGAAAATAAATTTTATTAAGTCTTTTAAAAGTGGTAAACCTCAAATTGTTGGTGAATATTTTATGGGAAAAACTTATTTGCGTAAAATTTCAGTGTTAAAGGAGGATGGAAGTTGTGTTACGAAATATTTGTTATTCAATCGCTTTTCGAGAAATGGTTATTGGTTTTTTTTTGGTGAAAATTCAATTTTGTTGAGAATAGAATATTGGGTTAAAGGAAAGTTAATTGAAACAAAAACATATTAGGTCGGTCAAATGCTTAAAATTCGACCATTTTATTTTACACTCCCACGGCTAAGGAAGAAACGGTGTTTTATGGATAATAATATCGTAATTACTGTCTGTTCTTATTAAAAAAAAACCGTCTGTCTTATTAAATTAATGCTGAAACCAGCAATAACGGTATAGATTACATAACATTGTTGAGGTTCAATACTTTACTGGATTTAAATATCTGAGCAGCTTAGAATCTTATAGAATGGCAGATGTGGAAGGATTGAGAGGAGCTATTGAAGAAGGGTTTCCTATTTAGATTTCTTTTCTTTTAGTTTATTGGGATTTTGTCTGTTGTCCCAAAGAACAGCAATGAAAACCGTTGATTCATCGTAAACATAGAATAAAGTATTGTGTTTAGTTACAACACATTCTCTTGTTCCTTGCAGTCTTTTAGATGCTTTGTAAGTGGCAGGTTTTCTTCTAATTAATTCAACTTGCTCATCAAGTTTCTTAGAAAAAGTCCGTAATTCTTTTATAGTCCAATTCTCTTGTAGATATTCAATGATATTGCGGAGATTATCAATGGCTTCTTCTGACCACTCAATGTTTAAAGCCATTGTCTATATAGTTTTTTAGCTTCGCTATGCGGAACAGTTTCACCTTTTTCTATTTGAGCTAATCCTCTTTCAATAGCTGCAACTTGTCCTTTAGATAGCTTGTCATAGAAATCAGGTTCTTTACTCTTATTTGCATAAGTAAGAAGTTGCTTTAAAGCATCGATAAGGTTGGTATCATTAACCTTATCTAATTCTGATTTAATCCAATTTATATCGGCTCTCGCACTCATAGGCATGAAATTTACAATAAATATACAACATATAGACGCAAAATCAAACAAAAGGTTTAAATTACAACCCTCGTTCTTTGAAGGAAGTGAAATACCTAAGCATCCATGATACCAGTCGTTATAAGATATATCCCTCTCGCGTGAATCATTGAAATTTAAAGGTGAACTAAAAGACCATTTGGGAAATGTAAGGGTAATGATTAGTGATAAGAAAGTGAATAATAGTTCAACAATAATTAGTGCGACAGATTATTTTCCATTTGGAATGGAAACAAGAAGTTATAGTAATGGAGTTGAGGTGAAATACGGATTTAATGGAATGGAGAAGGATAATAATCTAGGTAATGATTATTATGATTTTGGAAGCCGAATTTTGAATGCGAAAATTGCTAAATGGCTTTCAATTGATATGAGATTTAGAGAAACGCCTTTCTTGACACCATATTCATACGTTAACAATGATCCTGTGAGATTTATTGATCCTTCAGGTGATTTTTTATTGGACGTACATCAAAGAATAGCTAAAAATGCTTTGAAAACTACAGGAGAGTGGGGATTCAGAATTAATTTCGGAAGTTATGGAGAAAAGAATTCAATGTATGATGAAAAAGCTCAAAACGATGTTAAAAATGGCCATTTCATGTACGGTATTGTGGGGCAGGGAACTGTGGTCAGTGGAGGAGTTACTTGGCCAGATTTACACAATCAAGAGAGTGATTGGGCACATTTTGATAATATGAATTATGAGCAAATAATTTCTAATTCTGATGACATAATAATGGCTATGTCGCTTAGTGTTGTTTCATTTAAGGCGGGTAAATTTAATGAAGAGGCGTTAGGAAATGGTATTGGCCAATCATTGCATGCCATACAAGATCTATATTCACATTCAAATTATGTGTAGCTATATATTGCAAAATATGGAGAGGTGACAGATTTAAATTCGATACCTACTCTCAAAGAAGCTACAACTGATCCCAAATATAGTGAGTTTGCGGCCATACTAAAGACTTCTTTGAAGACAGGGAAGTATCCAGGGGAAGGAGAAGGGACTCATACAGAAATGAATCATGATGTTGGTGCTGGTTCTACTTATACTAATCTTATGGGGGAAACTAGAGGTGATGAAGTAACTTATGCCTCAAAGGCAGCAGAAGCTATAGCAACAAAAGCGTCTGTCGAATTTTTAAACGCAGTTAAAACAGAGGTGGAGAAAAAAGAATAGTAAAATGAATTATAGAAAAACAAATATATTACTTGCTGCAATATTAACTTTAACTGGATTTATTATTCAATTCATCGCGGCCAATTTGCCTGCAGTACATTTTGGTAAAGATGGGGGACTTTTTTTTAGGATTATATGCACCGCATTGGAAGGAGCTATCTTGTGCGGAATTGAAAGAAAAAAAATGAGGTTTTTGTTTTTAGGTCTTGCATATGGTATTATTAGTTATATACTTACTGCGTTAATTTTTGTCTTGTCCCCAAACTTTCATTTTCTAAAGTATTTAGATTCCGCTTTATGGGATCAAATAATCATGTCAATTTTTGTTTTTTGTTTTTTAAGAAAGCGTCGCAATTACTCATACTTATCTAAAGATAAAGCCATTTGAAGTAATACCAATTCTTTTTCTTTACCTATGAATTTTCTCAAAAAATTTATCCTGAGCCAAATGCATATAATAAAATTGAGATTTGGCTTGAGATAAATTTTTACTCTCGAAGAAATTCGATTATTCTTCCCTGTTTTAAAACTTCGCAATCTTTGGAAATAAAAACTGGCCAACCACCAAAACGATAGCAGCGAGTAGCGCAAGCGTGCCGCAGTTTTTTGTGTTTATAAAAGGGATGTTTCGCGTGTTTTTTGGTTTTCTTTTTTATCGTTTTATGCTCAATATTGATTTGTTTTTTTATTGTTTTATACCTATTATTGGTCTTCTTTTTTATTTTTTTTTTATAATGTATATACAAAGAAATATAGATGTTGAGCTGGAGAAATGGAGACTTTTGTCGTCTAGAAAACCATTGATGCTAAGAGGGGCAAGGCAAGTAGGCAAATCTTCTTCTGTAAGGAATTTAGGTAAAAAATTCAACTATTTTATTGAGATTAATTTCGATGAGAACCCTGCTTACAAAACAGTTTTTGAACAAGGGCTAGCGCTTAAAGAAATAGTAGAACAATTATCTGTACTCACCAATACGCCTATAAAAGAAGGAGAAAGCTTATTGTTTTTAGATGAAATACAATCTTGTGAAGCTGCGATCTCTTCTTTACGCTATTTTTACGAGAAGATGCCCAGTTTACATGTTGTGGCTGCAGGCTCTTTACTAGAGTTTGCCTTGTCGGAAATTCCTTCATTTGGAGTGGGTAGAGTTCGTTCAATGTTTATGTATCCCTTTTCATTTGATGAGTTTTTATTGGCACACAACGAAAATACCTTGCTCAACGCCTTGCTACAAGCCAATGAGAAATCTGAGTTCCCTGCACTTTTTCATCAGAAATTAAAGAGTTACTTAAAAAAGTTTTTGATTGTGGGAGGTATGCCTGAAGCAGTGCATACCTATGTTACAAAAGGGGATTTGCTGGAGGTGCAGCACGTGCTTGATGATTTGATAGTATCTATTCAAGATGATTTTGTTAAATATAAAACAAGGGTAGACTCTTCCAGAATTAGAGAGGTTTTTAATTCTGTGGTACAGCAAATAGGCAACAAGTTTACTTATACTTACCCCAACTCAACATTAAGCAATGTTCAAATTAAAGAGGTGTTGCAGTTGTTACAAATGGCGGGATTAATTTATCCTGTTGTTCATTCGGCAAGTAATGGCATTCCGTTGGGGGCAGAAGTAAATATAAAAAAACAAAAGATGTTGGTTTTTGATACTGGTATTTTTCAAAGAATACTCGGACTCAATACGGCCAATTTACTAATTCAAGATGATTTCAATGTAATTAACAAAGGTAATATCGCCGAACTGTATGTGGGATTGGAATTACTGAAAAACACTTCTTGTTATGAAAAGGCGGCGTTGTATTACTGGCAAAGAGAAGCCAAAAGTAGTCAGGCTGAAGTAGATTATGTTATTCAACTCCACGACAAAATAATTCCCTTAGAGGTGAAGTCGGGTACTAAAGGCACCATGCAAAGTATGCATCTCTTTTTGAAGGAAAAAAAATCTGATTTCGGAATTCGATTGTCTTTGGAAAATTTTTCTGCGCTTGACAATATTAAGGTTTTCCCTTTGTATGCTGTGATGAATATTAAAACTTAGCAATCTTTGGAAATAAAAACTGACCTATCACTAAAACGATGGTAGTAAGTAGCGTAAGCGCCCCGTAATACTTGATGTTAGAGGAAGAACTTACGGTAGCTTTGTTCCAAATATTGGAGGCATAAAACACCCTTTTTTCTGTTTTTCCTTTTAGGATTAATGTTTTGTTGTTTTCGGTGCTTAAGGAACCACAAAATATTACGATTGAATTTTTGCCTTTCGTATCAACTGCGATGTACTCGCTGCAGTTCATGTTTTCGATGTTTTTCGAGAAAGAAATAGAACTGCACAACACTTCCACTTCACTTCCTTCGCGAGCTTGCGCAAACGAAAAATCGTGGTATTCTTTATTGCCAATTAAATGATTGGTTTGAGCTACCAAAATAATGAAGAAAGGAATTAAAACAGGTAAACTCAAAATAGGCATTAAAGTGTTGTTGAATGAGGCTTTTGAAGAGATGGCGTTGGTAAGAGAAAGCACTGCTGCGAAACCTAATGCGGCGATGATGATGAGCAATAAAAACAACCATTGATTTTCAATTAAATTGCCAATGAAAAGAGAATAGCAAAAGTAATTTACCAAACCGGTAATCGTCATTAAAAAAGCGTTGTATAAAGTCTTGGCTGCTAAAATGGAATTGGGGTGGGCCAGTTGATTTAAATAGCCTTGTGTGTTTTCGGTATCGTTGCGAAAAGTATTGTTGGCGGCGTTGATAAAAGCGAAGAGAATGATAATCCAAAAAAGTGCATTCCACGTAGGAGCATGTTCAATGTTATCAAGCGCCAAATAAGAAATAAAAGTAGTAGCCACTGCGAATAGCAAAATGCTGTTGATGCCCGCTTTTTTTCTAAGCTCTAGCTGAAATTCTTTTTGGAAAAGATATTTTACTTCGTTGAAATTCACTAAATCAAATCGTTTAAGTTTTCAACTCCAGCGGGTCTTTCCACGGTAAATCCTTCTGCGTATTCGGTTTTAATTAATCGTCCGAACTCTCTACAGCGGGCTTCTAAAAATGTCATGAATTCTTCGCTTGAAATGGGTGTTGCTGGTTCTTTAGAATTGGGGTCGTGAAATTGCGATTTAAATGCTTTTACGGCATCCATCTTTATATCGAAATAACCTGTGATGTCAACAATTACGTCGGGTTTGATGTAATGATCTTGAATGTAGTGATATACAACATCGGGACGGTGAGCCTCTTGTTTTTTACCCCCTAAAGATGTTTCTATTTTTGCCAATCCGGCTAAGAAGCAAGCCTCGCTTACCAATTGCGCAGCGCGCGCATGATCGGGGTGCCGGTCGCTTACTGAATTTGCCAGTACAATAGTTGGTTTGTATTTGCGAATCATTTTCACCACGGCCAATTTATTTTTTTCTGATAAATCGAAGAAGCCATCGGGCAAACCTAAATTCTCTCTTTCGACAACACCTAAAATCTTTGCCGATTTTTTGGCTTCGGCTGCTCTAATCGCTGCAGAGCCACGAGTGCCTAGTTCTCCGGCAGTTAAATCAACAATAGCAACCTTGTCGCCTTGCGTTGCTTGCTTAACAATTGTTCCTCCGCACGATAATTCAATATCATCGGGATGAGCTGCAAAAGCGAGAATATCGACGGAGTGTGACATAGATTTGTTTTTGGTAAAGATAATAGAATATAGTAAAAATAAAGAGGCTTTTAGTTAATGCAATTTGGCTATTGTATTTAATTCTTTGCTTGCTTCTTTCGACTAGTGGTTTCACATTGCCGTCTGCTTTAGCTGACGGAAAAATAATAAAGCTCATTGGCTTCAGCCTAATTTCTCTTATTTTAGCTAAAGGAATATATCCTCTAACTAAACTATTATTATTTATGTCATTTGTGAAAATATGGGTTCACCTTGTTTTCTCTACAAAGAACAGAGAGCCACTACTAACAAAGGAAGTCAGAATTAAATTGCATCAACACATAATTGAAAATGCTAAAGAAAAAGGAATTTTTATTATTTCGGTCAATGGCTACACAGATCATCTGCATTGCTTAATTTCATTGGGTAAAGAACAAACTATAGCTAAGGTTGCGATGTTGATTAAAGGGGAGTCAGCATTTTGGCTTAATAAGCAGAAGATAATTACAAGTTTTTTCTCTTGGCAAGATGATTATTTTGCGGTGTCAATCAGTGAGTCTCAAGTCGAAAAAGTGAAGGCATATATTATTAATCAGGAAAAACACCATGCCAAAAAAAGCTTTGCCGACGAAGTGGATCAGTTTATAATAAGATATGGTTGGAATGGTGCTAAAGCGATTTGAAGAAATTGATATAAACCGTCAGCTAAAGCAGACGGCAATGTGAAGTCGCTCTCGAAAGAAGTGCTATATTGATATTGCTTTTTTGCTTGAGTTAACGGATAGAAATAATTTCTATATTTAGCATCAATCAAAAAAACTACGAAATGGCAATTCTTATCACACACGGATATCTTTTAACAGGAACAGGAAGTAACTTATATGTAAACAACTTGGTGCGTGAGCTGGTGCGCAAAGGACAAGATGTTATTTTGGTTTGTCAGGATTTTGATCCTAAGCAAATCGACTTTATCAATGAAGTGTATGAATTTGACGCAAGTAATACCAATTGTATTTTAACTGATAAAAAAGATACGCCTTTTAAAGGAGTGTGTAAATGTTATAAACCCAACTTGAATGGCTTTTTGCCAGTTTATGTGTACGATCATTACCAAGGATTTGAAGTAAAAGAATTTACTTCTTGTACTACCGAAGAAACAATGCGCTATGTGGATCAAAACTTAAACGCCATGCGTTGCATCGTTCGCGATAATAAGGTGGAGGTGATCAATACCAATCATATGGTCATGTTTCCATATATCGCAACGCAATTGAAGAAAGAGGTGAAATTCAAATTTGTGATTACGGTGCATGGAAGTGCCTTGAATTTTACTGTGAAAAAAGACAAGCGTTTTGAAGCTTACGCCATAGAATCCTTATTAGCAGTAGATGAAATCGTAGTAGATAGTTTGCACGCCGATGAAGAATTGAAAGAGTTTTTACACGATGTGAAACTGGAAAGACTGATTGAGAAAATTGAGATAATTCCTGCGGGAGTGGATGTAAGTAGCTTCGGCATTGCCAATGAATCACGTGAGAAATTAGTAGCCGATTTTGTTTCTACTATTGAAGAGAATGTAAAGGCAAGTGAGGGAAGAAACACCGAGAATTCTAACAAAATTTTGAGCACTTCTTTTACAGAAGAAAATCTAAGTGCTTTGGTAGATGAGGTGCGTAAATCTTACGATTACAGAGGGATTGATAAAGATGCCATTACCAAAATTAAGCAAGTTGATTTGAGTGGCAACAACATTATGTTTGTGGGTAAATATTTGTGGACCAAAGGAATTTACTTGATTTTATTGGCTATTCCGAAGATATTGAAAGAAAAACCAAACTCTAATTTCATCATCGCTGGTTTTGGTCCGTTTCGCGAACCTGCGGAGATCATATTAAATTGTTTGGCGACAGGTAATATAGATTTATTGAAGAAGGTCGTTGCTTCTAATTCTTTGTTTCATGGCGACGAAGGGAAGCAACTTCCTTTAATCAATGAGATATTGGAAAAATATGGAAATGAAATCGCGGCAGATGTGAAAGCATTGTCTTTTGACATTCGTTCTAAAGTAACTTTTACTGGAATATTGAACCACAAACAATTGGTGAATTTGTTGCCAGCGATGGATGTGCAAATAGCACCATCTGTTTTCCCTGAGGCTTTTGGTATGGTAGCAATTGAGGCGGCTTCTTGTGGCGTTTATCCGGTGCTGACTTACCAATCTGCTTTCCGTGAAATAGGCGATCAAATTCGTGAATTGGTAGATGGAAGAGTGAAAATCAACAATGTTGATTTGAATGAAAATGCCTCTGCAAACATTGCCCACAATGTAATTGCCTACTTAAATGAGAAAGATAGAATGTCGGTTACACAGTTGAGTGAATTTAAAGATTCACTAAGAAAATTGGTGGTTGATAATTACTCTTGGGAAGGAATTGCAGGGAAATATTTGAAGACATATTTGGGGTAGTTTTTTGTGAATTTCAAGAAATAGTGGTGTAGAGGCAGATAGAATCTGTCTTTAAATAGAAAATATTCCGCTGTTTTTTTTAAAGGAATTAATCTTTTTAAGTCATCCGTCAGTTGACGGATGACTCTACGAAAAAATAAATTGTCATGCACCTCGAATCCCTCCGCGAATATTGTCTTTCCAAAAAAGCTGTTGAAGAAACATTGCCTTTTGGGCCCGATACTTTAGTGTTTAAAGTAATGGGTAAAGCATTTTTGTTGTGCGGATTTGAGAATGATCCTTTGTCATTCAATGTAAAATGCGATCCTGAAAAAGCGATTGAATTGCGCGAAGAATTTCCTTGTGTGCAGCCAGGTTATCACATGAACAAAAAGCACTGGAATACAATTTCTGCAGATGGTTCGGTAAATGATAAACAATTGAAAGAATGGATTGATAATTCGTATGATTTAGTGGTGAGTGGTTTAACCAAGAAAGAGAAGGAAGTGTTGAAATCTTTGTAGTTCACTGACAAAACACCCCCATTCAAATAAAATCTACATTAAATTTCAATAATTTCTGCCCTAGAACTTTTGTAGTATCTAAAAAATTATATTTTTGTCCTCTTGGTTTTTCGAAACCAATAAAACAATAGTTCACTTAAACTTAAAATTATCATGGCTAAAATTAGAGTTGCTTTCAATGGAATGGGCCGTATCGGCAAAAACGTAATGAGAGTTATCGTTGAGAAATTTAATGACAAAATTGAAATAGTAGCGGGTAACGACTTAGTGCCGGCTAAAGAAATTGCACAAGGTTTACCTAAAGATTCAATCTTCGGAAGATTTCCGGTAGAAGTTTCGTTGGTTTCTGATAACGTAATTAAAGTAGGTGACCACACTATTACTGTGTACGCTGAGAAAGATGCCAACAATATCAAATGGGCAGATCACAATGTAGATGTAGTTTTCGAATGTACTGGTTTCTACCTTACTACTGAGAAAGCTCAAGCTCACATCAATGCTGGTGCAAAAAGAGTAATCGTTTCTGCTCCTTGCAATGATGCTACTAAAACTGTAGTGTTGGGTGTTAACCACACTGATATCAATGCAGATGACAGAATCATTTCTAATGCTTCTTGTACTACTAACTGCTTGGCTCCAATGACTAAAGCGTTAGATGATACATATAAGGTAATCTCTGGTTTGATCTCTACTACGCACGCTGCAACTGCAACTCAAAAAGTAGCTGATGCTTTTGGTGGTGGTAAAAATCGTGCTACATTAAACAATATTATTCCTGCTTCTACTGGCGCTGCTAAAGCAGTTGGTAAAGTTCTTCCTCACTTGAACGGTAAATTGAATGGTACTGCATTAAGAGTTCCTACCGATACAGGTTCTGTAGTTGAGGCAGTTTACTTAATTGAAGGAAAACGTACACGTGAAGAAGTGCAAGCGGCTGTTAAAGCTGGTGTTGCTAAAATCAACCAAGATACCATCTTGAAACAAGTAGCTTACTTCGGTGATTTCTACGAGTGTTCAAGAGACTGCGTAGGTGAGCCATTCTCTTCTATGATTATAGATGATGTATTGGTAGTTCCATCTGGAGACAATACATTAGTTAAAATGACTTCATTCTACGACAATGAAATGGGCTTCTCTCACCGTATGGCTGAGATGGCTTTAATTTTCACAGGCAACAAATAATCGACGTTGAAGAAAATTCTGAAAATAGGAGTTTATACTTCTGGTGGTGATGCTCCTGGGATGAACGCTGCCATTCGTGCAGTGGTTCGTTCTTCAGTGTACTATGGCTTATCGGTTTCTGGTATTTACCGCGGTTACGAAGGTATGATAGAGAACGACATTACAGATATTATGGATGTTCGTTCTGTTAATCAAATCTTACAAAAAGGCGGTACTATGTTAGAGTCTGCCAGATGTGCCGAATTTCGCACTCCAGAGGGAAGAGCAAAAGCCTATAGAAATTTAAAAACCCGTCAGATTGATGCGCTTGTAGCTATTGGTGGCGATGGTACTTTCACCGGAGCTATGTTGTTGGCAAAAGAACACGGTATTCCAATTATTGGTATTCCTGGCACTATTGACAACGATTTAAATGGAAGCGATTATACCATAGGTTTTGATACTGCTACCAATACAGCGATTGAAGCTGTTGACAATATTCGCAATACAGCGATGTCGCACAACAGGTTGTTCTTTGTGGAGGTAATGGGTAGGAACTCTGGCTTCATCGCAGCCAACACAGGTTTAGCATCAGGAGCTATTGATATTTTGATTCCCGAAAGAGAAGGAAGTATCGAAGCAATTTGCGAAAAATTAGAAAAAGGCCGTCAGAGAAAAAAGACTTCAAGCATTGTTATTGTTGCTGAAGGATGCAAGCTCGGACACGCTCAACATATTGCTGATCAAGTATCGGCACGATTGAAAGATTACGATACCAAAGTTTCTATTTTAGGGCATATTCAACGAGGTGGCGACCCCACTTCATTCGACAGAATTTTGGCAAGCCGACTAGGAGTTGCTGCTGTTGAAGGATTGATTGCTGGCAGAAAAGATGAAATGGTAGGTATTATCAAAAATCAAGTGGTATATACTCCTTTTGAAGAAGCAATTCGCGAAGGACACCACATTGATGAAGAAGTTTTGCGAGTAGCAGACATTCTTTCAATATAAGTCGCATTTTTTTTTTTTTTGTGAGGCCATTTGTTTTCTTAACAAATGGCCTTACTTTTTAACACTTTTTTGCTGTGTTTTTCTTTTTGGTTAGATTCGGTTTCCATTGCAAATTATGAGCGAACAAAAAACACAAGAAGTTTTACAAAGTGCCGAATTTAAAAAGCTTATCAAGAAACGTTGGGCGGTAGCTTTCCTCTTAACTACCGTTATGCTGCTGGCCTATTTTGGTTTTCTATTGATGGTCGCTTTCGATAAAGATTTTTTCAAACAGAAAGTAGGGGAAGTAACAACCATAGCAATTCCTATTGGTATTGGATTGATAGTTCTTGCTTGGGTAATGACAGGAATATACACTTATTGGGCAAATAATTTCTACGACAAGGAAGTAGAAGAAATTAAAAAGAAATTATAATGCATTTGCTACAAACAACCACCTCAATAGGTGAAACCAATTGGGTAGCGATTATCATGTTTTTCGCCTTTGTTGCATTAACAATGTATATCACTTATTGGGCATCGCGAAAAACAAAAACAACATCTGAATTTTACGCAGCTGGAAGAAGCATTACTGGTTTTCAAAACGGATTGGCTTTAGCAGGCGACTATATGAGTGCCGCTTCTTTCTTAGGAATTGCGGGCATAGTAGCGATTCAAGGTTTTGATGGTTTAATTTACTCCATTGGCTTTATCGTAGGATGGCCCTTAATTATGTTTTTAATTGCAGAGCCATTAAGGAATCTAGGCAAGTATACTTTTGCCGATGTGGTAGCTTTTCGATTGAAACAAAAGCCTATTCGTGTGGCAGCATCTATTGGTTCTATTCTAACTATTTTAATTTATCTCATCGCTCAAATGGTGGGAGCAGGAGGTTTGATTGAAAAGTTGTTTGGCTTATCTTATGAATGGGCAGTGCTAATTGTTGGCTCGGTAATGATGTGTTATGTTTTGTTTGGTGGAATGCTGGCTACCACTTGGGTGCAAATCATTAAAGCTGTTCTTTTGCTTGGCGGAGCAACTGTATTGGTGATTTTAGCTTTATCTCATTTTGATTATAGTGTTACTAATCTTTTTAAAACAGTAACAGATAAATATGGTGAAGGATCACTATCTCCTGGTTCTATGTTCTCAAATCCATTCGATGCTTTATCCTTAGGTTTAGCGTTGATGCTAGGAACAGCAGGATTGCCTCATATATTAATGCGTTTCTATACTGTACCCGATGCGAAACAAGCACGTAAATCAGTTTTTGTAGCTACAGGTTTTATAGGTTACTTCTACATACTCACTTTTGTAATTGGTTTTTCTGCTGCCGCTTTGGTAGGAAGAGAAGCAATTAAGGGTGTTAATGCATCTGGAAACATGGCTGCCATCTTATTATCTGAGCATACTGGAGGTAGTTTATTTTTAGGATTTATTGCAGCAGTTGCCTTTGCAACAATTTTAGCTGTGGTAGCAGGATTAACGCTTTCAGGAGCATCAAGTATTGCTCATGATTTGTATGTGAATGTATTTAGAAAAGGAGAATCAAACGAAAAGGGAGAAGTGAAGGTAGCTAAAATGGCTACTATTGGTTTAGGGATATTAGCGATTATTTTAGGATTGGCATTTAAGAATCAGAATGTAGCTTTTATGGTGGGATTGGCTTTCGCTGTTGCCGCCAGTGCTAATTTCCCAGCTTTGTTACTTTCCGTATTTTGGAAAAAATTTACCACAAAAGGTGCAACTTGGAGTATCGTTGTAGGTGCCTTAAGCGCAATAATATTAATTGTTGTTAGTCCGCCTGTAATGAAAGATATCATGGGATACGAACCCATTTTCCCATTAAAAAATCCGGCATTGGTTTCAGTTCCGTTGGCATTTATCACAGGTGTAATTGTTTCGTTAATAAAGCCGGAACAAGAAGCACAAGAGAAATTTGAGAAAGAGAAAATACGAACCTACCTAGGAGTTGGGGCCGAATAAATGGTAGAAAAATAATTTTTTGATAAGTAAGTTATTTTACTATATTTGGCTTAGGGAGTCTTCTATCTATCTTTTCTCAAACATGTTTAGTAAAAATTAGTGCAGCTGATGTATTTTAATATATTTGCTTCGCTTTAAACAAACAATTATGAAAAAAATATCATTGATCACTCTCGCTGTTTTCATTACTGGCGTAATGCAAACAGTATCTGCTCAAAAGAGCAAAGAAATCATTGGTTACTTCCCCTCTTGGCAAATGTACAAGCGAAATGGGTGCGTAGTGCCAGAAGTACTTGATTACAGCAAGTACAGTATTTTAAATTATTCGTTTTATTGTCCCGACAAAGAAGGTAACCTCCAAGGTACCGATGCTTGGGCTGATTCAATTCTTTTGAAAGGTAAAATCGACTGGAGTAAACCACAACCTGCTTATTTCCCCAATTCAAGTTTAGTGGATTATGCTCACTTGTATGGAGTTAAAGTAATGGTTTCTATTGGTGGTTGGACATTGTCAGACAACTTCCCTAGAATTGCTGCCGACCCTAAAAAGAGAGCGCATTTTGCTGAAGAGTGTGTGAAATTGTTGAAAGAATATCAGTTTGATGGAATCGATATCGACTGGGAATACCCGGGTTATGATGAGCACAGTGGTACAAAAGAAGATAAAAACACCTATCCTTTGTTCATGAAAGCCATTCGCGATTCAATTGATGCTTACGGAGCTAAATTAAATTATCATTTCTTGTTAACTGCAGCTTTTGGAGCGAACACACCGCAAATGGAAAACATTAAGTGGAATGAAATCACTTTTATGGATTACTATAACATGATGACATACGATTTTAACGGTCCGTGGAGTGATGATGCTAATCATAACTCTCCTTTATACAACCCTGCAAAAGGATACAAAGGAAGTTTAGATGAAGCATACCGTTTAATGACTCAAACGTACAACGTACCAGCTGAGAAATTAAACATGGGTGTTGCTTTTTATGGTCGTAGTTTAAGAGGTTTCGATGGTGAAGAGCCAATTACAGTATACAGAACAGGACATCACAAAAAAGCCGATGATGTTATTTTTGCTGAATGGGAAGGTAGTCCTTCGTACTACAACATCTTAGAAGAAATGAAAAAACATGGTTACAAAGAATACTGGGATGATGTTGCTAAAGTACCTTATTTGGTAAGTGAGCAAGAGAAATCATTTGTTTCTTACGATAATCCTAAATCAATTAGAATGAAAGCCGATTACATAGTAGAAAAGAAATGTGCAGGTGCCATTATTTGGGATGCTTCATGTGACTATGTGGAGAAAAAACCAGGTTCTTCTTTGATTTCAGGTACTCCATTGCTTGATCAATTGAATGAGTCTTTCTATGGCGCTACTCCGCCGGTTCGTCCTCGAATCAAAAAAAGATGGAAATAGAAAAACTAGAATTTGTTGCTTTATTAATAACTATAAATTAATCTGAAGTCTGAATGATTAAAAAGAACAAAAGTATCCGACACGCAAAAGTTTTGGGAGCGGTCGGGTTGCTTTTCGGATTTAGTACAGCCTTTGCGGGACCAGGTGATTCTTTACCTGCAGCGCAAGATGGATACTTAACCGGAAACAGAACCATTCCATTTGCGGGAACTTCAACTTTGATGTTGAACCCAAATTACAATCCTTTAACAAGTGGAACAAGCTTAAATAAACATTTTAACTACATAGGAGGAAATCAAGGTAAAGCTTTGTTCTCTGATGATTTAGTCGTTTCGGGAGTAGTAAGATTTCTTACTATCTACAGAAACATGGGAGATCATTATGATGACATGGCAACCAGTGAAAAGAATATCTCTTTTTCTGATTATCCTTTGGTAAACGTAGCGTCAAATGCGAATGGGGGATACCCAATTTTAGAGTTGAACTTGGCATCTAAAATTAGAACAAACATTGATTTTAATGTAGGTTATTCATTATCACCTGTATTTACAGGAGATGTTTTGGGTAATTCTAGTCGCCAAGCAAGTGCTCGTCAAAATATCAATTTCTCTGGTAGAATTAGAAATGGATTGTTTCAAACTAGCGTAATGGCTGGTGAAGTTTTGTGGACCAATCTTAGTAAATTTACGATGGGTCAGCCAGAATACAGAGACAACTACTTTAACCGTTTGCCTTGGGATTGGTATAGAAGATCTTTTGAGAGATTCTCTGAATACTATACCATGTCGAGTAACATTGGTAACCAAGCCTTAGGAAGAAGTCCGCTAGTAGGTGTTGTTTTCGAAACTGAATATCTACCTTATCAAATTAGTTTGAAAGGGGTATTTGGTAGAACCAACAGAAACGTAGCTATTGCGCAATCGGTGGATTATTTTCCTTCTTACACTGCAGCTGGTAGATTGGAAAAAGTAGTTTTCGAAAGAGCTATTAGAGGTAAAGTAGGCTATAACTATTATGCGAAAAGAGCAAAAACTACTTTTACAAGCGGCTTACCAGATAACAACACTGTAACTACCTTAGATTTTGACTTCAAAATCAAAAAAGTAAATGTATCTGGAGAATTTGGAGCCGGTAAACTAGAGAACCCTGCAACAGGAAAAGGTACATGGGCTCCTGGTTTTTATTTCAGAACCGAATTTGATAAACGCGTAGTTTTGGTTCCATTCTCAGTAGAATACTACAATATTGCTGAAGGTTTAGGAAGTTTAGATGGAGGTATTTTAAACAGTAATTCAAGCTTGGGTGATGGAGGTTTTAGTACCGATCAAATCTATGATAACTTACAGTTTACCAATATTTCGCAAGAAGTTGGACAAATTGCCAACAACCGTCAGGGTGTGAATTTCCGCGCTGAAGGTGGAATTGGTAAATATGTTAAAGTGCAATTGGGTTATGCTTTTGGTGCTGAGCGTAAAAATTTACACGATAGTATTACCATTCAACATCGTGTGAATGATTTCTCTCGTTCAAGATTACGCCCTTGGTTTCAGGCAGGTGGACCATACCACAGAGTTAAATCGTATTGGTTTAGAACTTTTGAAACAATCACAATCAATCCAGCAGAAGCAGGTGCATCTAATACCTATCTTAAAGGGTTCAATACTTTAGAGTTATTCACCAAAGCTAAGTTGAAATTGGGTAAACACGAATTGGTATTGTTAAACTTCAATAGCTACAATGTGGTAAGTAAGAAGTTTACGCCAATTGCAGGTATGCCTGGAAACAAAAATACTTTGATTTCTGTTTTCTATGAAGATTTCACCGCTGCTTTTAGCATTACGAAAAAATTCAACGTTGTTGCTGAGGCTGGTTTTGAAACAGTGAAAGGAAGTATTTATACAGATTTATCACCAGATAAGATTGTTAAAACAGATAGAGTGTATACTGCACAAGAAATCCTTGAAGGAAAAAATCTTTACTCAAAAGAGGAAAGAGTAATCAGTCAGTTAGGAACCACTCTTGCTGCGGGTGTTGATTATGACATCAACAGAAACATGAGTTTACATCTTCGTCACAGATATTTCACACATAAAGATGCTAACTTCACCAAAGACAAGTTTAACGGACACGAAACAACATTTGAATTAAAAATCTTCTTCTAATACATTATAGCGATGCAAAACAAAAAAACATTATTAACATCGGCGCTTATAGTAGCACTTGGCTTTACTGCTAGCGCGCAATTACCTGCTAAATTTTCTATGAATGGCCTTGGTCGTTCATACATCACCAACAACAAGTTGAGTGGAAATATTATGGAGGGAGACGGCCAAACACACAGCGAAGGTTTGGGTGGATACAACTTATTCGATTTAAGAAACAATTTAGCTATCGACTCTATGTTTCAAGCTTCTGCTGAATTTAGGGTTCGTAGTGAATTTGGTGCTTTCTTCGGTAGCAATACAACGTTTAAATTCCGTCAGTTTAAAATGATGGGTACTGTTGGTGATTTTAAATATGAGATTGGAGATATTCGTTTGCAAATGACTCCATTTACCGTTTTTAATTTCGGTGATATGTACAACAAATACGAAGGTGAAATCTTCAAAAACAGAAGAGCAATTACCGAGTATGAAAACATGAACAGTGGAAATGGTTGGTTATTACAAGGTGCGCACTTACAATACAAGTACCATGGTAAAGATTGGGGACTTGGAACTTATGGTTTTGTAACCAGAACAAGCTCAACCAATGATGCTAACGTAGGTGACAGATTATTGTCGGGAGCAAGAGTTGCTGCTACCATTGGTGAATCATTGATATTAGGTGGAAATTATGTTGGTTTAACCGACGTTGATATTCAATCTTCTCAGTTCTCGTACAAAAATCATGTTGGAACGGGTGATGTTGATTATACTAAAGCTATTGGTGCTGGTAAATTAAATATTCATTTTGAAGGCGGAGCATCTAGCTTCAAGTATTCTGATGTAATTAATGATTCTACTCAAAGCTACAAAGATTTCTTCTTTGACTTAAAAGCTAGTTATGCTCTTTCTTCTGGTTTGAAATTTGGCTTGGGCTATACTAACGTTGGTCCTTTCTATAACAGTCCAACAGCACAATCAAGAAGAGTTGCCGACAACCAAAATCCTGCTTTGTTTGGAATGGTAAGCAATGCAGCAGTTGTTAGAACTCCAATCTTATTCGATAGATTAACGTCAGAACAAGTGTACAATGCTAAGATTAGTGGTGTTCTTACTCCATTTATGAACGAGTACAACAACGCTTCACCATATGGTAAGGCAACCCCAAACCGCACAGGTCCGTCTTTATTAGTGTCGTCGGATACCAGCATGAAAAACATTTGTTTTGAGGTTGGTGCAGATATGTTGAACGAGATTATTGGAGAAGGTACTGCTGATACAAGATCATTTTTGGTTGTTAAGGGAGGTGTTAAACTTGAGTTGGGTAAAATGCTAGACTGGAATAGAAAGTTTGATGTTTCAGTGGGTGGAAGAATGGAAAAAACATCGAGAGATGGCAAAGGTAGCATTGCTTTAACAAGCACTGTAGCAGATGCTGGTGTTTCTTTCGAAGTAGTTAAAAAAGTAGATTTATTGTTAGGATATAAAATGTTTAGTGCAGAAGGAAATGAATTTCAGGCTCCAAGAAATGATTTCAACCAAATTGTAAATATGACAGAGGTGAACATCAATTCTAGTCAGTCTGTTGCATCTGCAGGGTTGCAATTAAGATTCTCTCCTCAGCAAGCATTTTCTGTAAATTACAATATGGTAACTTACAATGCATTGTTGGCTAGCAATTCTTACAATATTTCTCAATTGTTCTTGGTTTACCAAGGTAAATTCTAATAAGTTAAACTATGAGAAGTAAATTAATAACAGGTATTCTCTCTATCACTATGCTCTTTGCAGCATCTTGTAAAAGAGAAACTATGGTTGGAACCGAACAAGGTTTCGCCACTAAAGATTTTGCGTTGGTTACAGCTTTAAATGTGAACAAGACCAATCCAAACTTTACGCTTTCAAATTTGCAGTTGAATACGGCTCTATTTTTTAGTGCTGAATTTAACGAAGATGTATCGTGGACATTAACTGTGTCGAGCGATGATTCTGGTGCAGAAATGAAAATTAAAGGAAAAGGAAAAAAGATTGATGTTACTAATGGATGGTGGCAAGGTGAATCAACAGGTAATCGTTTTTTCTCAACATATGATACTTGCTATGCTAAGTTGAATGTATTGGGCTTGGATACCACCTTTGCTTTGAACAAAAAAATCGTCATTCTTAAAACACTTTCTTACAATTTAAGAACCGTAGATGGAGTGAAGTATAGGGTGATTGATGATTTTGAAAAAGGAACAGTTGGTATGGCTGGTGTTTCTACTGATCAGGCTGATAATGGCTATCCAAAATTTGCTAAGTATACGGATTACGCTGTAGAAGGTGTAAAAAGTTGCCACATGGAAGGTACAGATATCAATAAAAATGGTTGGTTGTTAAGCATCAATCATGATCCGTTGCTTGAAATAGCTAAACAAGTTATGCCAGAAGATAATATTCAAGCTGAAAATCCTGAGGATTTGTATTTCAATTTATATATCAGAGGCACAGGGCAGTCGAATACAGCAATTGAGTTAAAAGCTTATGAACTTGATTCAGCAACTTCTAAACAGAATTTGATTAATGCTATAACAGCTGGATTTTTATACAATTCAGATGCTCAAGCAAGCAACGATGGTTGGATTTACGATATTGTTGTAGATTGGGAAGGTTGGAAATTGGTTAGTATTCCTTACAGCAAATTTAAACCTTCAAGCGATTTAAAAACCGGTGGAAATGGTAACAGGGTGAAAGAGCCTTGGAAAATAACAGCAATGGCTGTTTCATTGTTGTCTTATCCAACACCAGGTTTAAATGTGTCAGCTGATATCGACTATGTAGTGATTTCTGAAGGTGGTCCTTTTGTTCCTAAGTATTAAAAAACAAAATAGATAAGTATGAAAAACATAATAAAATATAGCCGATTTGTTTTGCTTGCTGCTTTAGTGGTTGTCATCACTTTTTCAGGTTGTAAACGACAAAAAGATCCGCTAGGGAATAGTCTCTGTCCTAGTGACGCTTTTACAGTATCGTTAGATGATTTAACTTTTAATGGTATGACCAATGGAGTGGTTAATTTATCTTCAGGCGGGTTAAATGTTGTTGCTAATTTTGATGAAAGTGTAAAATGGACATTAACCATTGAAGCTAATGATGGATCCGCCAGTAAGGCTTACTCTGGCGAAGGTAAAGATGTAAGCGTTTGGTGGTATGGAAATTCTAGAAAAGCTCCACTTTTCAAACCTGGTACTTGTAAATTAACTTTTAAAGTTCAGTGCAGAGATGCCCTTACCAAAGAATTCACATTACAAGGTGCCTCTAATTTTGCTAACACGCATGGAAGTTTTGGTTGTTTATTAAGAGATTTTGATAAAAATGGATTGTTAGATGTTGGAACATTGGGTGTTGTTCAAGGGCAAGGTGTTGATGGTTATTTTTATCCGCAAGTGACAGATTTAAGTAAAACTGTTGATTGGACTTATATTACAACCGATGGCTCGCCAGCAGGTGGATATTATGCGAATATCGATGGTGCTTCAACAACTAGTAGCAAACTGTGGTATTTTGGTGGTGTGAGCATTGACGATTTGTCTGCTACCCCAACTTCTCCTATGAAAGTATTAAGCACAACAGATCCTAGTAATATATGGTTGAATGTGTACATCCGTTCAGGCAAAGCAAAAAACACTGAGGCGGTTCTTTCATTGGGTATTTCCGCAGATGTTAAATGGACTTATAGAAAGAAAGTTGACTGGGATGGTTGGAAGTTATGCAGTGTTCGCTTGTCTGACATGGTTTCTAATGATGGTACAGTGTTGACCAAAGCGTCTGATTTGATAACAATTGACTTGCAATTGGGTTGTACTGTAGAATCATTAACCAACGAAATCGATTACGACTTTGTTATTTTTACTGTGGGAGCTCCTTTCTTTGAGGAATAAATTATATTTTTACCGCCATGGAAAAGATTAAAACATTAGTGTACGAAGATGCCGCAGCCGGCTCTAAATACGTTGCAGGAAAAATTCGTGAATTAATTGAAGCGAATAATAAATTAGGAAAAAAAACTGTGTTGGGCTTGGCAACAGGTTCATCTCCTTTGAAATTGTATGCAGAATTGATTCGCATGCATAAAGAGGAAAGCTTAAGTTTTGCAAATGTTGTTACTTTCAACTTGGATGAATATTTTCCAATGCAACCAAACGCAGAACAAAGCTATGTTAAATTCATGTTCGAAAATTTATTCAATCACATCGATATCAAAAAGGAAAATGTAAATATTCCTGATGGTACTTTGGCTGAGGCAGATGTTGCTGCTTTTTGCAACGCGTACGAAGCAAAAATTGATGCCGCTGGAGGATTGGATTTACAAGTTTTAGGAATTGGTAGAACTGGTCATATTGGTTTCAATGAGCCTGGTTCTGCAGAAAATTCTATCACTAGAATGGTTATCTTAAATGATATCACTCGTACCGATGCAGCCAATGATTTTGGTGGCAAAGAGCATGTATGCACCAAAGCAATTACAATGGGCGTTGGAACAATCCTTAAAGCAAAACAAATTTATTTGTTCGCTTGGGGCGAGAAGAAAGCTTCTATCGTTGCTGAATCTATCAACGGTGCGATTACAGACCAAGTTCCTGCTACCTTCTTACAGAAACACAATAACACTGTTTTTATTTTAGATAAAGCAGCTTCTGTAGTTACTGCATAACAAGGTTAATTCAATATTAAGAAAAGTCCCCCGTTAGCCAACGGAGGACTTTTCTTTTTTGTAAGTTTTTACCTTTAATATTTTGCCGTTTTACTTTTTAGCATATTTTTGCTACAATACTTTAAAATAAACACCTTGGAAAAGATTAAGACTATCGTTTATGATGACTCTGTGAAAGGGTCGAAATTCGTTGCTGAGAAAATTCGCGATTTAATTGAATCTCGCAATAAGAAAAAACAAAAAACAGTTTTGGGCTTAGCCACAGGGACCTCGCCACTTCAGGTTTACGAAGAATTGGTGCGTATGCACAAAAAGGAAGGTTTAAGTTTTAAAAATGTGGTGACTTTCAACTTAGATGAGTATTATCCAATGAAAAAGGATAGTATTCAAAGCTATCACCGCTACATGTGCGAGAATTTCTTCAATCATATTGATATTAAAAAAGAGAATATTAATATTCCCGACGGATCTATCGCAATTAGTAAATTAGAAGATTACTGCAAAAAATACGAAGCTGCTATTGACAAAGAAGGCGGTTTAGATATTCAATTGTTGGGTATTGGCACAACTGGGCATATTGGTTTTAACGAGCCAGGTTCTTCAATGACAACAAAAACACGTTTGGTTACTTTAGATAAAACTACGCGCCGTGATGCAGCATCTACTTTCTTTAGTGAAGAAAATGTGCCTCGTACAGCCATCACTATGGGTGTTGGTTCAATTTTCAAAGCTAGAACAATTTATTTAATGGCTTGGACAGTTGGCAAATCATACGCTGTGGAGCAAGCTGTGGAAGGTGAAATTTCAGCTCATTTGCCAGCTTCTTTTTTACAAAATCATCCTGATACTACTTTCGTAATAGATAAGGCAGCAGCTGAAGAGTTAGCTAGAAATAAAACACCTTGGTTGGTTGGGCCGATGGATTGGAATGAGAGTTCTATCATGAATGCTGTTTCTTGGTTGAGTTTGAAATTGGATAAGGCCATCTTGAAATTAACTGATGAAGATTACAATGAATATGGAATGGGAGATATTACTTCAAAAGCTGGTTCGGCTTACGAAGTAAATATTAAAGTTTTCAATAAATTAAGAAATACCATTACTGGATGGCCTGGCGGTAAACCGGGTACTGAAGGTCAGGACAGACCAGAAAGAGCTACACCATTTCCTAAACGTGTAATTATTTTCTCTCCACATCCAGATGATGACGTTATCTCAATGGGAGGTACTTTCATTCGTTTGGTTGATCAAGGTCACGAAGTACACGTTGCTTACCAAACATCTGGCAACATTGCTGTTCACGATGATGATGTTATTTCGTATGCCGATTTCATGCGTGAAGCAGCTGATGAGCTAGGTATTTCTAAAAAAGATACAGAAGCTTTTTACAAAAAAATAAAAGCGTCTTTTGAGAATAAAGAAGCAGGCGGACAAGATTTAGATGTCATTAGAAGAATTAAAGGTGCCATTAGAAGGGTGGAAGCAAGAGCTGGTTACAGATATTGCGGCGTGCCTGATGAAAGAGGTCACTTCTTGAATTTGCCTTTCTACGAGACAGGTAAAGTGAAGAAAGGTGGAATAGGGGAAGAGGATGTTAAAATCACGATGGATTTAATTGAAAAAGTTAAACCTCACCAAATATATTTGGCGGGTGACTTAGCCGATCCGCATGGTACACATAAAGTTTGTTTAGAAATTATTTTTGAAGCGGTACGTCGCTTGAAAAAGAAAAAATATATGGATGATTGTTATGTATGGATGTATCGTGGTGCTTGGCATGAATGGCCAATTCACGAAATTCATATGGCGGTGCCTTTGTCTCCAAATGAGGTAATGCGCAAACGTATGGCGATTTTCAAACATCAATCTCAAAAAGATGTGCCTGTTTTTCCTGGTAACGATAGCCGTGAATTCTGGCAACGTGCAAAAGAAAGAAACGAGGAAACAGCCGAGATGTACAACAAATTAGGTTTACCTGAATACGAAGCGATGGAAGCTTTCAGAAGATGGAATTTCCAAGCTGGTGAAGTGTTGTAGGTTGAATTGAATGGATTGAAAAAGGGGCTAAAAATAAGTTAGCCCCTTTTTTATTGTAGGGGCGTGCCCTTGCGGCCGCCCATATTGTTTG